>CAJXOS010000030.1 GCA_913057725.1 uncultured Lewinella sp.
CGAGACCGGTGTTTTCACCATCCATACCTTGGTATATGATCCTGCGACCCTGGATCTGAGTATTGTAGAGTTTGGCGTAACGACTGGTTTCGACGTAAACGGTTTACTGATTCAAGGCGGTGGCGACATCTGTGGTGCGCTAGACGTTTTTGGTGCGCACTTCGATGTGCAAGAATGTCCATGCGCAGCAGAAGCAGGTCAACTCAGCCCGCTCAATCATGATTGCCTGGATGGTACGGTAGAACTGGCTGCAGGTATTGTAGATGATCCGGTTGTGCCAGATGGTTTCTCTGTACTCTACGTCTTGACATCAGGCTCAGGTTTGGTGATTGAAGCGGTGAATGCAGAACCTGAATTCACGGTAGATGAAACGGGTACCTTCACGATCCATACCTTGGTATATGATCCTACAACCCTGGATCTAAGTATTGTGGAGTTCGGTGTTACGACCGGTTTTGATGTAAACGGTCTGTTGATTCAAGGTGGTGGCGATATTTGTGCTGCCCTAGATGTAGCAGGTGCTCCATTTCAGGTAGAGGAATGTCCCTGTGAGGCCGAAGCAGGAGTTCTAAAAACAACCAATGGTCCTTGCCTTGAAAATGGTGCAGCTTTGATCGATTTTGAGGAGTTGAACCCTCCAGTCGTGCCGGATAACTACGAGGTGCTTTACGTACTTACATCTGGCAATGGCTTGATTATTGAGCAAGTAAGTACAGATACGGAGTTTACGGTGAATACCACCGGACGCTTTACGGCTCATACCTTGGTTTACAATCCAACTACTCTTGATTTGAGTATTGTAGAACCAGGAGTCACTTCTGCTTTCGCAGTAAACAGTTTACTTATTCAAGGTGGCGGTGATATTTGTGCCTCTTTGGACTTGGCCGGCTTAGCTTACGATATTGAGCTATGTACTAACCTACTTCCACAGGGTACCATCTTCCCTAATCCAGTACAGGATGTATTGAACATCCAAACACCTGAGATTTACCTGGAGCAAGGCATGCGGGTATCCGTTTTTGGTATCAATGGCCAATTAATGAGAACAGTGGTAATTGAAGAGCCGCAAGCAATTGAGCAAATCATGATGAATGATATGCCTGCTAGTATGTACCAAGTCGTGCTTGAAGGTCTGCAAGGTGGATACCGTGGAGCACGAGTACTGAAGTACTAAAATACCGAGGGCAAATGTCTTTTCTTTCCTGACAGCTGCCTATGAAAATAGCCGTCCTGTGTTTTCCAGTTCTTGGAAATGCAGGACGGCTTTTCCTTTTTAGTTATTTACCCTACCTCTTTCATCTGCCGATCCGGTCTGGCGATTTCTAGCAGCTTTAACGCTGCTACTACCAAAGTTGTAGGTATAGGTGACACGTATACGGCGTTCTGCAAAGCCAAACTTGCCGCGATAGTTTAGGTTGATCTCTGGTTGGTTGGCTTCTGATTCCCAGTTTCCTTCTAAAAGGTTAGCGCCATTGATGCGCAAGCTACTGCGGTCACTCAACGATTTCTGCAGACCAATAGCAATATCCCCAAAGGCCTTCGATTTCACTAAACCAAAAGCAACCGGCGACATAAAGAAACCATTGATTTCCAGATTTATTTCTCCTGGAAGCTGGAAGGTCTGGGTGGTGTTACCACGGAAAGTGCTACCGTTAGAGCGTACTTCCTGACCATCGATGGTGAATTGATTGTCCTGCCAGAAACCAACAAGGTTGTTCCGCATGGACCACCAAGGGGTGACCTGGACCGGGAAGGAAATACTCAGACCAACATCCTGGCGATAATCCTGGTTAACAGCAGAATTGACTTGCTGATTTGTTTCAGGATCGACCTGCGGCTGGAAACCAGAAATGGCATTGTCCGCGTAGCCATAATTGACATTGAAGAACCAGCTCTTCAAACGATAGCTGAAGCTAAAGTTGTCGCTAAAGGCAGGTTGTAGAGTGACATTACCGGTCAACAAAGTATTCGGGTCCAAGAAGATGACGAAGGGCGCCAGGTTGGTATACGCTGGGCGGTTAATTCGCCGACTATAGGAAACAGATACTTGTTGGTTGTCGGCTAGTTCTTGAGAGACGAATACACTTGGGAATAAATTGCCGTACTCGCGGTCAATGATGTCGGGTTCATCAAGTGTGCCCAAGTTGGAGTCAGTGTATTCATAACGAAGCCCTGCTTTGACTCCAGTCTTCGGAGTGATCTGCCAGGACAAAGAAGTGTAGGCCGCTCCAATTTTTTCTTCTAAAGTATACTCGGCGGTATATTGGTCATCACTGATCCACTCATCCGCAATCAGGTTTTCCACCGAAAAATCATTGTTGAATTCAGAGAGCGTCCCCTTCACACCGGCCTCGAAGCTTATGCCTTCCGCAAGATCACGGGTAAAGTCGAGCTTACCTACATAGATATCAATAGGCGTCGTTTTACCTACTCTCACTTCCTCTTCGGAGGTGAGAATACCCTTTGAGTCGAAGAACTGGTTGAGGTAGTCCGTAGGGTTGGAGTTTTGGTAATTGGCGTAATCCAAGTCGAAAGTCAGGCGCCCGCCGGCCTTGAATTCATGCTGTACGTTGAGGTTGCCCAGCCAGGCTGTCCAAAGATTGGTTTCACGGTTGTCAATGATCAGTTGGTCTACTAGTTCACGGTCTTCAAAACGATTGATGGTATTGATTGCATCCATTCGCCAATCCCGCTCGGACCAGGTGCCGAGGATACCTATAACGGTCTGGTCACTTAGTTGAAAATCGACACCAAGACGGGCGTTCTGATTCTCAAGGGTAGGGTCTCGATCACTGACATTGTCGTTCTCCAATAGTACGCCTTCTGAAAGGACAGAGCGGTAGTTAGTGAACTGTTGTTCAGTATGATTGAAGTCATAGCCGTAGTCGCCGTAGAGATTCCAGGCACCATTACGGTAGTTGAAGTTGATATTGCTACCGTACTTTTCGTTGGCGCCATATCCAAGGGAGGCATTCACCGCGCCATTTAATCCTTCTTCTAAGTTCTTCTTAAGAATAATGGAAATGATACCAGCATTCCCTTCCGCATCAAAGTTGGCGGGTGGGGTAGTGATAAGCTCGATTCGGTCCACATTATCCGCGGGCATGCCGTCCAACATCTGAATAATCGTCTCTACAGGGAGGCGACTTATCTTGTTGTTGATCATTACGATTACGCCAGCCTTACCACTGATGGCAATGCTATTGCTCTGTCGATTAACGATAACTCCTGGGGATCGTTCCAGTACTTCCAGTGCCGTACTTCCGGCAGCTGTGACACTTTGAGCGACATTGACTACGAGGCGGTCGATTCGTTGCTCAAAGAGTGGCTTCTTCGCCACTACTTCTACTTCTTCTAATTCGAGTGCTCCGCTTTGCATACGGAAGGCACCGAGATCGCGCTCACTTTCGTTATTTGAAATCTCGAATGTGGCAGAGAAGAGATCTTCATAACCGATGAGGCTAATACCCAAGAGATATTCGCCGGCGGGCGCTTCTTCAAACATAAAGCTACCATCATCTTCGGTCACGGCTCCTTTAACCAGGAGTGAGTCACTAGCATTGAGCAACATAACACCAGCATAGGACAAGGGAGTTTGATCTCCGTCCAAGACAGTGCCTTTTATGATGGTTTGAGAAAATAAGGATGGGCACAATAGCAAAAATGCTACCGCCAGGAGACAGTAAGGTGGGTGATTCATAACGCAGGTTTTCGGTGTAATTTATTGAATAACCTAAGCCTATGCAGTACTGCACAGCTTTGTGTTTATCAATGAATTACAACAGTCGGATATAAAAAAGAGTCCCTTTACGCCCCTTTTTAGGAGATGGTTGTAAAGGATTGACTTTACAAAGATGCAGAATAACGAAAATGGATGCTTGGCAAAAGTGTTAATGTGGATGAAATTGCCATATAATGCTATAAAACGCTGATGAAGTCCTACTTGCGCTAGCTTTAATCAACAGGAATTCAGTTGGGTCTTGTTTAATAAATTATTTGTTTAAAAATTGTCTTTTGCTTAACTTTGCTTGAATTATTTATCTTCGGCTTTTATACCGCATAGGAAAGAGTTTTAGCGAAGCTAGTACCTGTTCCGGCGAGTATATACTCGGGGCGAAAGAGGTTTGAATATTTAAACTAATTCGTTCGCGATACAATCAATAAGCAGTAGAAGAAAAGCACCTGGATCTAAGTAGATACAGGTATTTGTGAAGCAATATTTATGAGCCAAACGCAGGACCCTGACAAGAATGGACAAGCCCAAATGGGCGGAGGAGACAATATTGTTACCCTACGAGGAATGTACAAGGATTACTTCCTGGATTATGCCAGTTATGTAATTCTAGAGCGTGCCGTACCAGCCGTTTTGGATGGGCTGAAGCCTGTTCAGCGCCGGATACTTCACGCGATGAAGCAGATGGATGATGGTCGTTATCACAAAGTGGCTAACATCATCGGCCAAACCATGCAGTACCACCCTCACGGTGATGCCGCTATCGGTGATGCCCTCGTAAACCTTGGGCAAAAAGATCTTCTTATTGATCCACAGGGTAACTGGGGGGATTCTCGGACCGGTGATCGCGCGGCCGCTTCCCGTTATATCGAGGCACGCCTGACCAAGTTTGCGCTGGAAGTGGCCTTCAATCCACAAACAACCGATTGGCAGCTATCTTACGATGGCCGGAAGAAAGAGCCGGTTCACCTACCGGTCAAGTTTCCATTGTTATTGAGCCAGGGGGCAGAGGGTATTGCGGTAGGTCTGAGCACTAAGATTCTTCCGCATAACTTCAATGAACTGATCAAAGCTTCCATCAAAATCCTGGAGGAGAAGCGCGTTAAGATCTACCCCGATTTCCATACCGGCGGGATGATCGATGTAACCGATTACCAGGGTGGTAAACGTGGAGGCCGCGTGAAGGTGCGTTGCCGGATTGAAAAGATCGACAATAAGAACCTGGCGATCCGCGAGTTGCCATTTGGTGTGACTACGACCTCTTTGATCGATAGCATCATCAAAGCCAATGATAAAGGCAAGATCAAGATCAAGCGTGTTACGGATAATACCGCTGCTGATGTAGAGATTGCTATTGAGCTAGCCAACGGCGTATCCCCTGATCTGACGGTGGATGCACTCTATGCTTTTACTAATTGCGAGCTGTCAATCTCTCCTAACGCTTGTGTAATCATCGATGATAAGCCGCACTTCCTCACTGTGGAGGAGCTGTTGCGTATTTCTACCGATCACACGAAGGCACTCCTGAAGATGGAGTTGGAGATCCGGCAGAAGGAACTGGAGGAAAAGCTGCATTTCGCCAGCTTAGAGAAGATCTTCATCGGTGAGCGTATCTATCGTGATATCGAGGAAGCAGAGACCTGGGAAGCAGTATTGGAGATCATTGAAAAAGGTCTACGCAAGTACGTACGTGTTCCTGGTGAAAAGACTAAGGCTGGGGATGATCGTCTGCCACTGCTACGCGACATTACAGAAGACGATATTGTTCGCTTGACGGAAATCAAGATTAAGCGAATTTCCAAGTACAACACCTTCAAGGCAGAAGAGCAAATTGCCAAATTGGAGGAAGAACTAGCTCAGGTAAAACACGACCTGGCTAATCTGACGGCCTACGCGATTGCCTACTTTGAGCACTTGCTTAAGAAGTACGGTAAGGACCAAGATCGTAAGACAGAGATTACCACCTTTGAAAAGGTACAGCCTGCACAGGTGGTGGTTAATAACGCCAAGCTCTACGCAAATCTGAAAGAAGGATTTGTAGGTATGAGCTTAAAGAAGGACGACTTTATTACTGATTGCTCGGATATCGATGATGTAATCGTGTTCCGTAGGGACGGTAAATTCGTCGTTACCCGTATTGCAGACAAGACTTTCGTCGGAAAGAATATCATCCACGTAGCTGTCTGGAAGAAAGGGGATGACCGTACCACCTACAATATGGCTTACGTAGACGCCAAGACAGGGCGGGCCATGATCAAGCGCTTTAATGTTACAGCCATTACGCGCGATAAAGAATACGATCTAACCACCGGGCATAAGCTCAATAAGGTACTTTACTTCAGTGCTAACCCTAACGGGGAAGCGGAAATTATCAATGTTCAGCTTTCACCAAATGCGAAGGCTCGCATCAAGAACTTTGATATCGATTTTGGAGAAATTGCTATCAAAGGCCGTGGATCCAAGGGGAATATTATGACTCGCTACGGTGTACGTAAGATTATCCTGAAAGAGGTAGGTAAGTCTACGCTAGGTGCCATGAAAATCTGGATGGATGAAGTTAGTGGTCGTTTGAATAAAGATGAGCGCGGATTGTTCCTGGGAGCATTTGATACCGGCGATCAAGTGTTAGCGGTCTATACCGATGGTAGCTATGAGCTCATGGAACTAGATCTGAACAAGAAGTTTGAGCCCAAAGAGCTCTTCCACGTAGGAAAGTACACAGATGCTGTTGTTATCTCAGCGGTCTACTATGAAGGAGAGCGCAAGTGGACTATGGTGAAGCGCTTCAAGGTGGAGACCTCCAAGCTCGGACAACGCTATCCGTTCCTAACAGAGCATAAGCAAACCAAACTCCTGTTTGCCTCGGTAGAAGAAGCGCCAACAGTAGCTTACAATTACCGAACCAAGGAAGGTAAAGTAGAAAAAGAAGTAGCCTTGGCCGAGTTCATTGATGTGAAAGGCTGGAAGTCGCTGGGTAATAAGTTGGAAGATGTGAAAATCACTATTCCAAAGCGGCAACCGAAGAAAGCTGCGGCTAAGACAGAGAAGAAACCAGCTGCTGACCAATCAGATAAGTTAAGCGCGGGCGATAGCATCGAGTTTGATCTCGATGATAACGGACAGGCCAAAATGTTCTAAGTTATGTTGCAATATCTCGCAGCTACGGATGATGATCTGCCTGCTCTCTTGCGTCTGCAGCAAGAGAACCTACCTAAGAGCATCAGCAAGCAAGAAGCTATTGAACAGGGCTTCCTAACGGTAGAGCATGATCTGCCGTTACTGCGAGATATGAATAATGCCTGTGCCCACACCATTGCCAAAGACCATGATAAGCTGGCTGGTTATGCGTTAAGTATGACTAGAAGTTTTGACGAACGCATTCCCATTCTGAAGCCATTATTTGCTTTAGTGGATCAACTGCAGTGGGAAGGGCGTGTGGTGAAAGATATACCCTACATCTTGATGGGGCAGGTGTGCGTTGCCAAAGATTTTCGCGGACAAGGCGTGTTTTCAGGGCTTTACCGTGAAATGCAAAAGCGAATGTCAAAAGATTTCGAATTGATCATTACCGAGATCTCCACTCGTAATACCCGTTCGATCCGTGCACACCAAAAGGTGGGCTTCATAGATATGCACCAATACCAGGCTCCTGATGGCGAGGAGTGGGTCGTGGTAGGACTTCCGTGTTCTGCCTAAGTCTTGCTTGTTAGTACTCTTGATCTTAGTGTTATTCCAAAACATACTCGATTTCCCCAGCAAATACGTACCTTAGATCGCCTTAGAGAATCAACAATATTGCTAAGCCCGCTATGAAAGCAGTTATCCCCGTTGCGGGGGCCGGAAAACGCTTACGTCCGTTGACGTATACCCAACCTAAGCCGCTGATTCCGGTAGCCGGAAAGCCGATCATTTCCTTTATTATCGACCAACTCTTAGAGGTAGGGGTGGAGGAGTTTGTGTTTATTATCGGTTATCTCGGCGAAAAAATCCAATCCTATATCCAGGAAG
The DNA here is from genome assembly GCA_913057725.1 of uncultured Lewinella sp. Lineage (GTDB taxonomy): Bacteria > Bacteroidota > Bacteroidia > Chitinophagales > Saprospiraceae > Lewinella. The sequence goes on from CAJXOS010000030.1 coordinate 7,742, forward strand.
CTTATCCCGACCTGAATGCAGAGTTTGTTGTTCAGTTGGATCGGCGAGGATCTGGCCATGCGCTTTGGATGGCTCGTGAAACATTTGCGGATGCAGAGGAGATCATCATCTTTTTTGGTGATGTTATCATTGATGCTAACATTCAAGAGATTGTGCGAAATGAGCATTCTTGTCTGGCCGTTCGCAAAGTGACAGACCCACGGCAGTTTGGTATTGTTGAGCTCAAACAGAATGGTACTGTTAACCGACTGATAGAAAAGCCACGTATTCCTAAGTCCGACCTTGCTATGGTGGGAGTCTATAAGATCAAGGAGGTGGACTTACTGTTAGATGCGCTGGACTTCAACATTAGCCGCGAGATCAAAACGGATGATAACTATCCCCTGACCGATGCTTTGATGCGGATGGTGGAAAAGGACGTTCACTTTGAAATTTATCCAGTTGATAACTGGTTTGATTGTGGCCAGCGGGAAGTACTGCTCGAAACAAACGCAATCTTCCTGGATCGGGAAGGATTTGCTTCCAGGGATATTCCTAATCTTGAGAATTCGATTATCATCCATCCGGTTAGTATCGGACAGGATTGTAAGATCGCTAATAGTATCATTGGGCCGCACGTAACCGTTGGCTCGAATGTTCAGGTTAATAATGCAATCCTAAAAAACTCCATTATTGGTAACTACACCAGTATTAAGGAGGTGATTCTACAACGCTCAGTGGTAGGGAATGATACTTCTATTACCGGCCTACGGCAAAGCCTGAATATCGGCGACAATACAGAAATCGACTTTAGCAACGGATAGAGAATAAGATCAGCAACCTGACTTTTTCAAAAAATGGGTTTGGTTTTGCTGCGAATTGCCGGTATTTTTAATTTAGGCAAAGTAGCTCTTTATCTCTTGTATACCGCTTACGAAGTGCCTTTGGCTTTGCCAAATTTCTTCGAGCGAGTATATACTCGAAGCGAATACAGTTTGAATATCCAAACTGATTCGACTTCGGTATAAAACACGATCTGATTATGGACCAGAAGAACGCAAACAACCGCAAAAAACTTCCTACCGCACTAAATCGCGAAGCACTTCATAAAGTGAAGGGTGGCTACCGCGAGATGTCAGGTGTAGTATCTGCAGGCTCTCTTTCCGTACGTTGGGACGAAATTGATATTCGCTTCGACGACGGTATTGGTAACTTCCTAGTAGGTGGCCCACAAGGCAATACTACTACTGCTCCTCAAACTGGTTTAGTGAAAAGACGCCCTTAAGAGGCGGTTTGCTGTGCTTGGCTTTGTACCACGGAAGCAAAAGTAGTTCCACTTGCTTTTGCCTCCAGCCAGCACGCAAAATTGAAGAACCTGAGCATGGCCTTATCTGATGGGCCTAGGGTGAGTTGCTGGAAACGCGCTAAGTTATCTTGAAAGATGGCTCTTCGCTCTCTACTTCCCGGCGACTGATTAGCTTGTCTTAAGCACTGCACAAAGAACTGTTCAAACGTATTATAACGTCCACTCTTCTGAAGGCTTCGCTGCGTAGATCGCAGTAGGGAAGTCAAGAGTATCGTATTCTCTAGCTCAAAGTGGATGATCAAATTCAGTAAGCGAGCCAGGTGCTGAAGATCTTGCTGTTCCACAGAACGCGGTAGATTAAGCCATTCATTTAGATAAGTTAGGGCTTGATCGTAATCTTCTACCCCGAAGTAAATGTAGACGTATTGGAAATAGAAGCTACTGCGCTCAAACAGATTCTTATCTAACTTCTTCAGTTCTTTCAAGTGACCTTGCAATACTGTTAGGCCTTCCTCAAAATTACCCGTATTGATACAGAGACCGAAGTAGTTGGTATAATACTGCCGATGGGTTTTTAACTGATCATCGATGGTCTTGGGCTTGACCGCCTTTAGTTTACGCAGTGCTACTCGCATTTCATCGTACTGTCCCATATACCCGCAGCTAGTAGCAAAATTGCTGAGTATCGAAATGTACTCCGCTGCATCTTCCCGCAGTAGGAAAGGCCGTGTTTCTACTAAGGCTACCAATTGTTTGCAGTGCTGGTGAAACCCTGCACGATTGCGTAACTGATATTCCAACAGAGCATGTGCGCGATAGTAGAGAATTCGCGCCCTGAAGGAAAGACATTCATCTTCGGATGCTAATAAAGGATGTTGCGCGAGTTGCTGCAGTTTTTCGCGACCTTCTTGTGAGCGGACGGTGTTCTTACGCACCATAAGATAGAGCTGGTAGAACAAGCCCTGGTACATCTTGATATTACTCATCTGGCGCAGGTACAGCGCTTCTTCTTCCTGTATTTTACTTAGATGAGCATCGAAGTAGTTAATATCTGCACTGGCGTAAGCCAGCTTCTTCTCCCAGTCGAGTACTTCTAGTACAGTCGCAAATTGTTCATGTTTCAGCGCAGTCTTTTTTACCTTTTTCAATAACTGCTTGCAGTCTGGAAGTAACCAACGCCGATATAGCGATCGCACACTTTGGAGGCTGGTCTTGAGTTGATAGTCAATGGAGGTCTGCTCATCGTACTGTTGCAAGCTCTTTAAGATAAGCTCATAGAGGTAGGCTTTTAACTCCGAATACTTGCGACTTTGGACCGGCTCTTGCCCGTAAACTACCTTCTGTAATGCCTCATCATCAAACTCCTCTTGTTCTTCAATAGCTTCGAAAAGTAACCAGTACTTGCTGTTACTTTCGGCCTTGTTCATCACTTTGAAGTACCGCTTTTCCGAGCCGGAAAGCGATTTGATGAGGTCAAACAGTCTGCTAGATGGTGTTTTGGGCATACTGGTTCGGGCAGTTCTATTGCTTTGTTATAGTGGTCAAATTACCGATTAATCGGGTAAATAACGAGACAATACCTCCTTTTCTGTTAAAATCAAGAACCTGACTTTTCGGCTCTTTTTGGGTTGCAGTTCGTTTAATGTGGGCGTAATATCGGAGAACAAAACACACATGTAATATGACTGCTATCTCCGGAAAACAATCAGCGCGCACTCCCGCTAACTTACCATTACCTATTGCTGCATCCGCATCAAAAATTGCTTTACCTATTGCCGAAGGTCTACGCTTCGAGCGTATTGAGACCATTCGCTATTTGGAAGCCGCAGGTAATTACACCTTTCTGCATTTTAGTTCTGGCGAACGCCTACTCGTTTGCAGAACCTTACAAGACATGCAAGACCGTCTGGCTGCACCTTATCGCTTCGTGCGAATTCATCGCTCCTACATCATCAATATAGATTACCTCAACCGCTACGTGCGGGGCAAAGGAGGGTATGTTGTATTGGAAGGAGATACTAGCCTCGCTGTAGCCAACAGCCGCCGGCAAGACTTTCTGAATCGACTGGAGCGGTATTTTCGCTAAGAAACTGCACATAGTCTTCTGCGCAATAACAAGGCCAGTCGGGTTATATAATTCGCTATATTCGCGGCATGCGCATTGCCGTAAATACCCGCTTATTATTGCCTCACCGCTTGGAAGGTATCGGGCGCTTCAAACATGAGGTGTTACAGCGCCTGGTGGAACGTCATCCAGAGCACGAATTCATCTTCTTGTTTGATCGTCCTTATGACGACTCCTTCCTTTATGGCCCACAGGTTAAGGCGGTGGTGGTACCACCTCCAAGTCGGCACCCCATTCTATGGTATTTGTGGTTTGAATGGGCAGTACCCATGGTATTGGCTCGCTACAAACCGGATGTATTCCTAAGTATGGATGGTTATTGTTCCTTGCGCTCTTCTGTACCTACTGTAATGGTTACCCATGATATTGCTCATGTGCATTATCCGCTGCAAATCCCAAAGTTGGTACGTTGGTATTATCAGTACTTTGTTCCTCGCTATCTAAACAGGGCGGATAACGTCGTTACGGTATCTAACTTTTGTCGAGAGGATATAAGTAATCATTATGGTATTCCTAGGAATAAGATCCGAGTGGCAGGTAATGCTGCACACCCCAGGTTTATCCCACTAGATGGGGAAGAGCAAACCAAGGTGCGTCAACAATATGCAGATGGCCAGGAGTACTTCTTTTATCTGGGGGCACTACATCCGCGCAAAAATATTGTCCGGTTGCTGAAGGCATTTGATCTGTTTAAATCTCGTTCTGCAGCCTCAACCAAGTTGCTAATCGGCGGCCGGTTTGCTTGGCAGAACAGTGATATAAAAGCGGCTTACGATCAGTCGGCTTTTCAGAACGACATCCATTTTTTGGGCTATGTCTCCGATGAAGAACTCCCTCGGATTACAGCCTCAGCATTAGCCTTGACTTATGTGTCCCTATTTGAGGGATTCGGCGTACCTATTATTGAAGCGATGCAGGCCGGCGTCCCTGTAATGACCTCATCGGTGAGTTCTATGCCGGAGGTGGCAGGAAATGCTGCCCTCTTGGTAGACCCTAAAAAAGTGGATGAAATCGCTGAGGGCCTACAGCGCCTTGCTGAAGATGCTGCTCTTAGGACAGAGCTATCTTCCAAAGGTCTAAGACGGGCTGCTACCTACACTTGGGAGCATACTGCTGATGTAATTGAGCAGGTGATCAAGGACTTAGTCTAACGAAAGTCGAATAGTGCGGATTGCCGTTCTTTTCGCTCAGCTAGCTTAGGGAAGCCAACTCTATTTGTTATTTTGGAGTGGGTGAAATAGGTAGCCTCAATCATATCATATGGAAACGAGCATGAGATTTATTAATCATAATTCTCACACTAGGGAATGATTAATAAATCTCCATGTGAGAGTGCAGCGGTTACATATGTGCAGAAAATTATCTGCAAAATGCGCAGCTGCGGATAATTTTTAAACAGATGAAAACACACGGACTAGCGCTCAGACTGCTATTGTTTCTGCTATTTCTGGCATTGTTCTCTCAAGTATCCACCGCTCAGGGTTTTTCAAGGTTTAAGGTACTGCCAAGTGTTCGCAAGGATTATGTGAGGCAAACGCGTAAAGCAATAAGAAGAATAAATCCTGATACAGTAAGTACCGTGCTAACCTTGGATGCTCAGGTTAAGGACAGCCTTATCTATCAATTCACCGAGGTGTTGGGCCCAAGTTTGATTCAATTTGAAACTGGAGATTGGATATATGTTATCTCCCACTCCAGGCACAAAGATCACCGCATTGGGGACGTTACCATCGCCAGGGATCAGGATGGGAGGTTTTACTACCATTGCGGGCATGTCTGTGGCGGAGAAGTTAGATTTGAAGCTACTTCTGAGGAGTTATGCATCACCAGCGAAGTGTTTTTCCGAAATTTTAAAGATGAGGCAGATGAATTATCCTGGCAGCCCTTGAAGGGTAATCTCGTGCCAGATTAACTAGCCCCTGTGTCTACTTTACTATTTATTCTTCTTAGTAAGCAGCAGCCAGGCCGTCCACACCACACCTATAGTGGCCAAGATAACGGCAATGAACTCGGCCTGGGTAAAACCGCCTAACACTTCGTGGCGATCATTTACTCGAATACCTTCGATAAAGTAGCGTTCGATACCATTGAAGATGAGGTAAATGGCAAACAACAGTCCTGGCCAGGGCGTAACCTTCTTGCGCAATGACCAAAGGATAAGACCGATCGTGAAGGCCATTGTAGTTTCATAAACGGATGTGGGGTATACTGGAGGTGCCAAATGACTACAGTATTTGCCTACACATTCAGACATCTCTACACCTCGGTTCAGTACATTGCGAGGATAATCATAGGCCCAGAGCCAATCTGGTAGGAACCACCAATCCGGTTGTGCCGCAGCGGGAATGCCCCAGTCGCCGTCACCAGAAAAGTGGCAACCCATTCGGCCTACACCATAAGAAACAATCAGACCGGGAGCTACAGCATCCATGACCGGTAACGCTGGAATGTTCTTCCTACGTAGGTAGATGTAAACGCCAACAAAACCGCCAATTAATCCACCGTAGATAGTCCATCCATCCCCTGATAGGAGTTGTCCCCAAGGGTCTGCGAAAAAGGCTTGTGGTTGCTCTACTACCGTAAATAGTTTCGCTCCAACTACCCCAGAAATAACCGCAACCGTAGAGATGTCCATGATCCGATCGTGCGGAAAGATATCCTTCATTATTTCCTGAGGACCTTCTGCTTTTTGCTTCTGATCCAAATAGTAATAGTAGGCTGTAAGCAAGCCTGCACCAAGGATGCCACCCAGCCAACTTCCCTTTGCCGAAAGGACAATAGCGGAAGGGTCTGCCTGCATCTGATCCATATGCTGGGCAATGTAGATGAGTTTGAAGCCTACAATGAATCCAAAGAGGGCGTTCAGGATGTAGTCTTGTGTGGTGAGTGGGGCGTTGCGGATTATCTTACCAGGCACTCCTTTGAACTGTCCGATTTCTGCGCGCCGCTGCAATTCGAGTCGTAGCAGATAAGCAGCAGTAAGTACGGCCAAGGCAACGAGTAGGCCAAAGGTCTTGAAAATGCTGAGCCAGTTATCAGCCTGGGTGCCAATTAGATCGTGGAATACGTAGGATAAATCCGGGTACATGAGCCAAGCGTGTTTTGAGCAATATCCTAAAAGTAGCGAGGCTTTGCCTCACTGTTACTTTGTATGGAGTACAAGGTACTTGGATTAATTCTTTACAATTCCAAGTACCATTTACTTAGTACTGCAAGGATAGGGTTTATTACGGTTTATCCTTTCGGAAGGACAAAATCTATTCAAAATTTAGCTTTCCGCTGCCTCCCTAGCATCTTCCGGTTCTCGTTCTCTCCAATAGGCAGCCAGAGAAGATCCAGTGATATTCATGAACGGACCAAAGACTGCTGGCGCTAATCCCGTGGTGGCTAGCTTACCCATCTCTAGCGCTATCCCAGATGCAAGCCCGCTGTTTTGCATACCGACCTCAAAGGCAATGGTGCGGGCAGATTGTTCATCTAAACCGCCAAGACGCCCCGCCCAATAACCCAAGACGTACCCCAGGAGATTGTGGACAACCACGACCCCAATCAAGGCAAAACCAATAGACAATAAAGAGTCTCTGCCAGCTGCGGTAATAATCGCAATTACTAATGCTATCCCAGCCATGGAAACCACTGGCATAGCTCGGTCTAGCCACTGGAATTTACCGTGGGCATAATGATTGAAAATCAAGCCTGCCACTACCGGAATAAATACAATTTTGGTAATGCTCCACATCATAACGAGGAAGTCAATGGGCACTAACTGTCCGGCTAAGTTCTCCATCAAGAATGGCGTGATCAATGGAGAAAGGAGCGTAGCTACCATCGTTAGGGTCAATGACAGTGCCAGGTTAGCTTTCGCGATATAAGACATCACATTAGAGGCCAACCCACTTGGGGAACAACCTACTAATACGATACCGGCGGCAATCTCCGGTGAAAAACCGGAAAGCCGCGCTAGCGTAAAGCCTAAAAGCGGCATGATCGAGAATTGACAAATTAATCCCACCATTACACCACGCGGCATCTTAATAACCCCCACGAAATCCTGGACACTCATATTGGTACCCATTCCAAACATGATCACCATGAGAATAGGAATGATCAACTGCTTGAGATCAAAACTTCCGATGCTAACAAACGGAGCTGGATAATACATCGCAGCAGTGACCGCCATGAAAATGAAAGCGGTAAAGGCGTAGCTGCGTGAAGTGAGATGCCCACGTAAAGCCAAAGCCAGGGAGAAAAAGAAAAGAATAAGTGGGATGCCGGCATGGGCACCATAACCGATAAGTAGCAGCACTAAACTGAGGATGGCACATAAGCCAGCGACAATAGCACTGATCTTGGAAAAGCGAAACATGAAGGTGGTTTTGGTGGAACTGCTGGCCTAATATACGATGAGTTGTATATTGAGTACCATTATCTAAGCATAGTAAACGAAACGATGAACCAACAAAGCAAGGGGGGCTTGAGCCGCCAGTTAGGCTTGGTGGCCTTAGCGGCCACCGGTATTTGTTCGATGCTGGGGGCCTCGGTCTACGTAGTGCCGTTCATGATTCAGCGGAGTGTGCCAGATATTGGGCCCTATGTATTACCTGCTTTTATGATGGCGGCAATACCTGCGCTGCTGGCCGCTTGCGCTTATGCCATCTTAGCTTCAGCTATGCCTCGAGCTGGCGGAAGCTATATCTACGCCAGTCGTGGTCTCAATCCTTATTTAGGGTTTGTGGCCAGCTTCTCCCAATGGTTTGGTTTGTCGATTGCCATTGGGGTAATCTCTTACATCATTATTCCCTTTGTGCGCGATGTGGCCGTGGCTTTGGAATGGGATGCCTGGGCAAATTGGCTGGAGATAGGTAGCGTCCGACTCATTCTGGCTTTAGCTTTGCTCTGGCTCTTTGTCGGCATCAATGTTGTCGGATTACGTTTTTACGAACGCACGCTCATACCTCTTATGGTGGTGATGTTTGGCCTCGGTCTTATCGTTATTGTAGCCGGTTTCTATTTCAGCCCGGAGACCTTTGCTGCCGAACTTCTGGAACGCGAAGGAAGACAGATTCCTGAGACCCAAAGCACGTATAGCTTTGGTACCTTGCTCACGGCAGCTGCATTACTGTTTTCCAGTTTTATCGGTTTTGATTCCATAGCCCAAGCTGGGGGAGAGGCCAAGCGCCCACAACGTAATCTGCCAATCGCCATCGCTATTGCGGTCTTGGGAGTAGGCACCTATTATTTCTTGTTTACCGCTGCTGTTTATCATGTAGTGCCGTGGTCCTTTGTGGCGGAAGAAGCACTGCAAAAAGACATCTCTGCTCCAGGGTTGCTGAGTTATGTCCTATCGCCAGGGTGGTCGGTCGCGATTATCCTAGGTGCGGCCATAGCATTGATCAATGACTTGCCAGCTATGCTCTTGTCCGTTTCCCGGCTCATGTTTGCCTGGGCGGAGGACGGTATCTTTCCCAGGGCGGTAGCCAAGATTCATAGCAAGTACAATACGCCCTACATTGCCTTGCTTGCCAGTGGCGGCATGGCCAGTATCGGCATTCTGGGTAGCCACCTGGCAGGAGATTTCTTTCTCGGTATTGATATCATGGTGACGGCCATGCTGGTGAATTTCCTGCTGATGTGCATAACCGTCATATCACTACCTCGCTATAACCCCACTTTAGCGAAGGAAGTAGCAGTATTCAAGAACCGCTCGCTACAATTGGTGTTAGCCATATCCGGGGCGGTATTGCTGACGGTATTTCTAGTGGTGCATACCTCCAAAGACCTACAAGCGGAGGTCGATGCCTGGTATTTCCACTCAACCTGGGTCTGGCTATTGGTACTAGGTTTAGCATCGATCATCTTCCTATGGAAATTGCGCCAGCTCAAGCAGAACGATACTTCTGTTTACGAAGCCTTCAAGCAGTTGCCTCCGGAATGATTTGCGGTATACGCTTCCTCGCTTTGGTAATGCTTCTTGCGAGAGAACGTGTTAGCTGAATTTCTGGTACTTAGTACATGGTATTAGGTACTTGGTAGGAGAGAGATGCCTTTTAGAAATGCAATCCAAGTACTAAGTACCAGGTACCTTATACCTCTTTTAAAAAACATTACATGAATCCAATACCTACCACACTACTTGCCGATGACCTCCACATCACCAAAGTACTAACGGGCTTATGGCAAATCGCCGATATGGAGCGAGATGGCCAGCAAATTGATCTGGACAAGACTGCAGGTGCTATGCAGCCCTATCTAGACGCGGGTCTGGCCACCTTCGATATGGCCGACCATTATGGATCAGCGGAGATTATCACCGGGCGGTTTCGGCAAAGAGTAGGAGGAGATCAGGTGCAGTTGTTTACGAAGTGGGTGCCGGAGCCTGGGCCTTCGTCCAAAGACAAAGTACGAGCGGCCGTCCAGCGTTCTCTGGATCGTATGCAGATGGATCAGCTTGATTTGCTGCAGTATCATGCTTGGAACTACGCAGATGCTAGTTGGTTGGATGATCTGTACTATTTGCAGGAACTCAAAGAGGAGGGATTGATCCGTCATTTAGGGCTTACCAATTTTGATGCCGCTCACCTCAATATGGTTTTGCAAAGCGGCATTCAGGTCGTCTCCAATCAGATTTCCTATTCCCTGATAGATCAACGCGCCAGTGGAGCCATGACGGAGGTCTGCCGGCAACATGGAGTAAAGATCCTGGCCTTTGGAACCTTGGCTGGAGGCATGTTGAGTGAACGCTGGCTTGGGCAAAAAGACCGACCTGCGGATCAGATGGACACCTGGTCGCAAATGAAATACAAACGCTTCATCGATCAGGCTGGTGGTTGGGAACAATTCCAGGCCCTGCTTGGTACACTTGATACCCTGGCAAAGGCGAAGGAGGTGTCGATTTCGAATATTGCGTGCCGATACATGCTCGAGCAAGATGTCGTTGGGGGCGTCATTATTGGTGCACGACTCGGCCAGAGTAACCGTATTGAAGATAATCTACGTCTGTTTTCCTTTGAGTTGACAGCAAAGGATCAGGCAGCTATCGGTGAGGCTTTGGGTACACTGAATGCCATCCCTGGAAACTGCGGGGATGAATACCGCAAACCACCCTTCCTTACAGCTTCTGGCGATTTGAGCCATCACTTGGATAAACTACCGGCTCCGTTTCCAGTATTCTCTACCGGTAAGAATCGTCAAAAAGCACTCAGCGGTACTATCTGGGAAGATCTGGCAGGCTTTAGTCGGGCAGTTCGCATTGGTGATCGTATACTGATATCAGGCACCACGGCCACTCATGGTAAGCGCTGTATTGGTGGTGATGACCCTGCTGCGCAGGCCCACTTTGTGATCGACAAAATCGAAGGTGCTATTCAATCTCTAGGTGGCAAGTTGGAGGACGTCGTGCGTACACGAGTGTATGTGCAGAACATGGACCAGTGGGAGCCGATCTCCCGCGTGCACGGTGAGCGGTTTGGTCATATTCAACCGGCTAATACCCTTATTCGTGCGGATCTGATTGGTGATGAATACCTCGTAGAAATCGAAGCCGAGGCGGTGGTGCAATGAGCTTCAATACACTTGTAAAGTCTTTCGATAGGCTCAATAATTCGAAATCCTTATTTCCCACTTACATCATACTTCCGTTGTAAATCGCCCCAGCTCTCTTTTTGAATCTCCTTCATGAGGCCCACATTGATCGGGTCGAAGGCGGGGTGGTTTTTTGGTAGCATAAAACTCTGGTAATTCTCCTGGAGCGTGAAGGGCAGTAGTTGCACCTTACTATCTAAGGAAAGCCGAATGATATAGTACTGCAGCATGGTGCGATCGTAAACCAAAACATCATTCTCTTTTTTGGCTAATCCGCGCAAGGCCAGAACAGGAGAGGAGTAGGTTTCTGTAATCGGGATCTCCTCTTGCAGCAGGTACGATTCTCCATTGGAAGAGGCTACCGCTGCGATGCTTTCTGCTAATCTAATATCCGCTGCATTCTCAATGTCGGTTTGCAGTCCAGATATCGTCAAGGTCGAGGCAATGCCGGCAGTGAAACTGGAGATGATGATGACGGCTGTGAACATCCAAATGATGGCAATGGCCTTTCCCCAGTTCGTCTTCGGAGCTTTATCTCCGTAGCCCACCGTAGTCATCGTAACTGCCGACCACCACAAGCCATCAAATAAGCCCAAAAGGCCAGGACGGAATTGGAATTTATTGTGCTTACGCTCCACCAGCCACAGGAAGAACCCAAAGATGAAGATGACGAAGATGAGCAATAGGATAATCTCCAAAAACGCCAGCGAAAAGATATTGCTAATAAACACCGCGATCGGTGATCGATTCAAATAGGGGATCGCCACACCAATACTGGAGATGAAGTATGGCTGTGTCATATCAAATTTGTCCACCCGCATATCATTCACCTCCATCGGGTTGATGGTAAGGTCGATATCTTGATACTCCAGCCGCTTCAAGATGCCGATGAAGTCGGAGTATTCTTCGTAGCGATAGGAGAGGCCCGCCGATTGGGCAATGTTTTCCCATAGCTCTACACTCAGGCCTTCAAAAGTGCCATCAGCTGTCTTTATGACGAAGGGAGGGTTATGATACAATCCGACGGTCAGAGTATCCGCCGATTGGGCAGTTGCCAATTGACTACTGCCGAACCAGCAGAAGGGGATGAGCAAGTAAATCCAGAAATTCCTCATACCTCCTTCTTTATTTCCTCGTGGATAGAGAAGTAAATGAATTGGGCCAGAATCCGAAACATCGTCAAGTCGTTGTTGTCGAACTGCCGTTTTTCGATACTGTAGGCACAGAGTACTACGGGCTGATTGTTTTCCAAATTGAAAGGAATAAACAGCAAGGATTGAAAGCGATAAGCTGCCTTTTCATCGATGTATTGGGTGTGCTCTGTATCGAAGTCGTGGATGAGTACCTCCTTGTTGTTCCCCATTGCCCAAGAGGTCAGGCTGGTTTTACTATTGAACGGTTTACTCCTGAAAGTGTAACCACTTCTCTCTTGATCAGAATAGCCCTTGTGTACTATTTCGTTTCCTTCCTTGAAAGCAATCTCAAAGGCATTGATATCTTCCGCTTGCTTGACGGCCTTGCCCATGGCTGTGATGATGTCGTTCCAGGACGCCTTGCGGGGCATTTGCTTGATGAAGAGCTCAAGGGTCTGGATATTTGAATTGGCGTGATCCAGTTCTTCCTGTTGCTCCTCGAACTCTTGGATTTTCTGGTGAAGTTGAATTTCTTTTTCTGCCAATGCCCTGTTCGACCGGTTCAAGATTTGCTGGAGCCGGTTGAAACGTCGCTTTACGTAGAAACGGAAATAGTAAGCTATCCCCACCAGTAATAGACCTATCGCTCCATAGAGAAACCACGGCTGTAAATACCAGGCTTGGAAAACATTAAGCTGCACTTCTAGTGGATTACTCCACTGATAACCACCCGGCTGCCGGGCTCTCAGTTCCAGGTAATAATCACCTAATTCCATTTGGGTCAAGGCTAGGATATTTCCACCTTCTAACGTATTCCAATGGTACTCTTCCAGCGTAATATCCCGATCCTCTTGCAGCATGAGTCGGTATTGGTACTCTACATTTCGAGCTGGATAGGAAAGATTGGTCAGGTACAGTTGAAGTTCTTGTCCTTTTCCTACCGTCAGTACACCTTGTTGGTTGGTGGCAAGATCCTTCCGGTTGACGGTTGCTTTTCGGATTCTCGGAGGATGAGAATAGGGTAAGGTCGCGGCATTGCCTCGCGAATAGACGAGCCCTTCGGCAGTGCCGGCCCAAAGCCGCCCTTCTGCATCGGTCTTAATGCAGCGATAGGCCATGATCTTAGCGGGTAGGCCTTCGATCTCTCCCAAGACAGTCGAGGTGTTTTGCTGATGAAAAACCAGCCCCTCCGTTGCGGTAGCGACCCAAATGTTGTTGTTAGCGTAGTGAGTCACGCCCCGTACTTCTTCCTGCCCCAGGACATCATTCTGGATCAAGGTGATTCTTTCGCCGTCATAGCGTAGTAACCCATCAGTGGTAGCAAGCCATACAATTCCACGGTCATCCACGGTCAAGTCGTGTACCTCAAAATTGAGCATGGCGGTAAATGGAAGCGGAGGACTAAGATTGACGAAACGATCCTCTTTTGGATCATAGCGATATAAATAGCCAGCCTCACCGATACCGGCCGCATAGATTTCGCCACGGACACTTTCATTGACGGCCAAGACACGACTGGAAAATCCTTTGGTTTCGTCGTAGTAGGTGACCGCTCCGTCTGCATCGATTTTCGCCAGACCAATGATGGGTTTATTCAAGGGAGCCTGACAGAACCAAAGATTCCCCTGCCGATCCGGGTAAAGGTTGAAGATGGATTCGCCTCGCTCGTGAAACTCGTCATAGCGTTTGACGAGGGTATTGCCGGAATATTTGGATAACTCTATACTTGGAGTAGAAGTGGCTACCCAGAGAAAACCAGCTTGATCTTGCGCTACCGACGCGACTTGGATGTTATTTAGGATGGGGCGGGCATTGAAATCACCGTCCTGCGGTGAAATCTCGAAGAGATAATTGATCGGTGCCCAGGCTTTCCCATCCTTGCCCAAGGCAATGTTGATCGGGTTCATCATGGGCAAGTTGTCCACGGTCTCGAAAAAACGTTCTTGCAACAACCAAAGCCCTGTCTCCGAACAGATCCACAACTTTGGGGTACTGGTGTCATTGGCTGCCACGTAGATACTATGAACAGAACCAAAGTCTAGCTCTTCTACCCGATGTGCTTCACTGGCTCCATAGACAGTTTGCAGTGGTTTATCCCAGTCAGCTAAGGTGTAAAGGGTGCCGTTTTGCGTGCCGATGTAGTAATGGCCACCTTCATCTCGATGCATGGCCGTGATCAGGTCTTCCGTTAAGCGTATTGTCTTTATCAAGCGTGGCTGGCCGTTTCGAATCCTATAGACCCGTAATGCATCATTGCCGATGAGAAGGTGATCATCATGTACAAGTAGCGTGCGACCATTCTGGATGTCTAGCTTCGACTCAAAGCTGTTACTGACCTCATCAAAGTAGAACAGGCCATCTTGCGGACTGAGTACCCAAATGCCCCCAGCCTCATCCTTTTGAATGGCTAGCTTCTGTTCTTTGTCAGATGGAGAAAAACTGTACGTTTCAAAAATACCTTCACGCCAACGACCGACACTATGATTGGACTGCGACAGCCAAAGTTCTCCGCTTTGGCCCAAGATGAAATCATTGGGGTAAAAGGGAAGGTCATCCGCTTCATTGATGGTGCCTTCTAAGAGGGCTTCAACTACTGGTTGTCCAGCGAGCTTGTCGATCTTATGGATGCCGATGTCATTGATGAATAACAGGTGATCTTCGCGGGCATGGATTTGATGAATGGTCTGGCTCCGGGTGTGCCTGCTGTAGGGCTCAAATTCCGTTCCATCAAATCGGTATAACCCATTTTCGCTACCGATCCACATGAAACCTGCTGAATCTTGTAGTACTGTTAACACCTGGTCGAAAGGAGCATCCGATGCGGTGTGGTATTGCAAATAACTATACTGCTGGGCAGAAAGAGAGGGGGCGATTCCGCACCAGAAAAGATAGAGCAGTATTGGTGTTAGCTGGCGTAACATGACAATCCAAGATAGGGAAATTAGTCAGTTCACGAGCACGAAATAGAGGAACGAGAAAGGAGAGATGAGTTGTTTTACGGAGACTAGTTATTGGAGCGAGCGTCCTCTTCCTGCTCAATAGCACGTTTTTGTTGACAGAGGTGTTCATTGCGCTTGCTGAAGCATATGTCTTTTTCCGGAATTAACCGGCCAGAAGTTGGAGCATCTTCCGTCGTTACCACAAAGACGACTGCACCCACCGGGAGTAGGATATAATTCATCCGAATTTTTCCCTTAATCTCCACCTTAATAGATTCCTGATTCAATACATCTTGCGCTTCGTACTCAATGTGATTGATGACTTCTACGATTTTTACCTTCCTAAGTATATCGGGCATGAATGACTGTTGTAGATCCTCGGCTAATTTACTTCCTTACTCATGATATTCTCGCCACTTAGACAGGAAAACCCCAGTCCTGGACATGACAGAACTGGGGTGTTGCTTATGTTGTAAAGGCTGTGATGCCGGAAAGCTGCATCTGGCAAATTAGTTGCAATCAGATGGGACGTCCCGCACCTCACTTTGCGCCTGCACGATATTATCAAGGCGAGTGGTGCCACGAACGGTGATTTCTATATAATCTGGCCCGATTGCCGTCACTACTCCGTCAAAGCCTACGAAACTGAACTGGGTATTGATTGCCGCACCAGTCAGAGCCACGATCACAGCATTGTTATTTGGGTCAATTTGATTGCCGCGGACGCGGAAACGCTTAACAAATGGGATCTGCACATTCGAGTAGGTTTGGTAAGCATCGTAAACCAGCGAGGCACTACCGGCAGGTACGGTCACTGTACGCTTGGAGAAGAAAGTGTTCTCTTCGCTAGTGGAGTTTTCGCTACTGATAGTACTCGTTTGGTTAGCTTCCACTGAAAGCTCTAGCCCTGCACTTACTTCGGCTGAGACCGAGCCACCACTGCCAAAGAAACTCGCCTCAGCTGTAGCGCCAACGGTTGCTTCAAGACTAGTAGTCGCCCGGCTGCTCAAACCGATCGTTTCTTCAAATCCGACGGTATAGGTGGTCGTTACGGTCTTTTCAATGCCTACTTCTTGCTCCAATGAACCATTGCCACAGTTGATCAGTGTGCTGTTAAAACCAAAGGTGGTTTCAGCTGCTGGATAAATTGGCTCCTGATGCTCGGTGCTCAGTTCGGTTACTTCCCATTCTATATCTAGCGCAATAATCCGGAAGTACTGCACAGGGTTAGCGCCAGTAGTCCGCCAAAATGCTTTCTCCCCTGCTTGTTCGAATCTTCGCAGTGGATCTCCATTTCTGTCATGGATGGTGAAGAAACCATTTTCAGCTCTTTGGATACTGAGCTTAAGGTCAGACGAAATGGCAGCTGGATCCATCGGGTAACCTACGGAGCCAGATTGGTAAAAGGTTCCGGCCCAACTATCGTCGATACCTAGATAGCGATTGGTATGCTTAGAATAAATCGAATAAACGTTCTCTTGTCCAGGGTGTGCCTGGAAATAGTATTGATGATTCGACCAAGAAGCCCGGAAAGCTGAATAGTCCTCATAAAGGCGGGTTACATTACCTTCGGCGCCAGCAGATTTTTCGACGACATTATCTGAGAAATTACCATTTGCATCTACCGTCTGTAGAAAATAGGGCATGCCTTCGGTCATTACAAAGGTCTCATCGGCATAGGATAAGGCGTCTGCTGTAGCGATGATTTTGGTTCCATTTTCTCGCAAAGGGATAATACTGATGGCGTCTTCTTCGAGTAGTTCGCCACCGGCAGCTTCGATGCGGTATTCCAACGGAACGCCATTGCGTAATTCTGCTTCAGCCTCTTCTGATAAGGAAGTAACGGGAATGGATACCGTAGCAATATTTGTGTAGGGGTCTACTGAGACCTCTTGGTCGTAATCCCCTTCTGTGGCATCAAAATCGACGATTACGGTAGTGGGGTAATATCCCTTTTTAGCAATGTTTCTGGTGTCAATGAGTAAGCCTAGATCTCCAGGATATTCATTGAGCTCGGAAGCTGAAATACCAGAACCCGTTTCAATCTCTCCATCACCTGGAGGGAGGATATCATCTTCGGGTTCGCTGCAGCTGAAAAAGCAAAAGAGGACAGTACTGAAAAGAAGAATAGAAAACTTGTGAAGTGAAAAAGGATTAAGAGAATACATCGATCGGTCGGTTTAATTATCGAATTAACCAAATGTATCCGCAAGACGCCCCCGATTCCTAATTTAGGCTATAGACAAAGCATGGACAGGGTTGGTAAGTGTTTGATTTTGAGTCGATTAAATTTTTTAGGCCTAAGGTGGTAGAAAATGAATTTGAGGTCGAATCTCAATTCAGAAAATTCCTCAAATTACCATAGGTGCTATAGAAATGCTCCTCCTCCTCGAAGTAAATATGGATGTGGTGATTCGCAAAAGCGCCTTTGATGGGGCTGGTGCTGTCTAGTAGTTTTACGTAGTTCGTTTGGATGGTCTCCTGTAGCCCACCTTGTTCGATTTCCGTTAGGTTTTGTGCGTTGGAAAGCAATACGACTACTTCAAACTCTTTAAGAATTCGAAAGTCATTATCACTGAGAAACTGCTGGAAAAAAGTGGCTTCAGTGTCTTTATCTAGATTGATATTCAAATCCCACCTTAGGCAGGGAATGAATGGACTAAGAATGATGAATAAGTCGTCAATCTCTGCTTCGCTCACATTCAAGTAACCCATGAGCTCTTGTAACGCTGGATTACGATTGATCTCATCTTTGTACTGATTTCTAAGTTCGTCGATATTGTGATGCACAATTTGGTCCCATTCGTTGATGTTGATTTTGGCGCGATCCGCCTGATCAAAGACGAAAATCTCCAACCGTAGCTTCTGGTTATGTTGCATCCTGGTCAAGTCGCAGTCTAAGACCTTACATTGATAGACTTCCTCCAGCTTGTTACAGAAGCTAAAGTGTATAGAGGAAGAGAGCGTATCGTTGATCAGTTTTTCCTTGAGCTTTTTGTATTTCTCTGAATAAGGATCGAGCATGGGAGAGCATTCTGTTTTTGGTACTAATATTTCTGACTTCCTCTTCTACGGATCTTGTCCGCGGGAATGATAGGTATGGACTTCATCTATGTAAATGGTGAGGGCATCCAGTTCCTCATCTGTCAGATTGAGAAAGCTATTCATTACGGTAGGTGCCCATTCTTCCCAGAGCTGATTAGCACGTGTATTCGTGCCAGCATTGATCATCTCCTGCGAGTTGCGGGTGAATGCATAAAGTGCCTCTTTGCCACCATGTTCTGCCCAACGTTCTTCGCTACCGCCTAGGGGAGGGCCGGTAAGGTAGGTGCGCATATCACCGGCATGGCAAGCAGCACAATTATTCCGGAAGATGGTTTTGCCCTGCTCATATTCTGCTTCCAAATAGGTGGGGACATTATCCTTCGGCCCTACGGTCCCGCAAGTAAAATTAGTCGTTCCGCAGTACTCTGGTGCTAGCCAAGTGCGGTAGCAAAGCACACAGAAAATAGCGAACACAAAAAGGAGAAGAAGCTGGAGGAGCGGGCTCAGATGGCGCGACATAGCATTTCTTATAAAAATACGGCCTTTCGAAACAAGATGCTAGTACACATAAGCGAAAACCGTATCTTTGTGGACTTTACGAAAACCAGATATGGCAAGCAGCGAATCGGCCAGTACGGGAAGCACCTTTACGCTTGAATTGCATACTACTACAGACAACGATAGCAACATCTACGTGGTAGGCAATTTTAATCAGTGGCGCGTTGCCGATGAGGCCTTTCGTATGCGGCCAATAGGGGAGGGGCACTATCAACTCTACCTCCCGCTGGATACCCTCCCGGAAGTACTGGAATATAAATATGCTCGTGGCAGTTGGGATCATGTGGAGCTTGATGCTAGTGGGCAGGATCGTCCTAATCGAGTAGTCTCCCGGAGTCAGGAAAAAACGGTGGACACCGTTGATCGTTGGAAGCAGAACGCCTTTAACTATCCTACTGAATACCTTCCGATTATTGAAGTGCTGGACGATGATATCCAGCTACCGGAAAATATCCGAACCCGTCGGATTGCGGCACTTCTACCGCATGATTATTACGAGAGCGATCGTCAATATCCAGTACTCTATCTTCAAGATGGCCAGAACCTATTTGATGATTATGCTCCTTATGGTAACTGGGCTGTGGATAAGCGCCTGGCGCAACTACAGACTGAGGGCCGAGGAGACGTAATCGTGGTGGCGATTGATCATGCGATGGATAAGCGAATCGTTGAGTTTACGCCAACGAGTGCCACTACCCAGTTTGGTAAGGGGCAGGGGCGTTCCTATGTGCGGTTTCTGGCGGAGGTTCTTAAACCTTACATTGATAGCAAGTATCGGACGCTTGCCGATTGCCACAATACGGGTATTGGTGGTAGTTCTATGGGGGGCTTAATTAGCATCTATGCCGGTATGATGTACCCACAGGTGTACGGCCGTCTCATGATCTTTTCACCCTCTCTTTGGGTGACGCCGAATATCCCATTTCAACTCCTAAACTTCCAACATCCGTATACGGGGAGAGTCTACCTCTATGGTGGAAGGAAGGAGAGTGAAACAATGGTTCCGAATTTACGCCGTTTAAAAAAGGCAATAGAGCGAAAAAGTGGAGATGTACAGCCGGAGTTCATGTTCTCTATTGATCCAAACGGAGAGCATAATGAAGCCCGTTGGGGAGAGGAGTTTTCTCCCGCGCTAAGCTGGTTATTCTTTCCCCATTCGAGAAACAAATCCTAGAATCCCAAAAAGCACCGTATGAAGACACTGTTTCAAAGCGACATTCCAACTAACACTAAGCAGACTATCATTATTCCGCTGGCCCAGGATACAGCAGCAGGCGAGGTGAGCGCCAAGAACTGGGGATGGCTATCTAAGCTAAGCGGTTTATCTAGCGAAGATCTACTGACCTGTTTTCGAGCTAATCATGGAGAGGTTTTACCCCTTGCTACTAATAAAGGCAGGTTTATTTTGCTTGGTTTGGGAAAGACAACCAATTTCGGAAAGGTGCTAAAGACTTTTATTCTGTTAGCGAGTAAGCACCATCATCTCATCTCATTGCGATCCTGCTTGCTATTAGAACACTACGCCGGCGATGCTGCTGTTGAGTCAGATCTTTGCGAGGCAGCGGTGAATGGTCTCTGGCAGGGAAGCTACGTGCTTGGCATGCACAAAACCAGCAATGGGACCGATCGAGTTGTATTTGACCCTAAGTTCGAATTGACCATAGTGAGCGCTCGTAAGGACGCTTCTAGCTTGGAGCAAGGAGCTGAACGTGGACTTATCATAGCGCAGGCGCAGACGGAAATCATGGGCTTGGTGAACGCACCAGCGAATCATAAGCACCCACAAAATCTAGCCGACTGGGCAAAGGCTTCAGCCAAGCGGTATGGTTATTCTGCCACCGTCTGGAACAAAGAGCAAATTACAGAAGCTGGAATGGGCGGCTTGCTGGCCGTCAACCAAGGAAGCCCAGAGCCACCAGTATTCATGATCCTGGAATATAAAGGCGAAGCGGACGCCAAGGACCACCTACCTAAAATTGGCTTGGTTGGCAAAGGTGTGACTTTCGATACCGGTGGCCTTTCGCTTAAGCCCTCCACCAATATGCACTACATGAAGAGTGATATGGGCGGAGCTGCAGCGGTATTGGGCACCATGGAAGCTGCTGCAAGACTGAAGTTGCCGATCCACTTGATAGCAGCTGTTCCATCTACGGATAATGCCGTGGATGCCAATGCCGTCAAGCCTAGTGATGTGATCAATTCCTACAGCGGGAAGACCATCGAAATCATAGATACTGATGCAGAAGGCCGACTTATTCTGGCCGATGGCTTGTCTTATATCATTCGTACGCACGAGCCCCAGGTAGTCATTGACCTGGCTACGTTGACTGGGTCCAGTGTGCGCACTTTCGGCTACCATGCTGCGGCACTGTTCAGTAACGACGATCAATTAGCTCATCATATCGAGCAAGCGGGTCAAGTTTGTGGCGAACGCGTATGGCGCCTTCCAATCTGGGAAGAGTATGGGGATGATATGAAGTCAGATGTAGCCGACATTAAGAACTTTAGCGGGCGTCCGGTTGCAGGAGCAATTACGGCAGCTAAATTCTTGCAGTTCTTTACGGATGAGCATCCTTCTTGGGCTCACCTGGATATTGCAGGTACTGCATTTGGCGATACTTCTTATGGTAAAGGAAAGGCGGCCACCGGCTATGGCGTCCGTCTGCTGATCCACTTCCTACAGTCAGTGCTACCGAGCTAATGGTTTGGGCGGTTAGCCATGAACGGAGTACCTACGCATCTTTTTGCCAAAACACTTCAGGCCTCCCACTGTGTTGCCAACCCTGGTATTTGGATTCCGTCTGTACGGATGGAGAATGGCATGCGGTAACGCTTCTGCGAGATGACCAAGCGGTAGCGGCCTGGCCTTATTTCCTGAAACAACGCTTTGGCCTGCGGTACGTCACGATGCCCCATTTTACCAAGTATATGGGTATTGTTTACCGCCCAGGTTTATCCTCTGATGAACTGGCAGAGGTATGCTCGCAACTGTGCCAAGCAATGCCAGCGCTGGCTGGTTTAGATCAGCAGTTTAGTCCGGAGGCAGAAGCAGTGGTGTCTAGCCTTCCGAAGAAATACCGGAGTTTAAGCCATTATACCCATCAAATTCAACTGTCCAAAGTAGCTAATTGGGAGGAAGGGCTTAACCGTAATATGCGACGGAATATTCGCAAGGCTGCTAAACAATTGGAGCTTCGACTAGACTATGACCTTGAGCAATTTCATGCGATCAGTGCTTTAAGCTTTGAGCGGCAGGGCTTAAACCTGCCCTATTCCTTTGCTGCGCTTAAGCGGCATGATGAAGCATTGGAAAAGCAGGGCCGTCGCCAAATATTTGCTGCAGTTGACGCCGAGGGGCAAACCCATTCTGTTTCTTATCTGATGTGGAGTGATGAGGTAGCCTACTATCACCTGTCTGGAGATGATCCGGCCTTGCGTCGTAGTGGTTCAGGTATCTGGTTGATTGCGCAGGCTATTGATTTTGCTCAAGAGCGTGGTATTCGAACCTTCGATTTTGAAGGGAGCATGATTCCCGCTATTGCAGCTATTCGAGAGCAGTTCGGTGCTCAGCGCCACGCATATAGCCGGGTTCAAATGAGTAATTCTATACTCTACCGCGCCCTGAAATGGTGGCGCCAGCGGAAAGGATAACAATTAAAGTGCTTGAGCTGCATACATCTTTCTACCTCCGTATAAGGAAGGGCGCTCTCCGATTTTTGTAACGGTCATGTTCTTATCCGCAAACAACTGCTCCATTTTGACGTAAGTGATAGGATATGGCACCCAAGGATTGGCAGCATCGGTGTCATATTCAATGAACAGAAATTGCGGATTCTGATCCATGCGGGAAATGAGCAAATCAAGGAACTGACTTTGATTAGGGATGTAGTGGAGGGAATTAGCCATCAGCACGCCATCAAAGTTTTCGACTTCCATGTCCGCTGTAAAATCAGCACGAATAAAGGAAATATTGACCCCATTGGCGCTCTGCTCAGGAAGCTGCTGTGCATTACGATCAATGCCCATTACTCGACTTCCATTTGGCAGTAATTCCGCTAGTGCTACCGTAAAAGTGCCTGAACCACATCCTAGGTCTAACCATGTTTGGGGAGCTGCGCTAAGTTTAGCGGAGGCAATCATACTTTTTGCGTCAGAAATCCTCACGGCGAAGAGCTTAATGTTTTTTCCTGCTACAAGAAACGGAATTCCTACTGTGCCAATGGTTCTTCCAAGCCACTCAACCAATTTCGGTATGGGCGAGCAATCAGTCTGCCAGAAAGGAGGAGAACGTCTAGATAGGATTCGTACAGTTGCTGTTCTTGCGCTAGTAGCCGCTCACTACGCTTCAATCGGCCACGGGCAGCTTGTAGATAGACTTCTGGTCGAGTAATACCGCGCTGACTTAGGTTGTTAGCACTAAAGCGCTCGTCATACTCATTAAGGGCAGCTTCTAAGTTGCGGTACTGTTCCAGTGCGATAGCCATGGTTACCTCGGCTGCTCGTAAGTCTTCCAACCATTCGCGACGGCGCTCTATTTCTTGATTTTGTTCTTCCAGCTGTTCCAACCGGAGGTATTGTTCTTTCACGCTATTGGCAGACCGGAAGGGTAGCGTTACACCAGCACCAATGGTGACCTGCTCGCGAAGAATGCGTTCCTGATCTTCGCCACGGTAGCGCAGTTGGAGGAAGTTGAGCCGATTACGTTCTTCGGCCTGTTCAGCCTCTAATTCCAAACCTGCAAGGCTACTGCTAAGCTGTTGCTCCTGAACTGATAGCGGAAGGATGAGCGTGTCATTTTGCCACTGCTGCCAGTTGCGTTCTAGTTGCTCAACATCAGGCCAGTTGGCTGTGATGAGACTATCCATAGTCTGGTCCAACCAGCGACTGCATTGTTGACGCGCGGCAAAGGCCTGTTGGTCCAGTAGTTGATTTTCTTGCTGGTGGAGCATCTGCTCATCTTCCAGCTCTAGCCAGTCGTCGTAGTGGCGTTCTCCTTCTTCCTGGATGCGAGTTTGGATTACACGTTCCAGGTCGGCCAGGATAGGTTTTTCGTTTTGTAAGAGGCTTCGTCGTTTCTGCTGGAAGTACATCTCGATCAGCAGCTGGTAGCGATTAAAGAGGAGCTCTTCGAGATAGGACTCTCTTTGCAACTGACGGAGGCTAAACTCCTTTTGATTCACCCGCTGTTGCACGCGAATCTGGCGACGGGAGTTAAACTGTAGTCGGACAGCGTACTCTTGTAGCGCCGGATTAAATTCATGTGTTTCCGTTCGGAATTCAAGTTCTTCTAAAGTAGGGATACGCAAGGCCTTAGTGTCACCAAAGAAGTCCAGTTCCCGCTGGTATGCCCGCAGTCGATCATCCTGCCAGGCAGAGCTGAGGATGTCGTTAGTCGTGGAGGATTGGGCAATGGCCAAATGCGTCAAAAAGAGCCCAAGCCCGAGGCCTATAAGCAGTCGAAGGAGGAAGGGCATAGTCTAGTCTAGTATTTGTTCCACCAATACACGTTCGCCTTGCATGAGCTTATTGGTTTCGTTGATGTCCAAGAGCACTTCTCGGCCCCAAGCTTGTACGGCGGGGTCACGGCGCATTCGTACTGGAAGTTCCCGGATCTTATTTCCCAGACCAATTATTGTACCCGTGATGGTGTAGTCGGGGTTCTGTAGAGAAGAAATCGCTAAGCCGTCACCCATCTGGAGATCAGTGAGCTGACCTTCGGGAATGTAGGTGGTTACCTGGTTGGGGTGCAGTTGGTAAATGTTGAGGATAGTTTCACCTGTAGCAACCTGTTCGCCGGGTACAAAATTCACTGAGCCGACGATACCATCTTTAGGAGCGCGAAGCTCCAGTTCCTCCGTTTGTCGTTGGATTTCCTGCTGTTCAATAGTGATCTGCTGCAGGCGAGTTTCCAATGACTGTAGGCGAGCAGCCACCTCCTGCCGGATATTCTGGCGTTGGGTGTCAAAGGTAGCGGCAACTGTTGTGCGTTCGGCCTTCAGCGCCTCGATTTCCGGATTCGCTGCGGGTGCAGGCTTTGTTCCTTCAACGCTGTTTAAACCTTCAAGTAGCGTGCTGTTGCGTGCTAGTTGAGCCTCCAAGCTGCTAATCTCATTGTCGATTTGAAACAGGGCATCTTGCTGTTCCTGATTGACTTGACGGAGGTCAGCTTGCTGGCTAGCTAGTAGCTCATTTTTCTCGGATAGAAGTCTTTTCTGATCCTGGCCAAGTGTTGCTTGTTGGTAGGGAATATCGTTGCGTTGTAGAACGGCTAATACTTGCCCCTTAGTGATGCTCTGGCCTTCCTTAATGTGAACAGCTTTTACTTGTACTGGATATTCAAGACTGAGATCCAAATCTTGATTTTCAGCGATGCCATAAAAGGAAGTAGGGCGTTGCTGTAGATGACGAGTAAATGGCACCAGAATTAGCAAACCAAGCACCATGATGATATAGACTGGGTTGATCTTCATAATTATAGCACTTCAGTTTGCTGCTTGCGGCTGATGCGAACGTCAAAAAGAATACGTGTAGCAAGTAGTTTTTCCAAGAGGTCTTCTTCTTTCATGCCGGGTTTCATCACCGTCACGTACTCGTAGCGAAACAATTCTCTTTCGGTTATCTCTTCGATAGAGAGTTGTAATTGTCGAAGTTCAATACGTTTGCAGAACTCCAAAAGGATGGCCTCGATCTCTTTCTCATCCATGGGGTCCATACGGTCTCTCTTGAAACGGATACTACCCTGAAGCTGCGTTTTGCCGAAGGGCGAATAGCGCAATAGGAAAGCTGCTCCACAGAAAGACAAGACTCCCGCAAAGGCGGCATTGAAGCCGTATACGCCACAGGCAATACCCGTAGCCAGAGCCGCAAACATGAAGATGATATTTCGAGGATTGTTGATAGACGTGCGAAAGCGAATGATCGCCAAAGCGCCTAGCATCCCTAAGCCTCGGGCAAGACTATCGCCAATGGCATGCATGACCGTCGCCGCCACAATAGCCCCGAGAATTAACGCTTGGAGGAAGTGGTGAGAGAGTCGAATTTCTGCCGTTGTCTTTTCGTAAGTAAAGGCCAGTAGGCAACCTAGCAGGAACGCCAATAGCATGGCGTAAGCAGTAGAGATAAAGGTGGGATTGGCCACATTGGCCTGAAACAGCGATAAATCAATCATGAACGAAGAAATAACTGGGCCGCAAGTTAACTAAAAGTAAATTCCTGCTTTTGGCTTCTCAATCAAAAGACTTTTGGATTGCTTAAATCCCGATAAGGTGTTACCTGAGATTGTGCTCAAGTAACACCTTTTCAGCGCTTCTACACCCCTGGGAAGCTATTTTGATACCACCACCTTTTGATGATAGCTGTGGCCTTGCTCAAGGTCCGTTATGATGACGAAATAAACGCCGGCATTAACTCCTTGTAAGTCTATTTGTGCATTGTTGCCGATGTTCTGTCGTTGGATCAATTGGCCAGCGGCGTTCCATAGCGTGAAATCGAGGCTTTCCGAAAACTCACCTTCCAGTCTCACCATGAAGTGGGTTCGAGCTGGATTTGGGGCAATTAACAGGACACGGTTTTCTTCAATAGAAGTAGTACTGGTAATGCCTTCGTTATTGGCGTTGAACGTGGGTTCGGTTTCTTCAAAACCACCTGTGCCATTCGGCATTCGGGCAAAGCTCAAGTCTTCCGTCTGCTCATCGAAATAGATAGCGTCAATGATCTGTAGGTCCGGATCCACAAGGAGTAGTTCTTCACCACCAGCGGAGATTTTGAAGTCAGCGTGCAGTTCACCTCCGCCGACCTGATCTTCATCTTCGTCTGCCCAGATGATGAGGTAGCCATCTGGTGCAATGGTCGTACCGTCCGGAAATTGCCACTTGGTAATATCACCCTCATTGTCCGATAGGTAATAGCCGGTTAAATCCACCTGCTCTGTTCCTTTGTTGTACAGCTCGATCCAATCATCGTACTCGCCAGCGCCATCGGCTACGCTAGCCTCATTGTCGGCCATGAATTCGTTGATCACGACATCGTCTGACGGTACCACGGCTTGTGCTACCTGGTAGATAAATACGTCGTGCTCTGCGCCTTCTGGGAAGTAGCTAGCAGTGGAGAATGCATCATCTTTGATGGCTTCGATGTAGTAGCGAACATAGTTGCCCGATAGATGGCCAGGGATGAGGGCACCGTAAATGTTGTCACCAGCAAGCTCATCACCATGTAGGCCGTCATCAAACATTTGCGTTCTTTCGAATACGCCATCCAGCCCGGTACCGTAGTAGAGCATAACTGTTTCCGCATCAGCACCGATTTCAGCGGTGATTTGGACTTCTTCGTTGGCTTGAGGCGGAAGACCCACACCAGCACTGGTTTCCATCACGAGATTAGCAATGCTTACCCCTTGACGATTTATTTCATTGTGTGCTTCCAAGTACTCGATACGATCGGTAATTAGATTTTTTAGCGTTTGCACACCATTGACGAACTGGTTGTAGGAGTAGATTTTTTTGGGGTCATCCTGTACGCCTTGATCTAGAAGCGCTGCGAAGACATCAATGCGATCGTGGATTTCATCCTCTAGGAAATGGCTTCGTAAGATTGTTCTGAGGTGAGCAAGATATCGCTGCCGTACTTCCGTGTTTTGTAGAAGCCTATTCAAAAGCGGGTAGCGCGCATCTGTTTCGTGATAAAACGGACTCCAGGTAATGTGGTTGCTAGCCAGTACAGAATTGCCATCCACTTCTAGGGGGAATAGGCGATTGGTGGCATTATCCCAATACACGTAGTAGTCCATTCCACCTTTGTGGATATAGCTATCGTCATCTACGAAGACAACTTCCTGAGCAAGGATCCAAAGTGCTCGGTCAATATCAAAAGATGCTTTTAGCCCGTCGTATAACTCGGATATGGGCAAGGTGTTGAGATCATCGCAGACTGCGATGAGGTCTTCCCAGGGATTATCCTTGCTCGTTTTCTTCAGGGTGTAGTTCTCGTTATAATCCGTTGAGTCTGGACCGTTATAGTTGAGAGATGAAACGCCAGTGCCGAACATGCCACCTGGCCCCCCAGGTCCGCCGGGGCCACCGGTATTTACATCATCTGGGGTGACCGCACGCCATCGGGTCCCTTCATTATCGGTGAACCATTCCTGGATATACCGGCCTTCGATTTGCTGAATGTTGCTGTAGGGGCCCCAGTATTGTCCATTGATGTAGAGATGTACAAAGGCTCCTTTTAAGGCGGGGGCAAATGATCTTGATATGTCGTAGTAGAGGACCTCTCTCATACTGGAATGATCCTGAAACCCACAGTTTAAGTTCAGATTGTCGTAGCCCATTAAATCCTGATCAACGAGCTCGTCGATCTCAATCTTGAAGGATTTCTTCTCGGAGTTGTTTTGAAAGTCAGAAGTCTGTCCTTTGATGCTGACCAAAACACTATCAAGCACCAGGCTGTCATTGAAAGTAAGCGTACCGATTAAGCTCTCTCCAGGATCACCGTTTGGTCCGCCGGTGCCGTCCATCAATGCGAACCAATTTGGCTCCGTGAGGGTGATTTCCAATTTGTGAACATTAGCTGGGTTGTAAAGCCCTTCAGTAGGGTTTCCACCATGAATGAGGCGTCCTTCTTCTGTCAGGTTGACTTCGAGCGGTAGCGTTTGTGCGGTTATTAGGTAAGGAAAGAGAATACAGAGTAAGAGTGTCAATCTTTTAACCATCGTACATGTTTTTTGCTTGTAAATCCGTGAGGTAGGATTATGGTAGCTAAAGAGGTATGCATAATCGTAGCCCAATACCTAATTAAGACCGTTGTGTCTAAGAAAGACCTACCCCCGCACACGACTTTTTTGGAAAACACCCTTTGTTTACTGTAAATAGCCTCCCTGATATCTTCGCATTACTGCTTTACAAACCTAATCGTGCTGTACTCGCCAGAAGTCGTGAAAAACTTCATGAAGTAAATACCGGGCTTCAGTTCAGAGATATTTACTTCCGTACGATGCCCATCCCATTGCTGCATGGATTGACCGTTGCTGGCGAATATTTGACTATGCTCAATGGTGATCGCAGAATTCACAGTGATCCGAAGGAGGTCGGATGATGGGTTAGGGTATAAGCTTATTTGAAGGTCCTCTTGTGGAATGTTTGTGGTGCTTGTGATTGTACACTCATGGCCAATATCCATAAGGTCTGCTTGGACCTTTGCCGCCCGATCAGCACCGAAGGCCGCCAGACCAGGAACATTTCCTTCCCACGGAAGTGAAAAGTATGTGTCGCCAAGCGCGGTCTCAAAGATGGCGTTGTCAAAGGCTTTGCGGCTATCCGTCAACACGGCTTCCTGAATTTGATCGGACCAATGTTCAACACGTTCGGCAAGGGCGCTGGGCGAGCTGTACGTATTAACCAGGTCGCAAAGGGTGTTGAGGTAAATTGCCCTTAGCTCCGGGACATTAGGAATATGCTCACCGATACATCCATTGGTAATGGAATTGGGCAAAATTGGATAGTCGGACGGATTGTTTTGATTAGTATTCCAGAGGCCAAAGCTGGCATTGAAGTCCCAAGGGATAACCTGCCAAATACCAGTACTTTCTTCGTAGTAGTACAGTTGGTTGCCAAGAAAAGCGATGTAGCTATCAAAGTTGAGCAAGAACACATTGGCCGCTTGGTATTTGGTGAAGTCGGTGATGTTTAACTGCTCGCTGACAACATCTACATATTGATCCGCTGGGGTGTTATTGGCTACCTCCAACATGCTAGGAAAGTGTTCCCATGCCAGGGCCTCACTACCGTTGTCGAGTATGTAGTCGTAATCTTCAAAGAGGTCGTTATAGTAGTCTTGTTGGTTAGGGCCCTCGTAACACATGTATCCAAAATCCAAGCTTTCCAACACAGACCCGTCATCATCACCAAATGCTCGACGATAGAGCTCATCTTTGGCTTCTACCAGTGTGTAGAGCCCCCAACACTGTTCGTTAATATAAACTTTGGCGAAGGCCGTTTGCAGGCTATAAAGATCCAAGTCTTCTAGTAAATCATAGGTGAGTTTCTCGCGGAGCATAGAGGGGTCCTGAAAGTTATTGTGAAGCGTGAACTCCCGGATGCCATCATACAACTG
Organism: uncultured Lewinella sp.; assembly: GCA_913057725.1. Classification (GTDB taxonomy): domain Bacteria; phylum Bacteroidota; class Bacteroidia; order Chitinophagales; family Saprospiraceae; genus Lewinella. The sequence continues at coordinate 37,520 of CAJXOS010000030.1, forward strand.
GCCGTCTACGTAGCGGTTGGTTTTGATTTTAAATGGCACCTTGTTATTGGGGTGAAAGGCAGAGATATTTCCTTTCTTCCGAAAACCAATGTCACTAATCGTGGTACCATCAATACTGACAGTCACCATCTGGTAGTCCTTGCTTTGAATGAAGAAGGAGGTATCCACATTCGTGAACCGAATTTCATGTAACACCTCATCACTGAATAAGCTGTTGCCTTGAGCGATCAATTGCTCGATTGACGAACAAACCAGGATGAGGGTGATTATTAGATAAAGGGAAATGTTATGCTTCTTCATTTTGCAAGTTGGTTGAGCTGATAAAGGCAGAACCTGCTCTCATCGAATTTCGCTGCATGCTCCCATTATTATTAATTTAGGGTTCTCGTACCAAATCGAATCGTTTATGGTCTTCCGTGGAATTTTTACTATTGCTTGTATCCTGTCGGCTAGCCTTTTCTTGCTGGCACAGGACCAGCCTGCTTTTTCCTATCTGGATGTGTTTGAACTAGAGCATGTCCGTGATCCTCAAATCTCTCCTGATGGGTCTATGGTAGTATACCGGCGCACTGGGTTTGATATTATGAAGGATCGGTCTACTGGTCAATTGTGGATGATGGATGCCGATGGAGGTAACCATCAAAAACTAACCAGCCGTGAGGGTAGTGAGTCTTCCGCGCGCTGGTCGCCTAGTGGAGATCGTATTGCTTTTGTGAGTGGCACAAGTGCGGGCTCTGAGATCTTTGTCTACTGGGTAGGTAGCGGTAAACTGGCAAAACTCACCCATTTGACGAATAGCCCTTCAAACATGAGCTGGTCACCGGATGGGCAATCTATTGCTTTTACGATGAAGGTCAATTCACCACCACCAGTTATTGCCAAAATGCCTCCTAAGCCTAAGGGTGCTAAGTGGGCCAACAGTCCGCGGATTACCGATCGTTTAAAGCACGAAGCTGATGGCCGCGGCTATCTGAGCCCAGGCTTTACGCACATCTTTGTAGTACCCGCTGAAGGTGGTACCGCACGACAGTTGAGCAGTGGCGATTTTAACCACGGTGGTTCTTTGTCCTGGTCGCCAGATGGTGAGAATATCTACTTCTCTGCCAACCGCAACGAGGACTGGGAGTACGATTTCCGTAATAGTGAAGTGTACCAACTGCGCGTAGCGGATGGAACAATCACCGCACTCACAGATCGCCAAGGGCCAGACAACAGTCCTGCTGTTTCTCCTGATGGCAAGACCATCGCCTACCGGAGTTATGAAGATAAAGTTCAGGCCTACCAGGTAGCAGGTTTGCACCTTATGAATGTTGATGGTAGTAATCAACGCCTGATCTCTGGCGATCTAGATCGTACGATCGGTAGTTTCCGTTGGGCACCTGATGGTAACGGCTTGTATATTACCTATGATGATTGGGGTGACACTAAGATTGCCTACCTGGGTACAGATGGGAAGATGAGAGATGTAGCTGCCAATTTAGGTGGTACTTCTATTGGCCGGCCTTATCCTGGTGGCTCGTTTAGCTTGTCCAATAACGGTATGATTGCTTACACGCATACCACAACCAGCGAGCCAGCGACCTTAGCGATGGTATCTACTGGTGGCGGTACCCCTAAAGTGCTAAGCGCGCTGAATGCTGATCTACTTGCTCACCGCAATTTGGGCGAAGTAGAAGAGGTTCGCTATAAGTCAACCTTTGATGATCGTACTATCCAGGGTTGGATTGTTAAGCCACCAAACTACGATCCGGAGCAGAAATATCCACTGCTGGTTGAAAACCATGGTGGCCCGATTCTCAATTACGGTGCTCGTTTCTCGGCGGAGATGCAGTTGTATGCAGCGGCAGGTTATATTGTTTTCTACCCAAACCCTAGGGGGAGTACGGGCTATGGCGAGGAGTTTGCCAATTTGCTGTTCCACAATTACCCAGGCGAAGACTACCAAGATGTGATGGATGGCGTTGACTACCTGCTTAACGAAGGACTAGTGGATGAAGACCATCTTTACGTTACTGGTGGTAGTGCAGGAGGTATTATGACGGCTTGGATTATTGGTAAGAATAATCGCTTCCGGGCTGCTGTAGTAGCCAAGCCAGTAGTAAACTGGATCAGTAAGACTTTAGTTGCGGATAACTACTACGGCTACGCTAACTATCGCATCAAAGGACAGCCTTGGGAGAATGTAGAGGATTACTGGCGGTTCTCACCTTTGTCCTTAGTGGAAAATATAGAGACCCCTACTATGGTAATGGTGGGCATGAACGACCTCCGTACACCTCCGAGTGAGTCGAAGCAACTCTATCATGCTTTGAAACTACGTCAGATTGAGACGGTCCTGGTGGAGATTCCTGGAGCGAGCCACGGCATTGCCGCTCGGCCAAGTAATTTGATTACCAAAATATCTCACACCTTAGCCTGGTTCGAGAAGTACCGGGAAGAGGAGTAGTACCTTGGTAGAAGGTAGAAGGTAGAAGGTAGAGGGATGGCGTTCCTTCTACCTTTTGCTTTTTAGGGCGTCGATCTTAGTTTGGATTTTCTTCTTCCTCCTCTCGCTGAACCATTACTCTACCTATGCCTGCCCCTAAGGCTACTCCAATGGCCAGCCAAACGCCCATGTTTCCCGTCAGAACACCTATCAAGGTTCCGATCACAATTCCAATGGCCATTCCTTGGCCTGCTTTTTTATTTCCCATGATTTGAAGGTTGTTTTTGTTTGCTTCTATTCGGCGTCCTTGTCCTTTGCTTGTTGGTTGCCCAGCGTGGTGCCAAGACCCGCTCCGATGGCAATGCCAATGGGTAGCCATAGACCGATATTATCCAGTGCGACGCCAAGCGCGGTGCCAATTGCTACTCCTAAGCCAATGGCCAGGGGCAAATTGGGATTCTCTTTATTTTTCATTCTTGTCTAAGTGTATTGATGATTCTCAGCGAGCCTGGTGAGCTGCTGAGCTTCCTTTGTCTGGTAATATCGCTGAAGTAAAAGGAGCTTGCGGAATACTTCGACGAGTCAGGACTAATTTCGGATAAAGCATTTCTATACTTCGCAATTGAATTGCATCGAGATGCGAAAGTCTGATTTTTGTGTACGAGTGTTTTGTTTGCCTAAGGCGTTGGTAGTTAGTTGTTTGTGGTGGTGCTACCCACTGATTTAGTCATCGTGTGGAGGATTAGAGTAGTCGATTCTCAAGAATAATTGAACTGGTAAGCCCTGGTTTTAAAGTGGATGTTTGTGGTGTAATCATGAATAATTCATCTTTTCAAACCCTTCAATGATGACTACCAAGAATCGAGTTTTGTTTGGCGCACTTATTACTGGTCTCTTCGCATTTTTCTTCGCCTGTGAAAAGCCAGTGGATGGTGATGATCCGATCGCCCCAACTACGAGTGAGCCTATATTGATTTCCTATTTCGCCGCTTTGGAACAGGTACTATTCTACGCCGAAGAGCACTGGGAGGCCGTGGTTTCGGATCCGCATTTGTTGGAAGCTAGTGCTACGGGAAGCCGCTACTCTGGTTACACCATTGGCGGTGAGCCTCAGATCTATGATGTTACCCTGGTGCCAGTTCCGCAGGCCGAATTGGTAGAACTGAGTAAAGAACAGGATGAGCTGTACGAGCAGATTCTCTTGGACATTGATCAGGTTGAAATTGAATTCTTGCCAGCTCGTGGCCGTCGACACATGGGGCTGAAGTGTGGTGAAACAGAGAAGCTAAACCCCACCTGTGAGGAGGTTAATGACAGTACCTCCGTACATAACATTTACAATGAGTTTCGACGCTGTGAAAAGGGTGTTTCATCTGATCGCTGTACGCACTTCAGCGTTGTCTGGTATACCTGGATGAGATACAATGCCTCACAATGCGAGAATGGTGTAGGAACCATTGTGGCAGTCGGTGAGGAAAAAGATTGGCGCTGCTACCAATAAGGTACAGGATTGTGGAAAGAAAATAGCCGGTTCACTAGAAAGTGACCGGCTATTGCTTTTGGTTGACTTTGGGGCTTGCTTTTTATACCTAAGATGCCCATTTCATCGGCTGTGCCTGAAGTATTCGACCCAGACGCCCTCGGGTAAGCGCAGGGTGGGTCATGGCGATTTCAAACTGATGCCGGCGATAAAACGGTGTGCGTGCCAGCGCGTTCGCTGCACTAAGGGCTAGCTGCTCAGAAATCTCGCTGCAGTGTGGGTACTGTTGCACACATTCGTCCATAAAGGAGAGTAGGTCCGATACGACACCTGCTCCGAGTAAATGAATCTGCAACCAGATAATGGCGCGCGCTGCTGGGAGGTTGTGCTGATTAATTGGGCAACATGAGTTGTCTGAGCTGCTGGAATAGTCCTGGGAGTTGCAATGTTGTAGAATCTTCCACCATGCTGCCATCAGCAGCCTAAACTCTTGTTCGTGCCTTGGCCAATTGGTAAGCTCAAAGAAGAGGGATAGATCCTGAGGAGGATGACTACTGTTTCCCAACTCCATTAGCGCAGGAATTAAACGTTCCGCTAGCTGGCGCTGATTCGGGTGAAGCTCTTGTAGCTGTTGCTGTACCGCTTTGCCAAAACGATCACAAGTGTGGAGCTCTTGGTTGAGGTAGGTATTGGTTTCTTCTTCCGCAACATCCTCATTTCGACCAAGCAACCAATTCAAAAAACGGTTCATAGGGATTGGATTTTAAGTTGCTTAAGTGTTTTTCTCAATCTTCTACAAGATACGCAATGAATTTCAAAATATCAATAAAATGCGTAATTATTTTATAAACGTAATCTATTTGATTATATTTTGTTTTGTTCTAGGTCCCTTCCTCTGATTTGACGACAAATGGGAAATTGCTATCTTTTGCAAGCAAATCACTTTACAATCCACTATTTATGTTAAAGCCCTCAATCATACTTCTGCTGCTCGCTATGGTAGTAGGTTATTGGAGTTGTGCCGTACCTACTGGTGAACCAGCTGCTCCTTCTTTCACGGTTCAGCTACCAGCCGAGTTTTCGGATGAACCGCTGGATGGCCGCTTACTGATTATGCTGTCCACTAATACCGAGCAAGAACCTCGTTTCCAGATATCGGATGGACCAGGAACCCAGCTGGCGTTTGGTATGGATGTAGAAAATTGGGAACCAGGAAGCAGTATCGAATTCCGACCAGATACCCCTGGCTATCCATTGGAAGGGATGGCGGAGATTCCTTCGCGTGAATATCAAGTACAAGTCCTACTGCACAAGTACGAGACCTTTAATCGCAGTGACGGGCATACCGTCAAGTTGCCTATGGATCGTGGAGAAGGCCAACAATGGAACCGAGCGCCCGGTAACTTGCTAAGTACTCCGCAAACGCTCACGATAGAAGCAGGAGGCAGTTACGAGCTAGCTTTCGATCAAGCCATTGAGCCAATCACGCCTCCAGAGGATACAGAGTGGATCAAACATGTACAAATACGCTCTGAGTTGCTCAGTGAGTTTTGGGGGCGCGATATGTACCTGGGAGCCCATGTGCTCCTGCCAAAGGGATGGGCGGATCATCCAGAGGCAAAGTATCCATTGGCTATTATGCATGGTCACTTTCCTTCGGATTTCGGAGGCTGGCGTACCGAGCCAGTTGACACCTCTGAGCCTTGCGTGTACAGCTCTCGTTTTGACATGGATTGCTACAATCATGTTGTACAACAAGAGGCCTACGACTTCTACCAAATGTGGAATGGCGATGACTTTCCGCGAATGCTAGCCATCGAAATCCAGCATGCTAATCCGTACTATGACGATAGCTATGCTGTGAACTCAGAGAACCTGGGACCTTACGGCGATGCGATTACCTACGAATTGATTCCATACATCGAAGAGCAATTCAGAGGTATTGGAGAAGGGTGGGCTCGTATTCTGTACGGTGGTTCTACCGGGGGCTGGGAAGCGCTTGCTGTGCAAGTCCTTTACCCTGATGACTATGGTACCTGTTACGCCGCTTGTCCAGACCCTATCGATTTTCGGGCATTTTGCCTGACGAATATCTATGAGGACAAGAACGCCTACTATCTCGAAAGTGAATTCAAGCGTACCGAAGTTGCTGGACGCCGAGATTACCTGGGCAATGTAACGAGCAGCTTGCAGGATATGAACCAACGAGAGTTGGTATTAGGCACCCACAGCCGGTCCGGGCAGCAGTGGGATATCTGGGAGGCTGTATACAGCCCGGTAGGCGCGGATGGTTACCCGCAGCGGATTTGGGATAAGGTCACAGGAGAAATAAACCCGGATGTAGCCGCCTATTGGAAGGAGAACTATGACCTGGCATATATTATGAAGCGAGACTGGGCTACTCTAGGCCCCAAGCTTAAGGGCAAGGTTCATATCTACTGTGGTGACATGGACAATTACTATTTGAACAACGCAGTATACCTAACAGAGGATATTCTAGAAGAAACCACTGCTCCTTACTACGATGGAGAAGTCGACTATGGTGATCGCGCAGAGCACTGTTGGAATGGTGACCACAGTCAGCCCAACGCAATTAGCCGTTTGCGGTATCACCAAATGTTTATTCCGAAGTGGGTAGCCGAAGATTTACCGAAGGTGGCTCCGGCGGGTGCAGATACACGTTCTTGGCGGTATTGATAAAGTAGAGGAAGAGTGGGAGAGGGGTGTCAAAAAATGAGACTCGCGGTGTAACTACAACAACGCAATTACACCAAATATTTCCCCCAATTCACCCGTTCTTCCTTTACACCAAACCCTAAGCGTAATGCCTAGAATCACGCTGCTATTCTTGCTCTGTCTATTCGCATGGCAAGCATTACCAGCTCAAGACACTACGGATGTAGTCCGCTTGCGAAGCCTAAGCTATATGGAATCAGAATGGGTGGAGCGAGTGGATTGTGATAATATCATGGACAACTTCAGTGCCCGAATTTGTGCTAATCTGGCCTTTCAGGAGGCAGATCAACAAATGAATGAGCAGTTAATACTACATCTAAATAACATCAGCAGTGATTCCGTCCGACAGGAAGTAATCCATTACCACCAAGAATGGGTAGAACATCGGCGTTTGCAAAGCTATGAGGCTTCAGAAGGTTATCGCGGCCACATGCTAGGGCTCATCTATCTGGACCACATGATTCGCTTAACAGAATGGCGATTAGAGGAACTGCGATATTTGAATAATACCGAAAAATAGGGCTAACCCCCAAAAGTAATCCCCGACCGGAAGTCTTCCGATCGGGGATTGTTATTTCACCTTGTCATTATCGACTACACGTCGAGTAGCAACAAGTTTGGATTCTCTAGTAACTCCTTAACGCGTACCAAGAAGGTTACCGAAGTACTACCGTCGATCACGCGGTGATCATAGGATAGTGCCAGGTACATCATTGGACGAATCTTTACTTCACCGTTGACAGCCATCGGGCGGTTTACGATACCGTGCATACCTAGGATAGCCGATTGTGGTGTGTTCAGGATTGGTGTACTTAGTAGTGAGCCGAAAACGCCACCGTTGGTAATGGCGAAGGTACCACCTTGCATCTCTTCCAAAGTTAGCTCACCGTTACGGGCGCGGCTTGCCAATCGCTTAATTTCCAATTCGATTTCTGCAAAGTTCAAAGACTCTACATTCTTAACTGGAGGTACTACCAAACCGGTAGGAGTAGAGATTGCAATGGAGATATCGGCATAGTCGTGGTAGACCAACTCGTTGCCGTCGATGAAAGCATTCACGTTAGGTTTCTCCATTAGTGCTTTGGCACAAGCCTTGGCAAACAAGGACATGAAGCCCAGCTTAACGCCAAATTTCTCAACGAATTTTTCTTGTACCTCCTTACGAAGCTTCATTACGTTGGTCAGATCAACCTCGTTGAAGGTAGTAAGCATCGCCGTCTCATTCTTCGCCTTGGTCAGGCGAGAAGCGATGGTACGACGCATACGGCTCATCTTCTTACGCGATTCTCCGCGACTGAAGTCAGCACGTGGCGCAGCAGGCGCAGGAGCGGCTGGTGCAGGAGCGGCCGGAGCAGCAGGTGCCGCTGGCTGTGCTTTTTCGGCATCAGCTTTAGTGATACGGCCATCGCGGCCAGTACCTGCTACATCTGCTGGAGATATGTTTTTCTCTGCCAAGATCTTACTGGCTGCAGGACTTGGGTGCCCGGTAGCATAGGTAGCTTGGTCTTTGGCTTCCGCTGCAGCAGGTGCTGGGGCAGCGGCTTCTTCTTTTTTCTCTGCTTCTGGTGCAGGAGCGGCTGGGGCGCTGGCGCCAGCTTCAGCAGCTACACTGGTATCAATTTTTGCTACGAGTGCACCAATTTCAAGATCATCATCTTCCTTGGCAACATGGATCAGCTTACCGGCTGCTTCTGCCGGAAACTCCAAGGTAGCTTTATCAGATTCAAACTCGCAGATGGGTTCATCTAGGGCAACGTAGTCGCCGTCAGCCTTGAGCCACTGTGAGAGGGTTACTTCGGTTATGGACTCCCCGATTACAGGGACTTTCATTTCTACAATACTCATGAGCAGTTTTGTCTGGCGTTGTGTGGTTTATGGGGTTGTTGGGTGCTAGAGCACCGAATTTTCTGCTACCGCAAACTTGCGTTCTTTGCCCGACAATACAAAATTTGTCAAAGCAAATTTGTTCCGGAACTACGGTTCCTAGCTAATTGAGTACTATCAGCTCTTGATATAACACTATTACCCGCGATTTGGGTCGTAAGGATAGTAATGAATTACGGGTGGGTTATCCTTCTTCTGTTCGTTGGAGATGTACAAGTTGCCCTGCTCGTCAAAACATAGGCCCTCCGGCTGTCGATGCAGTTCCTTTGGTAGCTTGTCGATATGCAAGATGTTACCGTTGTCATCGATAATGAGTAGCAGATTACCTTTCGCAGAAGTAAGGTAATAGTGTCCTGTGATAGGATGCACCGCCATAGCGGCCGGAGTAAGGTCAAAATCTTCTTTGTCTGGGCTGAAGATATCACAGAGCTTGCTATGATATTTGCCCGGCTTGCAAACGCGCAAATAAGCGTCAACCGCATTCCGATCGAGTAGCAGTAGGGGCTCTTGAATAAAAGACTGTGAGGCGAGATCAAAGCCGTAGATAGCCTTGAAGCGGTTTGGATCAATGTTTTCTCCAGGCTCTGCCTTGCAGGCTAATAGCAGCTGTCCTCGATTAGGGTCGTAGCCTAAGCCTTCCACATCGTTGTCACTGCCTAAGAAACCATTATATTTCTCTACTTGCTGCTCGGTTGTACCCGCAGCAGTGACACGATATACAGTACCAGTACTCTTTACAACGTATACGTCATCGTTGATCAGCTCAATGCCCTCGTAGTCGCCTTCCTTCCAGAAGGGGATTTGTTGGACTGTGCGTCCTGTCTCACGATCAAGTAAGTATAGAATTCCTTCCTCATCTTGTACCGCGTATAGGTAAGGGCTGTTAGGAATATTACTCAGCCCGGAGACCTCCGCTAAGTCTTTGCTCAATTCCAGGCTAGAGGCAGGATTTTCCCAATCGTAAGGCTCTGGGAAATCCGCGTCCTGTGCTTTGATGATCGCACAAGAGGAAAAAATTACACTGAAGAGAATAAGTTGGTTAATGGTCATCCTACTGTAGAATTTGTTGGGCTCGCGGTGCTTTCAAATATAGCAAAGCCGCATTAAAATGGTTCAGATTGCAGTTTGGCTCACAGTAGCAGTATTACATAAACTGAAGGCAGTGTAGTTTTATTACATAGGGCGAAAATAGGGGCAAAAGGAAATGTTTTTGCAAATGTCGTCAATTACAGAATTTCGTATTGAATTTTAACACAATGCAATTTTAACATTTTTCCCCGGTAACAAAATGCTGACTCAGGCGTTTCAATTACGTCATAACGAAAGAATGGAAAAGGCAAACTGGACTAAACTGCCTTTTTCGGGAGAGTTGCCATGTTAACAATCATCATTATTACGCTCGTTTATCGTTGGGTTATTACCCGCTTCTTCCGCAATACACAATAGTACCTGTGCCTTTTCTGGAAGCGTATCATTGTTATTGATTTAGGATCTTTTCCTACCGCAAATTCTATCTTTGCGGCATGAACGCATGGATCAAAGCCATTCACGAATATTGTACGGATCATTCATCCCCTCCACCAGATACCTTGTATCAGCTGGAGCGAGAAACGCATCTCAAAACCTTAGCTCCACAGATGCTTTCCGGCCCTTTGCAAGGGCGTTTTCTGGCAATGCTTAGCCGTATCCTACAACCTAAGGCTATTCTTGAAGTAGGGACTTTCACTGGCTACGGTGCCCACTGTTTAGCCGAAGGGCTAGCCGATCAAGGCGTTTTGCATACCATTGAGGGTAATCCGGAAACCGTATTTATTATTCGCAAACACCTGCAGGCTGCTCAGCTGGAGGATAAGGTACAGCTACACCAAGGCGATGCCAAGGCTATTATACCCACGATTGAAGGAGCGTTTGATCTGGTCTTTCTCGATGGCAACAAGCGCGAGTATGATCACTACTTTGACTTATTAGCTGACCGCATCCGCCCGGGAGGTTTGATACTGGCCGATAATGTACTATGGAGTGGTAAAGTTGTTTCCGGAGAGCAAGACCAGGATACGAGAATGATCGATGCTTTCAATAAACGTGTATTAGCTGACGAGCGCTTTACCAACTTGATCCTACCCTTGCGTGATGGTTTAATGATAGCCCAGCGTCATTGATGCTCAGGATTTGAAAAGGGGCAAAATCTTCGATTTCAAAGTATAAATACGGCAATGCATTTGTACATCGGTTTTTCCCGCATTTTTTCCTGCAAAACACACCTTTAGTATGTGGTTTTTAAAGGGATACGTCCTATCTTCCCCCTGATTAACCCATAGTGCTATGACCTTTCTTTGTATCTCATTTTACTTCAAGGGGACTGCCTTTCTAGAGGCTTGTGCTGCCGCTGGCAACGAGGTGTATCTACTGACGAATAAATCGCTGGAGTCTAAGCCGTGGCCCTGGGCGTCAATACAGGATACTTTTTACTTGGAAGATGATGAAAACACCCCGCAGAACTTTGAGGAGATGCGCAAGGGAGTTGCCTGGCTGCTACGCGAGAAGAAGATTGATCGTATCGTCGCCTTGGATGACTTCGATGTAGAGAAGGCCGCCTACCTGCGCGAAGAGTTTCGCATTCCTGGCATGGGGCAAACTACAGCGCGTTATTTCCGCGACAAGTTAGCTATGCGCATGAAGGCACAGGAAGCGGGTATTCCGGTTCCGCCATTTGCAGCACTGTTCAATAATGATGAGATTAATCATTTCGCCAACACAGTGGCACCACCTTGGGTAGTGAAGCCCCGTGCTGAGGCAAGTGCTACTGGTATTCAGAAAGTGCACAACATCGACGACCTCTGGGTTGCTATCCACGGTTTAGGAGAAAAGCGGCACAACTATTTGGTGGAGCAATTCTTGCCGGGCGACGTCTATCATGTCGATGTGATATCCTATCAGAATGAGTTGGTCTTCTGCCAGGCCTCTAAATACCTCAATACGCCTTTCGAAGTAGCGCACGGCGGCGGCATCTTCCGCTCGCAAACAGTGCCTTATGATGGCGTGGAGGATGAAGCCCTACGTAAACTAACCAATCAAGTAATGAAAGCTTTCGGTATGCAGTTTAGTGCTAGTCATACTGAATACATTCGCTCCCATGCCGATGGTCACTTCTACTTCCTCGAAACCTCCTCTCGTGTGGGTGGAGCGCATTTGGCGGAAATGGTAGAGTATGCCTCAGGCATCAACCTATGGGCGGAATGGGCACGCCTGGAATCAGCTATGGCCCGAGAGGAAGAGTACGAACTGCCTACGGTGCGTAAAGAGCACGCCGGCATATTAATTTCCCTAGCTCGCTTCGAAAATCCGGACACCAGTAGTTTCCAAGATCCAGAAATCGTTTGGCGTATTGACAAGCCCCATCACGTGGGTTTCATCGTCAAGTCTACCGATCGTGATCGAGTTACAGAGTTACTCGACCAATATGCGGAGCGTGTTTTCAATGAATTTCACGCTAGCGCACCGGCACCAGACAAACCCACCGACTAGCCTCAAACCAAAAGGGCAGCTTGCAAACGCAAGCTGCCCTTTTAGCTAAAGGACGTCCCCTGACGTCCGCCCCACGCTCCCCTGACGTCCCCCGACGTCCCCCGACGTCCCCGACGTCAGGATCACATTTCTACCCCAAGCTTCCAATCATATACTCAGGACGTACCCACTCGTCGAATTGCTCCGCGGTAAGGTATCCTAACTCAATGGCTGCAGCCTTCAGCGTAGTATCTTCTGCATAAGCCTTCTTAGCGATCTTAGCAGCTTTGTCGTACCCGATCTTGGTGTTCAAGGCGGTTACGAGCATCAAGCTGTTGTTAAGGTGCTCCGTGATTCGCTTACGATTAGGCTCGATGCCCGCCGCACAGTTATCATTGAAGCTAACAGCAGCATCACCAATCAAACGTGCTGACATCAGGAAGTTGTAGATCATCATCGGCTTAAACACGTTAAGCTCAAAATGGCCCGTCATCCCGCCCACGTTGATCGCTACGTCATTACCTACTACCTGCGCCATGGCCATGGTCAATGCCTCTGATTGAGTAGGGTTTACTTTACCCGGCATGATTGAAGAACCAGGCTCATTCGCAGGAATGATGATTTCGCCGATCCCAGAACGAGGGCCGGAAGAGATCATACGAATGTCGTTACCAATCTTCATCAATGAACAAGCGACTGTCTTCAAGGCACCGTGTGCTTCTACAATGGCGTCATGGGCAGCCAGCGCTTCGAATTTGTTCTCAGCGGTTACAAACGGTAGCCCGCTCAGCTCAGCAATTTTCTTAGCCACCAATTCAGCATAGCCTTTTGGTGTATTCAGGCCTGTACCAACGGCAGTACCGCCTAGGGCTAGTTCGGCCAGGTGAGCCAAAGTGTTGTTGATGGCGCGGATACCGTGGCCAATTTGGCTTACGTAGCCACTAAACTCCTGACCCAGCGTCAGAGGTGTGGCATCCATAAAGTGGGTGCGGCCAATTTTTACTACATCCTTAAATGCTTCGGACTTGGCCGCCAAGGTGTCACGCAACTTCTTCAACCCTGGCAGGGTTACTTCCGTCAAAATTTGGAAGGCAGCAATGTGCATCGCAGTAGGGAAAGTATCATTCGATGACTGGCTCTTATTCACATCATCATTTGGGTGCAGCGCCTTGTCGCTGTCGGTCAATTGTCCGCCTTGCACTACGTGGCCGCGGTTGGCTACGACCTCGTTTACGTTCATATTACTCTGCGTACCAGAACCAGTCTGCCACACTACCAACGGGAATTGATCATCCAGCTTGCCAGCTAGGATTTCATCACAAACCTTTCCAATGAGGTCTGCTTTTTCGCCAGCCAGTACACCTAGCTCAGCGTTGGTTTGCGCAGCTGCTTTCTTCAAAATAGCGAATGCGCGAATCACTTCAATTGGCATCTTCTGACCACCAATTTTGAAGTTTTGCATGGAGCGTTGTGTCTGTGCGGCCCAGTACTTATCAGCGGGTACTTCAACGGGGCCAATGCTGTCGTGTTCGGTGCGGTAATGCATAGTCTATGAACGGATAAAATTGGTTTGACAAAATTCTGCGCAAAGGTAAATCAAGAACTTGTGTAATAATTACTACAGTGGTCAAAAATTAGACTTTTTAGATCTAATCAAGGCACGCACGGAGCCTGATAGCAGCGCTATCAAGGCGAGTACG
>CAJXOS010000031.1 GCA_913057725.1 uncultured Lewinella sp.
TAGGGAATGATTAAAGAAAATCATGTGAGAGCGCAGCGGTTCCAGATGTGCAGAAATTTTTCTGTATTCTGACGCAGTCGCAGAAAAATTTTAAACATGTGAAAAGAATTTTGCTGCATCTCGCTTTTTGGTGTGCCTTTGTGTTTTGGAAAGGCAATGCAGACTTCAGTTTCTACGCGCCTCGATATAAGTTTATGCTTTACCACTTGGTGGGCTTGCCTGTTGTTATTCTCGCCACTTACATCGTATTGTATTACCTGCTGCCTAAGTATTTGATCAACAAGCGGAATGACTTGAAATTTGCCTTTTGGTTTCTAGTCACATTTGCTATTGCCCATCAATGTTATACTTACCTCAGTGTGTCTGAATTGATGGAGTGGGTCATTGCGCCCAGTAATAAGAAGGAGTATAAGGTCTTTGCCTATATGCATCCCTACCGGAATGCGTTCATGCTTTTCTCAGTTATGGGTATTGCTGCACTTGTACGGTTCTTTAAATTGTACACACAGAGAGAACAAGATCGTCATCAACTGCAGGAGGCGCATACAAAGAGTCAACTGGCTTTTTTGAAGTCGCAAGTCAATCCGCATTTTCTGTTTAATGCTCTGAATAATATCTACAGTCTTAGCGTTCAGGAAAAACAGGATAAGATAGCTGAGAGCATCGAGCGATTGTCCAATATTATGCGCTATCTGACCTATGATAGCAATGCTAAATTTGTGTCTTTGGGCCGGGAAATAAGCTTGATCGAAAACTACATAGATATTCAGCAGATGCGCGTGGCTGAACATGACGAAGTGAACATTTCCTTTCACTGTAATGGAGTCATAGATGGACTACAAATTGCACCAGTCTTACTTTTGCCACTGGTAGAAAACGCCTTCAAGCATGGCATTAAGCCTTCCGCTAAATCGTGGGTTAGTATCAATATTGATGTGGAAGAGCAAGTACTAACCATGACTACGCGTAACAGCTATTTTGAAGACATGGATAATAAGCTGAACGAAAATGGGGTTGGAATGGCGAATGTAAGGCAACGACTGGACCTTATTTATCCGGGCCAATACACTCTGGAAACAGCCATCGAGGATTCCGTTTTTACAACCTGCTTAAAACTTGAGATGAACGCATGAAAGTACTTCGTTCTATCATAGTAGAAGATGAGATTCTGGCAATAGAGTTGTTGTTGAACTACATTGAAAAAGTGGATTTTCTGGAAGTGGTGGCCACCACCCGAAACCCGATGAATGTGAGTCAACTGCTGGAAAAACACGAGGCAGAAGTACTATTCTTAGATATCAATATGCCCATGTTAAACGGCATTGAACTATACAAAAGCCTGGTAAATCCACCTCAGGTCATTTTCACTACTTCTTATCCTAATTATGCCGTAGAAGGATTTAACTTGGAGGCAATTGATTATCTCCTGAAGCCCATTGCCTTTCCCCGGTTTCTCAAAGCTTGTCATCGTCTGATCAAGCAACAACGAACCGACCTCAAACATGATACGAATTCCGCTAAGTCAACAACTCCTAGTTTTGTTTACCTGAAAAGTGGTGCAGTAACGCACAAGGTAAACTGGCAAGATGTGCTCTACTTGGAAAAAGATGAGAACTATACGATCTACCATACTAAGGACAAACGAATTTTGGTAAGACAGACCCTCGCCAAGGCTACGTATTTGTTTCCCAAATACATCTGTAGGATACACAAAAGCTATGCTGTGTCCTTATTGCATATCGAACAATTGTGGCGAGATGCTATAAAAGTAGCCGGGAAAAAGCTTCCAATATCTCGTCATTTTAGAGAGTCGTTTACTACGCTTTTTCAGGAGTATAGTGGTAGTTGAATGGGTTAAAATTCACTGATAATCAAAATACCTAAACAACATACTTGAATACCGACATTGAGTCTACAATTAGCCAACGAAAGGGAAATCATATACATTGAGCAGAAAATAGTCGAAGATGAATATAGAGATCACGGGAGATATACTTGAATTGATAGGAGTAGGTTACCTGCTGATACTATTCATGGGTGGAAATTTTGGTTGGCTGAGGAGCAATAGCAGACTAGCTGTGCACTTTGTGATTGCATGTGCATTCTTTGTTTTGGGAGTGAAATACTACGGGTTGAACTTATCCTCCTTCGGGAATGAAAACGGAGCAGGTTTTCTGTTCGGGCCAATCATTTTTGTGGTCCTTTATGCCTCTCTCAGAGCCTTCTACAAGAAGATCTTTAGTTTCGAACCAGATATGGTAGCCTATTCTGGATATTCAACCAGAGACCAAAGAAGATTAAACTTTCTTGACTATGTGGTATTTTTAGTACCTACCGTGCTAAGTATTCTGATAAGTTTGCTATTGGCCAATTAGTTCCTACTCCACAGCCCCCTTTGCGCCCAAAAAGGCAGGCTCTAGCATCAATTCCTTCAATACCTTAGGTATCCGGAAGCGCTGCCCCAATTTCTTATGATATTGCTGCGATTGTTTCATGAACTCATCCATGCCGTAATCCTGGATGAAGCGGATAACGCCACCGGTCTCACGCGGGAAGCCCCAGCCGTATACGCTGCCCAAGTTGGCAGCCGCACTGGAGGTGACGACCTTTTCTTGCATACACCAAAGGGCTTCAATGACTTGGGAGAACAGGAGTCTCTCGTTCAGGTTCTGCCGATCGTAGGTCTTCTGTGTGTTGGGCCAGCTTTCTGTTAGGCCAGACCACAGCTGTCGCGTACCATCCTCTCCGTACTCGTAGAAGCCGGCTTTTGCGGAACGTCCCGTACGTTGATGTTCTTGGAGCATCACCTTTAGTACTTCTACTGCCGGATGCTGCACATATTTACTACCGTAGTGGTTGGCCGCTTGTTCCTCATACTTCAGTACGAGTTGTAGCCCCAAGGCATCGGCCAATTCTAACGGCCCGTGTGGCAAGCCAAGTTGACGACCAGAGTTTTCTATCAGCGCCGGAGAGTAGCCTTCCTGAAGCATACTAATGCCCTCCAAAATGTAGGTATTGCGAACGCGCCCAGCGTAGAAACCCCAAATGTCCTTCACCACGATTGGAATCTTCATGATTCGTTGTGCGAAGTCTACCGCACGCGCAATCGTCTCATCTGAGGTGTCTTTCCCGCGCACGATTTCTACCAATGGTACCTGGTCGGCAGGGTGGAAGAAGTGTAAGCCCACATAGTTTTCCGGCCGTTGCATCCCTGCACTTAGCTTACTAATGGGGATAGAAACCGTATTGGTGCCAATAATGGAATAGTGATCCAACTGGGCTTCGGCCTCCGTGGTTACCTTCTGCTTCAGTGCTTCGCTTTCAAATACCGCCTCAACGATGATGTCGCATTCTTTAAAGTCAGCAGCTTTATCGGTTGTTACCAGGCGCTTCATGATCTGCTCCTTCTCACTAGGGTGGAAAGTGCCTTCCTGTATGAGTTGATCTATTCGCTGGCTCACAAACTCACGTCCACGCTCCGCAATGGCCTTACTCACATCCTTAAGGACTACGGATAATCCATGCTGAATACAAGCCACCGCAATACCACTACCCATCTGGCCCGAGCCAATAATGCCCACCTTCCGTACCCGGAAACGACCGTATCCTCTTGGGCGATTAATACCCGTTTTGATGGCGTGATAGTCCATCCAGAAGGTACTGATCATGTTCTTCGCTGTTGGCGAACAGACCAAATGCGCAAAACGCCGATTTTCAATTCTGCACGCGGTGCCAAAGTCTACTTTCGACCCTTGGACAAGTACATTCAAGATTGCTCTTTTGGCAGGCGAGTTGTTATAGGTTGCTGCTGCCATTTGCGCAGCCATCGACCGAATTTTGAGAATCAGTTTTGGATCGTTGGCGGTACCACCAGGGATCTCAGAGCCGGGCTGATCCCAAGGACGGTGCCAATCGGTGTGGGAGAGGAGCCACTCGCGGGCCTTCTCCATAAGTTCTTTCTGGTTGTTGGCCAGTTCGTCTATGATACCCACTTTCAACGCCTCCTGCGGAGAATAGTGACGTCCGGAAGTAAGTACATTATAGGCTTGTTCGATACCCAACAACCACATCATCCGGATCACATTACCTCCGCTGGGCATTAATCCCAGGTTCACTTCTGGCATTCCTACTCGTACGCGTGGATCATCAAGCACGATACGATGGTGGCAGGCCATTGCCACTTCAAAGCCACTACCTAAAGCGTTTCCGGAGATAGCAGCTACTACCGGTACTCCCGGCTTCTCCAAGGCGCGGAAGAAATGGCTCAGCTTCTCCGCTTGCTGGAAAAGCTCTTCGGGGTCATCAACGTCATATAGATAACCCAGATCACCTCCGGATAGAAAGGAATTCTTAGCGGACGTCAGTATAACCCCACGAAGTTGCCCTTGGGCTTTTTCCTCTTGCAGGCGCTGTAACACGGGCACAAAAGCTTCGCTGATCTCGTGATTTACCACATTGTGCGGACGATCCTTCATATCGAAGATGATCGTCATGATGTTGTCTGTATCTTTTTTCAGCCGAATCATACCCGTTCAATTATTGTGGCTACAGCCAGACCCGCACCGGCACAAAGCGTTACCAAACCCGTTTGCAAATCTTGTCGTTCTAATTCATCCAATACGGTGCCCAATAGTATTGCTCCAGTTGCACCCAATGGATGCCCCAAGGCAATTGATCCGCCATTTACATTGAGCTTCTCTGGATCAAGCTTGAGGTCGCGCTCGTATTTCAATGCTACGGCAGCAAAAGCTTCGTTGCACTCCCAAAGGTCGATGTCGGCTACAGTTTTACCGCAGTTTTTCAAAACACGTTTGGTAGCGGCAACTGGTCCGGTAAGCATGATCGTAGGGTCAACGGACACAGTGGTGCAGTTGACGATTCGAGCACGAGGTTTAAGACCTAACTCCTTACCTTTTTCGGCATTGCCTAGTAAAACTAAGGCGGCGCCATCGGCAAGGGCGCAAGAATTGGCCGCGGTGTGGAGATGATGAACTTTCTCTATTTCTGGATAACGATGCAAAGCCATTGCCGCGAATCCCTGCTGGCCGAGTGCGGTAAAGGCTGGTCGTAATGCGCTCATGCGCTCCAAGTCAACATCAGCCCGAACCAGCTCGTCTTTACTCAATATTGGGAGGCCAGAGGCATCACAGATGGGCACGATACTCGGTTTGAAGTATCCATTGTCCTTTGCTTTTTGGGCACGTTGGTGCGATCGCAAAGCGTAGGCATCGAGTTCTTCTCTGGTGAATCCCTCCATGGTAGCAATCAAATCCGCAGCAACGCCTTGTGGCAAATAGTTTTGCGTCATGAAGACGCCGGGATCGTTCAATAATGCGCCACCATCACTACCCATGGGCACTCTACTCATACTTTCTGTACCGCCCGCCACGGACAGGCTTTCCCAACCTGCTGCAATCTTAGCGGCGGCCAGGTTCACGGCTTCCAGGCCGGAAGTGCAGTAACGATTAATCTGCATCCCTCCATTTGCGGCAGACAACCCGGCTTCCAGCATAGCCGTGCGGGCAATATTAAAGCCCTGATCACCTGTTGGTGTAACGCAACCGATAATCATGTCGTCTATATCTGTAGCATTAAAGCCGCTGCGCTTTTGCAAAGCACGCAAGGCTACTTCCAGTAAATGGACGGGTTTTACTTCGTACAGGGCACCGTTTTGTTTACCCCTTCCTCGGGGTGTTCGCAGTGCATCGTAGATAAAGACATCATTCATTTTGGCGTGGGGTAGTGCTAGAGGCAAAAATACCAAAATGCCGAGTACTATTCACGGTAAAAATGAGTCGTCTATCCACTTTCCATAATCACAAGTCGATAAATATGGACCTTGCGTGACAATTCACTTATTTTTGAGACAAACAATGCAAGCTACATGGCTACTAGAACGAAAATGACCCCTTTGGCCCGCCTGCTCATCTTCTTGATCATCTTGGTTCCTTTGGCGTATGGAGGAGCTTCCTACATTCGTGGAGAAGACCCAATTGCCAATGTGAAAGCGATGATGAATGGTGAACAACCAGGAAACAGTGCGCCCGCCAAGAAAACCTATGACCCTCAGGCAGAGATTCAGCGATTGAAGAAGGAGAATCGTGAATTGAAGGCTCGGGTACAAGAACTTGAGGCTGAATTAGATGCCGCGCAAAGCGAGGCTTCAACCTCTACCCGGCAGAAATGGGGAAAGTAGAATTAATCTAACCTACTGGACCAGTTTGCCGCCACATCACATTACACAACCAACCTATTCTCGACTATGACTCTTCTACTGTTCATGGCTCAGGCCGGCTTAGGCTCTTTTCTCGTTAATGTATTATTGATGTCCCTCGTACTGATGGGGGCTGCGTACTTACTTAATGGTGTAGAGATTGAGGATTTTCCCAGAGCTATTATCGTGGTTTTGGCCCTTTTGAACGCTACCTTAGGTGGTTTCTTGGACTTCATTACTACTCCGCTACGATGGATCACGCTTGGTCTATTTAGCCTGGTGGTTGATGCTATTGTCTTGATGACTGCTGCCTATTTTTTGAAAGGTTTTACCATCAAAAATTTCAGCTGGGCATTGCTAATGGCTATTTTTGTATCGATTGCTAACGTATTCCTACACTTTAGCTAAGCCCTAATCGAAAAATAGGGTTGCTTCAGCTGCTAGGGTATGTTATTAAATGAACTGCCTTATCCAGCTGCAAAAGATCGCATTGTTCCTTCTGTCGTTTACCTTCTTGTTGTCTTTGAGGGCACAAGAGCAGGGTAGGTGGGTCGTTGGCCTAGAAGGCGGAAGTGGTCTATACCAAGGCGATATCAGCAAATCAGGCGTAGGCACACTTCGTGGAAATACGCTGGTCTGGGGAGCAAGCTTTCAATATCAACCAAGCGCTTATTGGTCTTTCGGTGTGCAAGGACACATCGGAGAACTGATGGCAAACGATAACTTTTATAGCGACGATCCATATCGTGTGGGTCGTCGTTTTAGTTTTAGTACGAGTTTTTCCGATGTTGCCTTGTTAGGACGGGTTCACCCACTTGGTGATTCGCGACTCAAGCCTCAGCTCGGGTTAGGAGTAGGGCTGCTGTTTTTTGATCCCACAGCGGACTTGATTAACAATACTCATTTGGACTTGACGGAATCCGTTAAAGAGGATTTAGAAACCACTATTCCGGAAAATACCTGGTTTATACCGCTGCGTCTTAGTTTGGCTTACCAAATTAGTCCCGTTTTCGGTCTGGAAGCCGGCCTCCAATACAATTTTACACAGACGGATTACCTAGATGGTGTCAGCGTTGCTGGAAACCCGAATAACAATGATCGTTATGGCCATCTTTTCGTGGGCGCTACCGTGCACTTAGGATTTGCATCTGATATTGACCAGGATGGAATTGCTGATACGGAGGATAGCTGCCCCCTAAAGCCCGGACCTGCGGGAACTAACGGTTGCCCGGATGCAGATGGAGACGGTATTCGTGATAGTAATGACCGTTGCCCATTAGCAGCTGGTACAGCCGAACTAGATGGCTGCCCCGATACAGATGGAGATGGTATTTCGGATCCCTATGATCGTTGCCCAGCCCTGCGTGGCCCAGCCGAGGCATTGGGATGCCCACCTATGGATAATGATGGTGATGGGGTGCTTGATCATCAGGATGATTGCCCACTCTTGAAGGGACCTGCCGATCGTCGTGGTTGCCCTGCTGTAGATAGTGACTTAGACGGTCTACTAGATGAAGATGATCGCTGTCCTGATCACTATGGGATTCCCCTGTTTCATGGTTGTCCTGACACAGATGGTGATGGAATTGAAGACGTTAAAGACGCCTGCCCGAATGCCCTGGGCGATTTTGCCAATGGCGGTTGTCCCATCGTGACCACCCCAGGTGAAGAAGCCACTTTGCTTAGCGATCAAGTACTCCATTTTCGAGTGAATAGCGCTGACTTGTTCAATTATCCTTTGTTGGATCGCATGGTGAGCTTCTTGCGCAGAAACCCATCCTACCGCTTAAGCGTAAACGGCCACGCAGATATTGAGGCCCGCGAAGAAGCACCAACTTATCTCAGTCAACTTCGTGCCGAACGCGTTAAGCGCTACTTGCTGGATAGCGGTGTGCTGGAGCAACAAGTCATCGTTAGAGGCTTCAGCAATCGACAATTACTGCATACCGGTGAAACGCCTACTCGGAGCTTCCTTAATCGCAGAGTAGAGTTTGAGTTGATTCTAGGTGACTAAACTAAGCGTCTGCTTCTATTTCACCAACTCCATGGCTTCCTCTAGCGCTTCCCAAATCCACTCCGGATCTTCCAATCCAATATAAAAGCGTACCATCGTCCAAGGAATTGGCGAATCAGGTCGACCCGGTATGTTGTAGAAAGCTACCGTTGGTAAAGCCAGAGATTCGTGACCTCCCCAGCTTACGGCCATGGTGAATCGCTTGCTTTCCAGTAAGGCATGGGTGAACGCTTCCATGGATTCAGCAGTGGTAGCATTAAAATGCGCGGAGAACAGCCCTCCGGAGCCAGACATTTGGCGCTTTGCAAGTTCGTATTGCGGAAAGGAAGGGAGAAGTGGATGGAGCACCTGTTTGACCTTAGGATGTGCCTCCAGACGTTGGGCAATGAGTTGAGCACTGGTATTGCTTTGCTGTAAGCGGAGCTCCAAAGTACGAAGCCCCCGGATAACCAAAGCAGCATCATTAGGGCTAATAATTGGGCCTAGGGTCATAAATTCCTGCTCAAAGATTTGCCTAATCTTGGCTTGACTACCGCAAATGACACCAACGACAACATCACTATGACCATTCAGGTATTTTGTGCCCGAATGTACCACGATATCAATACCCATTCGATGTGGCTGCTGAAATATGGGTGAGGCGTAGCTGTTGTCGATAATGCTGACAAGGCCATGCTTTTTAGCCAATGCAGCGCAAGCTTCTAGATCCTGACATTGAAAGGTGAGCGAGTTGGGGCTTTCCAGATAAAGCACCTTAGTGTTATCCTGGATGGCTGCTTCGATTTCTGCCACGGATCGGCCATCTACAAAAGTGGTCGTTACCCCAAAGCGAGGTAGGTAGTTGGTCATTAAGATCTTGGTCCAGGAGTACGGGGCGTTAACACAAACGATATGGTCTCCCTGATTGACCTGACTCATCACGGCAGCAGCAATTGCTCCACTTCCGCTGGCACAAACGAGGGCTTCCTCCGTGCCTTCCAACGCAGCCAACTTACTTCTCAGGATACGTACGGTAGGGTTATTGCCACGGGTGTACAGGTGTGCATCAAACTCAGAGGCGAAGGCTTTTCGAAAGTCATCTAAGCGATCGTAAGCAAAGTTGCTGGATTGGATAATTGGTGGTGAAACCGCACCAAAATAACGTTCTCGATCTTCGCCTAAATGATTGAGGATGTAGCTTAGATGCATATAAAACTTATTTACTAAATTTCGAAAAATTTAACTATTTTTGTTTGAATAACATTGAACCACCTATGAAGCGATTTACCTCAGTTGATGAATTCATCGAAGTCCAAAGCAATTGGAAAGCACCTTTGGAGCTCCTCAGAGAAATCTTATTAGAAACAGAACTGGAAGAAACGGTAAAATGGGGATTTCCTTGCTACACATGGATGAATAAAAATGTAGTAGGCCTCGGAAGTTTTAAGTCTTATTGTGGATTGTGGTTCTTTCAGGGCGTCTTCCTACAGGATCCCGCCAGGGTACTCATCAATGCACAAGACGGGAAGACCAAGGGCATGCGCCAATGGCGTTTCGCCAATATGGAGGAAATCGATCGTGATCTGGTGAAGTCTTACATCGAAGAGGCTATTCAAAACCAGAAGGATGGCAAAGAGGTAAAGGCAGCTAGCCCCAAAAAGACCGTAGATATTCCAGCTGAGTTAGCAGAGGTCTTGGCTTCTTCACCAGACTATCAAGAAGCTTTTGATAAGTTCACGACTGGCAAACAGCGCGAATTTGCTGAATACGTGAGTACTGCTAAACGGGAGGCTACCAAGCTCAGCCGTCTAGAGAAAATCAAACCAATGATTTTGGAAGGAGTGGGGCTTAATGACCGCTACCGGAAATAGATTAGTCAATGTAAATCTGTCCGCGTAAGTAAGTTCTAGCTTGTCCTTCAAGCAGTACGCGATCTCCACTTAGCGAGCAGCTGAGAATGCCTTTGCGCTCACTAATCTGCCAGGCCGATAACTCATCTTTACCCAATGCTTTCGCCCAGTAGGGAGTCATCAAGGTATGAGCAGAGCCGGTTACCGGATCTTCATTGACCGCATATTTGGGGTAGAAACAACGAGAGACAAAATCTACCGTGTCTCCTGGTGCTGAGGCAATGACTCCACGTACATCTGGCATTTGCAGAAGCGCGTTGAAATCTGGTGTCAATCCAGCTATGGTCTCCTGATTCTCCATGACCACTAGAACGTCATCCTTCCCCATGATGGCAGCCTTTATGGGAGCGCCCAGGGCATCTTCCAAACCTGCTGGAGTAGAAATCTCCTTTCCGAAGTCAGCTGGGAAATTCATGCGATAGCCATTAGCGAGTTTCTCTACGGAGAGCTCGCCGCTTAAAGTGCTAAAGCTAATACTTGGACTTGTCAAGCCGATCTCTGCAAACAGTACGTGGGCACTTGCCAGTGTAGCATGACCACAGAGCCGAACCTCTTTGTTTGGGGTAAACCAACGCAGTGGCATTGCTCCATTTTCTTCTGGTAAAAAGAAAGCGGTTTCAGAAAGATTGTTCTCCTGAGCAATGGCTTGCAACTTCTCATCTGGAAGCCAGCGGTCCAATGGAATCACTGCTGCGGGATTACCGCGAAGGACCTCATGGTGAAAAGCATCAACTTGGTAAATCCGAAGCATGGTTATTGTATTTGGTAGGCTCGGCATTCGCCGCCGGCCAGGGGTGATATGCTAATTTCATCGCTAGACCAGTTGCCTTCCTCATCGAAATCAGCGGAAAGACTAGAAAACAGTCCTTTGAGCTGGAAGGTTCGTTGTGCAGATGCACTTTCAATGGCTGTGGGGAACTCGGCCTGTTCTGTGCCTAGATTGACCACAAAGAGGAGTTGTGGCGAATCTGCCTGTGTCCAGGCAATGATCTTTTGTTTTGCACTGGCATCAGGCGGTAGCAACCAGGCAGATCTGCTGGATTGAACTGCTGGCCAGTGCTTTTCAGCAAACTGCCTAATTCTATGCAGGTTGCTGAAGAGGCCTCCGTTCTTGCCCCAGTGGTACGGTCCTTTTGTCGCTTTTGGTCCTTCCTCGAGGTGGAAAACGTACAGTTTGGTATAGTGCTCGTTTGGTGCAGGTGTTGGATGGGGATCTCTTTGAGCAAAACCTAAACCCTGATAGGACGGAAGATCTGAAAGGAATAGCCCGATGAAGAGCCGAGCTTCATTACCACGTAGGTAAAACTTATCAAAGCGAGGGTCATCCTTATCCCCAGTCATTAGGGTGAAGTTTGGTTTCACCTGCCGGTTCTCAGCGACTTCCACATAGTGGGCGAAGTTTTCCATAAACTCTTCTTCACCTACCACGGTGCTTTGTAGATCGCCTAAGGTAGAATCCGCCAGACTGGCTTCTAGGTGCTCTACTTCGTCACCATAGGCCATAACACCCGGTGGGGCCATGAAACTCTCTGCGAAGTAGGCAAAGTAGGGTACGTGCTGGCTGATATAGGCTTTCACTGCGCCTAAGGGATCATAGAAGGCGTCCGTTTCTGCGGGTACACCCTCCGAACGCATCTGCACATGTGACATATCACCGCGCATGAAATCCAGATTGTATTCCTCTTGCACGGCTGCATAATGGCGGCAGAAATAGTCCCAGACTTCTTTTCTTGGTGAGTCAAAGTCAATCTCCCAGTCTTTATTATCGTTGAGGCGATCGTAGAATTTATAGCGTGTCAGCGGCCCAAAGACACGAGACATCTTTTCTGGCTTTGTAATGCGATAGTCCCGCCATTCTCTACCTGCGTAGTCAATGACTTTAGCTGTTGGATCAGGGTCTACCTCTAGTCCACGATAGGGCGGTGCCATTGTAGCAGGTACAGGTTCAAAACCCTTATGGTATAACCAATCTACCAAGCTGGCCCTGCGATCCAGTCGCAGTCGATAATCACTTGGCGGGCCAAATAGAATGTGTAATCGGTCAGCCTCCGATGTGTTCGAGCCAAAGAAGTCCTCCATTTCGCTGGGGTAGGCGCGCCCAGCCATGGCACTTCCATTGCGTACCAGCCAGGACATAATTGCTCCTTGGACATTCTGATGTAGGTTTTCCCGATGGTCGACAATTTCCAACCCCTTGCGCTGCAGCCATTCAAAGTACTGCGGTTGAGCCAGCGCCATTTCCGAATAGCGATCGGTGTGGGGAATTACATCCATGCCTACGGTCTTGCCCATCGCATGCAACAGATTCACCACCGCCTTGAGCTGCTTCTCTACGGTATTCAATTGCGGTACCGCGTGATAAAGTTCTGTACTAAAGAACTCTGGATTAATCTGCCAGGAGGCCATTCCATAAAGACTGGAAACTACACCAGGCTCCCACATTGGCAGCAGATGGATGCTGGATTGACTTTCAGGTATAGTGAGGGCATATTTCACTACGTTCCAGAACGACTGAATGGTGCGCACATTTACCCCCACCATGTTAACCTGCTTCATCCAGTTCGTTGAAGTTGTTCCTTCTAGAGGGCTGGGGATAGTTGACTGTGGGTTGAGTGCTTGCTGCATACTTTGCACACCAATACGCTGTGCCAAGGTGCTCAGTACAGTCTGGCTGTCCAGTTGTACGGCTAGTTCAGGCAAAAGAAACGGGACAAAGCTGGATTGCTTACTGGTGTACTCGCCCAGCAACTGCCGACGATTGGTGTTCCAATAGTCAACAATATCCTCGTAGGATTGCAAATTTGGAGTGCTAGTCATGAATCAATTGCAAGCTGGTTCGATAATGTAGCGCATCCGGTAGTGCAACAAAGGCATGGAAGTGCTAGCCCACCAAAGGTAGAAAGAGGACTGAATATATCAAGTACCTGGAAAATTCAGTGATGACATTTGCTGATGGTGAACTGGATTACTCCACTACCACCATGAACTTGTTCTTCTTGCCGTTCTCCACCATCACAAAGCGACCATGTAGCAAGTTTTCTGCGCTTACAGCGGCATCTTCACCGCTGGCCTTCTCCTTGTTTACACTAACGGCATTACCCTTGATGGCTCTACGGGCTTCACTCTTCGAACTTACTATTGAAGTGTGCTCAGCCATTAGATCAATCAGGGATGTGCCGTTGGCAATCAAGTCTTTGCTTACCGTGAAGGATGGGATTTCCGCAGCCACCATTTCCAAAGAATTGGCATCCAATCCACCCAAGTCTTCCGCATTTGCACGCTTGTTGAATAAGAGGTTAGATACCTGTTGTACCGCCTCAAAATCAGATTGCGAATGCACCCGTACAGTCAGCTCTTCCGCTAGAATAGCTTTCAAGCGTCGTGGATCTTCTCCGAACTCGTTTTCCAAGGCCTCTACTTCCTCGCGCGCTTTGAGCGTGAAGTAACGCATGAATTTCGGTAGATCGCGATCATCGGCATTGAGCCAGAACTGGTAGAACTGGTACGGGCTGGTTAGTTTGGGATCCAGCCAGATGTTGCCAGCTTCACTCTTGCCAAACTTCGAACCATCGGCCTTAGTCAGTAGGGGAGTGGTACAGGCAAAAGCCTTAGCATCCGTCAGGTTACGGCGAATGAACTCAGTTCCAGAGGTGATGTTTCCCCACTGATCGGAGCCACCCATTTGTACCCGACAACCGTACTTCTCGTACAGTACCTGGAAGTCGTATGCTTGAAGGAGTTGGTAGCTGAACTCTGTAAATGAAAGCCCTGTTTCCAGACGCTTCTTAACGCTCTCCTTAGACATCATGTAGCTAACCGTCAAGGTTTTACCTACATCACGAAGGAAGCTTAGTACGTTCATCTCCTTATAGAAGTCAAGGTTGTTGACCAGGATGGCACCGTTAGGACCGTCAAAGTCAAGCAGTTTTTCCATCTGCTTGGTTTGGTGAGCCAGGTTATTATCCAACTCATCGAAACTCTTGAGAGTACGCTCTTGATCTTTACCAGAAGGGTCGCCGATACGGCCAGTTGCACCACCCATCAGAACGATCGGGCGATGGCCAGATTTTTGCCATAATGTAAGTAGCATAATCTGAACAAAATTACCAATGGTCATGGACGGAGCAGTCGGATCAAAGCCGATATATCCGGCGGTTGGTCCAGAGGTTAAGAAGTCTCCTAATCCCGGGGTGCTATCGTGCAACATTCCCCGCCACTGCAATTCTTCTAAAAAGTCCATGTCCGTTGATTGTATTTTGCCGCGCAAATATATAATAAGATCGGTTCTTAAAGGTTTTTACTGTGCAAATTGGTTCCATTTCTTTCCTGTATATTCGCGCCGATAATGAACTTTTCTTCTTTCATAGCTAAAAATGTTGCCCGCGGAGGCGGAGCGTCGTTCTCTCGGATGATTATCCGGATTGCGGTTGTTGCCGTGGCCGTTAGTATGACCGTGATGATTGCCGCATCGTCGCTCATCGCTGGTTTCAAGGAAGAAATTGCCGATAAGATCTTTGGTTTTTGGGGGCATATCCATATCACGAACCCCAATATTAGCCGCTCTATCACAGAGGTTTTTCCAGTAGATGTTAATCAAAGTTTTTATCCAGGGCTGGCCGATGTAGAAGCTGTTCAATACATCGAGCGGAAGAATTGGTTGGGGCAGCGGGTAGAAAGAGAGGTGGAGACGAATGGTGGTATCCGCCATATCCAGACATATGCGATTTACTCCGGAATCATTCGTGCGAATGATGAGCTGGAAGGCGTAATGCTTAAAGGTGTCGGCAAAGACTTTGATTGGGAGTTCCTGGATCGATACCTAAAGGAGGGGACCGGTCTGACTCTCCCAGATACCACGATGGGTGATGGTATCCTGATATCTCAGTATACAGCAGATCGCCTACGCCTCACGGTAGGGGATAAGTTTTCCATCTTCTTTGTGACCAGTCGATACGAGCAACTGGAACGGCGTTTTACCGTCGAGGGTATCTACCGTACCGGCCTGGAAGAATATGACCGCCAGTTTGCCTTGGTGGATATTCGAAAGATTCAGCAAATCCTGGGCTGGGAAGAAAATCAAGTAAGCGGGTTTGAGGTGTTTATCGATGATATTGATGACCTGGAACCGATCACCGAATACATCTACTTCGAAGAAATTCCTGACGATCTTTATGCGGAGAGTATCCGAGAGAAAATGCGAGCCATTTTTGAATGGCTGGATTTACAAGATGTGAACGAGTGGGTCATTATTGGCCTCATGTTGGTCGTATCCATTATTAATATGATCACAGCTCTGCTCATTCTCATCCTTGAGCGTACGAATATGATCGGTACGTTGAAGTCATTAGGAGCTGGCAATTGGTCGATCCGTCGCATCTTCTTGTACTATGCCGGATACATCATTCTCGTTGGACTTTTCTGGGGTAACTTCTTTGGTCTTGGCCTTTGCTGGATCCAAGACACTTTTGGCTTAATTACCCTGGACGAAAAGAACTACTACCTATCTGTAGCGCCCGTCAAAATTCAGTGGGGGACGGTACTCCTTCTGAATGTAGGTACGCTTCTCATTACCCTATTGTTCTTGATCATTCCTTCCTACTTGGTTTCAAGGATTGATCCAGTCAAGGCACTTCGATTCAAATAAGATAGATGAGAAAAGGGGGCTCCCGATGAACTCGGGAGCACGGATTACTTTACTTAGTCCCGGAGAAACTCCAGTTCTTCCTGGTCATCCAGTTGCACCATAATGGTCGGACGACCGGTGATGGCGTCTTTCGGACGGTATTTGGCGACATAGTCGACAGCCTCAATGATATCAGACCGAATGCGGCCAAAATGATCAGGGTAGGGGCTACCGGTGAAGTGAGCAATGGTGGTAACTAGAGGGCGCCCCAGAAGTTTCACCAGGTTACGGCAATATTGGTCACGGACAATACGAGCGGCAATTCGGCCATCCGCTAAGCGAGCGGCTGAACGTATGCGTCCATTGGCCTCAGTGACGACAGTCAGCGGACGTAAATGGTGTGCGAGTAGGGTCTCTAGACGAGGATGGAGCTTGGGAGCATAACTTTTGAGCATATCCAATGAAGAAAACAGGATCTCTGGTTGCTGGTCCCTCTGATTTCTCTGTATTCGGTTGAACCGTGCCAGACTTACGGGGTTATCCGCTAGGCAGGCTACGCACCAAAGGGCATCAGTTGGCAAGAGTAGTAGACCTTGATTTTCGAGTACGCTCGCTGCTCCCTCGAGATCGTAGCGTTGAATCATAAAAGCAGGAGCTGGTGTAGCAGTCATGAGCATATGTGAATAGTTTGAGCATCGGCAAGCACCAAAGGGCATGCCATTGTGGGTCAGCCAACTAGTCAATACACAACTGGGGAATAGTTAGTTGAGCCCGGGTTAAAAGCTTTTCGCTTTTCGACATACACCGTTAAAAATCACCATATAGGGACCCAACGGTTTACCGAAAAGGAAATGTCCATTATGTTACGAACCTGAAAATTAGCCGCGGAATTGAATCCTATTTGCCTATTTTCGCTTGACGCTTAGGCAATGCGGCAGTCTTTGGGACGAGTGAATGCGCGCTTACGTATGTTAAGACATACTGTTTTGCTTTTGGGAATTGTTTTGTATCTACGAGTTGATAATCTACGCCTATATGAACTTGATTTTTTAGACCGTATTGTTTTGTTAACTTAAAATTTCCGGTTTTGCGAGAAAACGATCACCCCGTACTGCGCTCTTGTATCTTAATCATCTTTCTTCTGGGCTTTGCAACAAGTTCTTATGCTGCTCACCTCATTGGTGGAGAAGTGACTTATCGTTGCCTTGGCTTCACGGATGGTGATCCCAATACAAATTCTCGTCGCTATGAATTCACGATCAATGTATTTCGTGATTGTTTCGGCGGAGGCTCAGATTTCGATAGTCCTAACTTCATTATCAATATGCACGTTACCCTATACCAGGGGCAACAATTTTATGGGACCTACCAGTTAGAGGCGCCTACAGTAGAGCGTATTGATATTGAGGAAAACATTAATAACCCTTGTATTGTGGTGCCTTCCAATATCTGTGTAGAGGAAGGGCGCTACGTTTTCGAACTGGATCTTCCAATAGTAGATGAGTCCTACAATTTGGTATACCAGCGCTGCTGCCGAAACAATACCATTACCAATATTCTGGACCCACAGAGTTCAGGCTCTACCTATACCATTGAGTTGACACCGGAGGCGCAGTCTTCTTGCAACAGCTCGCCTTCTTTTACGGGTTATCCACCAGCGGTATTGTGTGTTAATCAGCCATTTACCTACGACTTCTCGGCTGTTGATGAGGACGGAGATCAATTGGTGTACGAGTTCTGTAGCCCTTATTTGGGTGGTGGCAATCAAGGCGGTTCAGGGCCACCCAATGGTGTTGCTCCAGACCCAGACTTGCCTCCTCCATTTGATAATGTGATTTTCTTGGCGCCTACTTACACGGCGAATAACCCGCTGGGCACGGATGCCAATTTTACCCTCAATACGACAACTGGACTTATGACAGGCTCGCCGCAATTTACCGGTCAGTTTGTAGTCGGGGTTTGTGTGTCAGAGTTTCGAAATGGCGTGCTTTTAAGTACGGTTCGGCGCGATTTTCAGTTCAATGTGACTACTTGTGAAGTAACCGTCTTTGCGGAGTTAAACAGTGATTCTGTAGGAATTGATGGTACCTATTTGGTAGGATCTTGCGGAGATACGCAAGTCGATATCATTAACCAGTCTGGCGTTAATGCCTTTATTGATGGGTATCGTTGGGAATTCCCAAATGTAGGGGGGCAAGAAGTACTATCTGATTCAGAAGATTTCTCTTACGATTTTCCGGGTGTTGGTTCCTACGAAGGTATAATGGTCGTTAATCCAGGTTCTCTGGATTGTACCGATACTGCCCAGGTTCGGGTAGATATTTTTCCTGGTTTAGAAAGTGATTTCACCTTTGCTTACGATACCTGTGTGGCAGAGCCTGTGACTTTTACCAACCTTGGGACTACCCTTGGTGGGCAAGCCATTGTCAATAACTTTTGGCGTTACGGTGACGGTAATGCCGAGGATGCTCTCAATCCAGTATACGCTTATACCGAACCCGGAGCTTTTGATGTGGTATTAGAGATTGTTGATGAGAACGGGTGTACAGATATTAGCACGCAAGTGGTTAGCTACTTTCCGGTACCTGATCTCATTGTCATTGCGCCGAGTGAATTTCGGGGATGCGTGCCTGCTGATATCTTCTTCGATAACTTAAGTTTTCCAATCGATGATTCTTATGACTTTGATTGGGACTTTGGGGATGGTAGCTTTGGTACTGATCTAAGCCCTACGCATCTTTACGAAACGCCAGGATTATTCACCGTTTCATTGGCTATTACGAGCCCCATTGGATGTACAACCGATACCACATTTGAGGATTTGATCCTTATGGAGCCGGCACCAACTGCGGACTTTACGTTCTCACCGGAGTCTTTGACCAACTTCCAGCCAGAGGTTCAAATTACGGATGAATCCTTGGGGTCTTTCCGTTGGTTTTATGATTTTAATGGTGAGGCGACCAGTGTGCAACAAAATCCGACTTATGCTCTTCGCGATACCGGTCAAGCTTACATCACCCAAGTAGTGACCCATCCTAGTGGCTGTGTCGACTCATTGACACAATTTATTGATGTAAAACCGGAAATTACTTTCTATTTTCCCAATGCCTTTTCACCAAATGGTGACGGAACAAACGATGTTTTCCGCCCAAAAGGCTTTACCAGAGGGTTCAAACGTTACCGAATGCAGGTGTGGAATCGATGGGGCGAGCCGCTCTTTGATTCGATAGATCCGATTCAAGGTTGGAATGGACAGAAAGGTAATGCTGGGCAAGATCAGCCGCCTGGTATATATTTGTACGAGGCTGTGATGATTGGGCCACGAGGAGAAGAATTTAATTACAAAGGGTACATAACCCTGATAAGATAAACGAAGAACTTGTCCTGAAAATGGTTTTAGACAAGTTCTAAAGCGCAGAGCTGGACAATGTGGCCGAGATTGGGATATACCGTTGCAGCAGCCCGGATGATTGCAATGGGCAGTTTCAGAATAACCCTTATGATCAAGTAAGTGTGCCTTTGGCAGAGATCAATCAGGTCGATGAACCGGATTATCCTTGTCTTATCCCTCCAAATGTTTGTGGAGAGGAAGGTATCTACCGCTTTACCTTGAATCTTCCCGTTTCCGATGAGAGCTATTTCGTATCGTATCAGCGCTGTTGTCGTAATGTGACAATCGCCAATATCCTTGCACCAGAAGACTCTGGAGCAACCTTCATGATTGAGCTTACACCATTGGCACAGCAGTTGTGCAATAGTAGTCCATCGTTTGAGACTTATCCACCGATGATCATTTGTAACGATGCACCGCTCGTATATGATCATTCCGCTACGGATGCAGATGGCGACCAGCTGGTCTATGAGTTTTGTGCACCATTGTTGGGTGGTGGCCCACAGTTGGATCCTGCTTTCTACAATACCTGTATCGGAGCTAATCCTATTCCTGCTTGCCCACCGCCGTACGATAACGTGACCTTCCGTGCACCCACTTACACAGCTACGAGACCGATGGCAGGAGACCCAATCATTAGTATTGACCCAACTACCGGACTGATCACGGGAACGCCTGAGTTTCAAGGGCAATTCGTCGTTGGCGTTTGCGTGTCGGAATATCGAAATGGATTGCTGTTGAGTAGGGTATTTCGAGATTTCCAGTTCAATGTGGCTAGTTGTGACCCCACAGTGGTAGCGGACATTGAAGAAGATGTGCAGATTAGTGATCAGGAATTCGTCGTTAACTCCTGTGGCGATTACACCATTGAATTCAATAACCAGAGTTTCCAACAGTCCTTTATCGATAATCATGAATGGACTTTTGAGGTCGGCAACGGCCAAACGGAGACCTACTCGGAATGGAGCCCTACGGTAACCTTTCCTGGAGTAGGCACTTATGAAGGGCAGCTGATTCTGAATGAGAATACGGATTGTGGAGATACCGCCAAGATCTTCGTCAATATCTATCCATCTATTGAGGCTGATTTTTCCTTTGCTTACGATACCTGTGTGGCTGGTCCGGTAGCGTTCACCGACCTCTCCGTAACGGGCTCTTGTTGCCTGACAGACTGGTATTGGGAATTTGGTGATGGAAATGTGGGTACGACGCAGAACCCCAACCATAACTATGCTATTCCAGGAGATCTTCCTGTAACATTAACGGTCAGGGATACTAATCAATGTGTAAGTAGTCTCACTCAGGTTGTGTCCTATTATCCGGTGCCGGCGCTCATCGTGGTATCACCAAGTGCAGAGATTGCGTGTCAGCCGGCAGAGATTTTCTTTGACAACCTCTCATTTCCAATTGACAGTACTTACGATATCTTTTGGGATATGGGTGACGGGGGAAGCAGCATGGACATTAGCCCAACCTATGTGTATGAAAACCCTGGGGTGTTTACGGTCAGTGTAGACATAACCTCTCCTATAGGCTGTCAAACAGATACTACCTTTGATGACTTAATCACTGTGTTGCCTTCTCCGATTGCAGGTTTCTCCTACGCTCCTGAGCAACCCAGTAATTTATTTCCAGAGGTGCAGTTTACGGACGAATCCCAAGGTGCTGTACACTGGCGCTGGGACTTCAGCGCCCCGCCACCAAGCTTTATACCAAGCCCGACCTTTACTTTCCCGGATACAGGCTTGTATGTAGTGAGTCAAATTGTAACGCATCCTAGTGGATGCATGGATACGATGTCGGTTATCATTGACGTAATTCCGGAGATCCGCTACTACTTACCTAACGCCTTTAGTCCGAATGGAGATGGGACAAATGATACTTTTCGCGGGAAAGGTTTCCTAACGGGAATATCTGACTTCCAATTTCGCATCTGGAATCGATGGGGTGAGCCGGTCTTCGAGACCGATGATCCTTTGGAATCTTGGAATGGACAGAAGCACAATGTTGGGCAACCAGCGCCAAACGGCGTTTATCTGGTGGTGGTGACCTTCAAAGACCCTAGAGGGGAACCTGTGGAGATGAAAGGCTACGCCACTTTAATTCGATAAAAACAAATAATTGTTGTTTGTTATTTACCAAAAAGCATTACCTTTGCACGGCTAAAAAACAGGACAACAATGGACGCCATTAAATTTGTACACGAACAGTTGACTCCTAAGGGAGATCTTCCAGCATTCCGCGCTGGTGACAACATCATCGTGAGCTATAAAATCGTGGAGGGTGACAAGGAGCGTATCCAGGACTTCCGCGGAGATGTAATTCAAGTTAAAGGAGAAGGTGCTACGCGTACTTTCACTGTTCGCAAAATGTCGAACGGTGTAGGAGTTGAGCGTATTTTCCCAATCTCTTCACCAAATATCGTAGGCATCAAGGTAACTAAGCACGGTAAAGTGCGTCGTTCTCGCTTGTACTACCTACGTGATCGTGTAGGTAAGAAAGCTCGTATCAAGGAGCGTCGTCGTCTGTAAGACGAACCTGCTTACGCAATCATTTAGCAATCCCGAATACTGATGTTGTTCAGTGTTCGGGATTACTTGTTTGTGGCCTTTTCTATTGCTTTGTGATCTGCCAATTTATTTTCCTTTTCTACGAATACGCAGCGAGGATACTATTTCTTTTCCCTTGTCCGTTTAGTTACTACCCGAGCACAAAATGGGTGGTGCCGATCGAAGATGTTTGTGTTATTTTTTGATAAATGACCAAACACGGGACCAAGCCAGTGTCGGGATGACAAGTGTTGTTTTGTTGAAGAAAGGCTTCGTGGTGCCAGATCAACACTTGATGTTTTCCTACCCCAGTGTGACATTCATCCCTGAAATTGCTTAAATTTCACAAATAATTGTGTCTACCTTTTGCTGTAGACCGGTTACTTGTTTTGTTTTCGATCCAGCCTGGCCGCTTCAAAAACCACCATTTCTATGAGATTGTCCGTTGCCCTTATTTTGATTTTTTCTACTCTTTTCGTTTCCCCAAGCCTGCAGGCGCAAGGATGTGATCAGCACATCTCTGACGACCGCATCATTGGAGGCACTCACATCCTACGTTCCGTACAGACTACGCTGGTTGTTCGTGGTAATTATTCCTATGCTATCGTTCTAGTTTCGGACGATAAAGGTATTACCGCAAAGATGGAATCCAGTGGAGGTATTGAATTCAATATGGATGACGAGGTGATCTTTATGGATGCCAACCAGGTTCGTCGTAGTTATCGCTTCGTTGGAATGGGAGAAATGGAACGCCAGGGCGGAATTCCGGTACAAAGTAATGTCTTACAGCTGGATATGACGGCATTGCAATGGTTCTCGGACAACAATATCACTACGATATATCTGAAAAACAATATTAGCAACGAGATGCGGAAGTTTACACTGACTGCTAATCGTTTGCAGGCTTTTAATAGCATGGCTCGCTGCTTTTATCAAGTTTTGGATCCTAACAAGGTGGTAGACAAGGGTGAGGCTGGCCTACTGATTCCTTCAGCTAACCCTGGAGCACGTACCAGTTCAGCAGCATCTTCCACAAACACGCCTTCTTCCGGGCAAGCTGCCGCTGCCGCTCCTACCTCTGATGATGAATTGGTAGATCTTCGCCGGCAACTGACGGAAACCAAGGACCGGCTGAGAGCAGAAATCGAAAATGAACGCCGCAAGGCTGATCAGATAAAGAGTAACCTTCAGGAAGAAGTAGCTGCTGCACGCGAACAAGCAGCACAGCAAAAGCAGCAATACGCCGATGAAGTGTTAGCTGCCCGCCAACAAGCCCAAGAGGCGATTAAGGAAGCTCAGACTTCTTCGGCAGAAGCGGTACAAGCTGCACGCCAGCGAGCTGATAATGAAATGGGGGAGATTAACGAGAGTGTAGTTGAAGCGCGTACTCGTGCGCAGGAGGCTATACAAAATGCTCAGGTAGAGTCAGCGGCGGAAGTAAAGGCCGCTCGGGATAAAGCTGCCGAGGAGTTAGAACAGGTAAGAGGAAGATTAGAAGAAGCTAAGACGGCTTACGCCGATGAGGTGGCTGGAGCGCGTGAAACATCCAATGCAGAATTGGAGCGTATTCGCCAGGAAACAGCAGATGCCATAACCCGTGCACGCGAACAAGCCAATCAAGAACGTACACGCACGGCGGAAGAGGTGGTAGAATCAAAAGAGACTGCTGCAGAACAGATCCTACGCGTTCAAGAAGAAACCGCTCAGGCAGTTGCTACTGCTCGTGAACGTGGGGTGCAAGAGAAGGAAGCGGTAGCTTTTGATGTGGCGGAATCAAGGCGTAAAGCGGCAGAACAAAAAGCGCTGGTAGAACAACAGAACGCAGCGGAAATTGCTGAGTTGCGTGAGAACCTAGCTAAAGAAAAAGAAGCAGCGACGGTAGCCATTGCGGAAGCAAGAGAGCGTGCTGCCGCAGAAGTAGAGCAAATCCGTACGCAGGTAGAAGATGAGCGTAGCCGTGCTGCCAATGAGGTAAGCGCTACGCAAGAAGCTTCTGCGGAGGCGATTGCTGCGAGTCGTCAGGCCGTGGAAGACGAGCAGGCAGAATCTGCGGCGAAGGTACAGGCGGCTCGGGAAAGAGCTAGTCAGTCCATCGCCGATATCAATGCGGAAGAAGCTGCAAAGGTGACCGAAGCACGTGATCGTTCGGCCAAGGAAAAAGAGACCATTGCTGCAGAAGTAGAAGCTGCTCGTACCAGAGCGCGCGAAGAGATTGAGCGTATTCAGCAAGAGACACAAGAAGAATTGGCTGCCTCTCGGGCTCGCCAAGAAGAAATTCAACAAGCAGCGGCTGCCGATGTTGAAGCAGCTAGACAACGTGCGGAACAGGAAATTGCGGCTGCTCGTGACGCAGCAGAGAATCAAGTGACGGAAACCCAATCTCAAGCACAGGCTGCTAAGGATCGCTATGCGGAAGAGGTTTCCCAAGCTCAGGAGCAGGCAGCAAACCGTAAACAGGAGATTGCTGATCAGGCTGCGGCTGCTATTGCAGAAGCCAAAAGCAAAGAAGAGGAAATGCTGAATGCCTCCGCTACAGAGATCCAGGAAGCACGTGAACGTTCGGCTAAAGAACTGACAGCTGAACGCGAACGGGTAGCTCAAGAGATCGCTGCTGCTCGTCAGCAGGAAGCCAAGGTACAGGAAGAAACGGCAACTGAAATCGCAGAGGCACGTCGAGCGGCGGCCGAACAAATTGCTACCATTCGCCAGCAGGAAGCAGAAAAGGTTAAGGATGCTAGCGAACAAGCGGCTACCGAACGCCAAAATCTGGCGAACAACCTAGCGGCCGAAAGAGAGCGGGTAGCAGCTGAAAAAGCACAGCTACAGCAAAATCTGGCCAATGAAGTTAAGCAGGCTCGGGAGAATGCAGCCCAAGAGAAAGAGCGTTTGGCGCTAGACGTTCTGGAGTCTCGTCAAGCTTCTACCGATAAGCTACAAGAAATTAGAGAGGATGAAGCCGAAGCTATTGCTACGGCACAACGTGAATCTGCAGAAAGAGTACAACAGGCCCGTGATCAAGCAGAGGAGCAGGAAAAAGCCTCTGCGGATCGTATCGCCAAAGCACGTGAACGTGCGGAACTGGAAATGCAAACCTTGCGCGATCGTGTCCGGGAGGAACTAGAAAAATCTAATGCAGAAAGCGCGGAAAAGAAAGCAACCTATGCTGCCGAAGCGGAAGCCGAGCGTAAGCGCCTGCAAGAGGAAGTAGCTGCCGTAAGGCAAGAGACTTCAGAGACAATCTATGAGGCTCGTCGCCAGGCTACGGAGCAAATCACTAAGGTTAAGATAACGCAGCTGCAATCGCTGCTGAGCGTGCCAACGCTGAGACGGCAAAGGAACGAATCCGTCAGCAGGTCAGCGCAGAGGAAGAGCGCCTGCGCACCCTACAACAGCGTGTTCGCGAAGCTGAAGCTCGTTTGCGAGAGCTAGAGAAACAAAATGACGACGGTAATGGCAATTAATGTGCGCTTTATCGCACCTTAATCCACTGCTGACTTGCTACCTGGTGTTGTTCTATGAACAGCACCAGCTGGTAACTGTCATTGGGCAGGGCTGACAATAAGAAGTCTTGTTCAAATAGACCGCTAGCTAGTTTTTCCTGTACCAGCGTTCGAAGGTGCTGCCCCTTGCTATTGTACATCCGAACTTCAATATCACTACCCACGTTCAGGTCTAGGCTTAAGTGCAATTGGCCTGAAGATGGGTTTGGGTAGCAGTCGAATGAACGATAGGCCATGATGCCTAGATCATCTACTGAGTCAGGCAATACGTTCCGTCTTCCGGGGCTACCCCATTGATTGATATTGCTCCAACTTTCCGGTAGTGTATTATCAAGCGATGGTGAGATGAGTTCCAGCGTGTGGCCCTCTCCGTCCGCGGCGGTAGGCCATGGCAAATTAGGGCTGTATTTAACACTATCCTCTAAGCTGCCCGATTGATTAAATAACCGAACCTCATCACCGTCACTGGATAATCCAAAATCGAGTTCTCCGGAAGCCAGAGGCAAATCTGGATAAATAGCTTGGAAGTCCGACCGATCTCGAACAATGAGAAGAAACCCCTCAGCCTCAATAGTGGTTCCTGGAGCGAAATCAAACTGATTCGAGTCGTCACTGTCCCGCAGTTGCCAGTTACTAAGGTCGATTGGAAAATCATTGTAGTTATAGAGCTCGACCCAGTCTCCTGTAGGTCGCTCTGAATTCGAGTTGTAATTGATTTCGTTGATGACCAAGGGCGCAAGAGCGCTTGCTTCAAAGACTGGGATAAGTGTACTAGCCTCTTCTAGCGCAAACGTTAAACTGGCTTCCGTGCCTGGTACTGTACCTAGCCAATGAGAAAAAGTATAACCCAAGGCAGGAATCGCTGTCACTTGGACAGGAACTTCAGCAAAATAATCTCCACTCCAATCACTTTCATGAATAGTGAGACTATTAACCTGTACCCAGCCTTGATCTGGCTGCTGGTTTTGTATGGTCAGTGCGTGAAAACTGGGTAGTGAAAACTGGTCTAGGATGTGTTGTTTGACTTGTCCTGGGCGCCTTTCGGCAAAAGTCTTCATGGTATTGACGTTGTCACTATGATTCTCCGGACCCGCACCCCAACGGAGATAGTGACCAGCAATTTCTGGGGCAATCCGTTGTGCCATGGTGTCGATGTGTTCACAAACGCGCTCGGGTAGAAACCGACTGTTCATCTCATCGGCCAGTTGATTGATGAAGCGGTTTCGATAGTCCGTATTTTCCATTAAGCGTCGAAACAATAAGGTGGCCCAAGGCGGATTTGGCCAATTAGGGCCGTTGGGTTCCAGGGCAAACGCAAGGCTGTTGTTGAAGTAATTAAACTCATTCGACATACTGAAACCAAAGTCGGTGTCGAATAGAATCCATCGCCATTTTGTAGTGGAAGAGTTCCAAAATTTGATGTTGTTACCTGGCCAGTCCGTATTGTCAAAGAAAATTTGACAGGCTTGATACAAGACCATGTTGGCAATGTCCACCCGTTCTTCCACCCAGTTATAGTTGGATGGGATAGTGAGGTCGTTGTTTTCCACAAAGTCAATAAGCTGAAGATAGGCGATGTTATCTCCTTGGATGGTGCGACCGTTAGACTCCAGTAAATTGATGTCATCTGGAGAAACACCATGATGGCTGGCCAGAAAATGCTCGTTAACTTTTTCGCGCAGGTTGTAAATTCCCCAAAACTCGCCGTTAAGGTAAGCCACCATTGGACGATAAGCTTGTCGGTCAAGCATGCTGTTGCGCAAGAGGCTAGTCATAACCCCATCTCTAAAATTGGATCGCAGCCAGTCATTGCCAGAATTTCGCAGAACGATTGCCTGATATTCATCGATTGATTGTTCTGGGAAAAGCGGATAGTCGATTTCATTGGGGCCATATTGCCCACGAGCAAAAATGGATAAGGAGCGCTGTGCTTGTGCTCGACTCCAACCACCAAAAATTTTCACGCCACCGTCAAAGGCATATTCACTACCATTCACTTCGTAAAGGGCAAAGTGGATAGGACGTTCCCAATCTTCCCAAAAATTGGCGCCGAGGTAGGGGAAGTCCGGTGAGTAATCATCACCAAAAGCGTAGATGCCAGTCTCTTCATCGAAAAAATCATCCGGCTCTGCAGCTAGTGCGATAATCGGAAGGTCATGCATCACATCCACTAAGTATGTTTCAGTCTGAGTTGGAGAAGGCAAGAAATTATCCTGAAAAACCCTAGCTCTCACTACCGTATTATCATCAATTTCTATGGGTGTACTGTAGATCGGTGAACTCTCAGTAGGTGTAGTAGCATCCAGCGTATACCGAATCACGGCAGGTGTTTCCACACCACTGAGCGATAAGACTAAAGGATCGACAGGACCTCCAGTTTGAGAAAAAACGATATCTCCGGGAAGTACTCCCGTAAAGCCGGCATCGGGGTTAGCTGCTGCTGGGCTGGGCTCCGTAAACACCCGAGTTTCTTCTGCTTGATTTTGCAACTTACCTACGGATAAACCAGCTGTGACGGGCCCATTGGAACTTAAACTATCTACAAACTGTCCGTCTGCGTCGAAGAGATAAAGTACTTCGCCACTGCTCGCTAGTTTAAAATTGGTATGCAGACCACTCAGGGGGAATGAGAGATTCTGCGGAGGAGTCGTTCCTTCTAGCGTTGGAGCCGTATAAATTAAGCTCATCCAGGGGCGTAGACTCATGTCGGATGAGAAGCCATTGACGTTATGTAGTTGGATCGCTAACGTGTTTTCCCCGGCTACAATTACATCGCTGAGGTCGCTAAAGGAATAGCGTTCAGTACTCTCGCCTCGATATAATGCAGCTTCTCGATCGGTGAAGGCAGTAGTGTTATAGGTGGGATCCACGGCCGTGATATTTGCCCTGGCGATTTCCACACCATTCAAGTACGCTACAAACGCATCATCATAGTCGATATCCAGCACGACACTAGCGATCAGGTCGGGATCTGCGACATTGAAATCCTTTCGGACAAAGACGCTCAATGTGCCATTAGGGATAATAGTGATGTCATCACCGTCACCAGGTTGTTGGTTGGGATGAGGTAGCGAATGGTCTCGGTTTCTGTAAGGTGAGTCCGAGGGAAGTACAACTCATTCCGATCTTTATCAGAAGCCCAAAGGAGGAGGTATTCATCGCTTGAGAGTTCCATCTCAGGAAAGGTCCATTGATCAGGGGTGGTAAGGTCGTCGGTTACGGTCCAACCATTTAATAGTACAGGGTTTGGGCCAGCATTATGCAGCTCGAACCAATCAGGGGTGTCATTGTCTTCGTCTAGTAAAACTGAGTTAGATAACACCATTTCGTTAATCCGTACGCTTTGTGCGGTAAGGTCAGAGACAAAAAGGCAGGAGAGAACAACGAATAAAAAAGTAAAGTGTAGTCGTGAGAGCATACCTCTTGAATTGAAATTCATGGAGTTGTTCAAAGATAACCGAATTGCTGAATGCTATTGGATCACTCCAATAAGGATGTCGGCCAGGCGTTATTGAATTGGATTAGCTGTTGGAGTATAATAGCTCCCTCCTTGGAGTGATCAAAACATGACTTCAAGATGAATGACAACAGTAATGCTTGCCGTATCTTTGTAATACTAAGAGCTAAACCTGGATATGCGGAACCGTAACCTTCGTTTACTGACCTATTTTGTGATGGGCTACATGACGTTAGCCTTCGTCTGGTGGTCGGTATTGCTATGGACGAAAAACCAGGACGCCTACCGCGCAAAGATTGAGCTCCAGCAAATAGGGATGGCTGCTGAAGGTGTGATCAAAACACCAATGGACTTCTATACTTCAGAACGCTATCAAGAGCTCAAGAAGGCTTATCATCGTCAGGAACGAATGATTTTGGGTGAGACTATATTTTTGTCTCTCAGTTTGTTAGCTGGTTTGTATGTGATCTATATCGGTTATCGTAGAGAGGTGAAGGCCTCACAACAGCAACGTAACTTCTTGTTGTCGATCACGCACGAACTGAAATCGCCAATTGCTGGAATTCGCCTGGCACTGGAAACGATTTCTAAGCGAGGTGATCAATTACCGGCGGACAAACGCCAGCAACTCAGTGAACGTGGTATAAAAGAATCGGACCGACTCAACAAATTAGTCGAAGACTTGCTGCTCTCGGCTCGCTTGGAAAATGCTTATCAATTCCATCAAGAACCTGTTGACCTTGTAGAACTAACCACCAAGATCACAAATAGGCTTCGACATCAGCATTCCGATGCACGCATCGAGCTTGTAATCGGCGAAGATGTAGCTCAGGTACATGGTGATCAACAGGCATTAAATTCGGTGGTGCTCAACTTGATTGAGAACGCACTGAAGTATTCTGGTGAGCAGAAATTTGTCAGCGTCAGTATCGAAAATACAGACGAAGCGGTTGTTTTATCTGTGAAAGATCAAGGCATCGGAATTTCAGCTGACGATAAACAACGGATCTTCGAGAAATTCTATCGCGTTGGTAGCGAGGATACGCGCAGAACAAAAGGTACTGGTTTGGGGTTATTCATCGTTAAAGAGCTAGTTCGGGCACATCAAGGCCAAATTAAGGTCAGCGATAATCGTCCCCAAGGAACAATTTTTAAAGTGAGTTTTCCAGCTTTAACTGCTTAATTATTAAGGGAAAACATTAATTCCGACTACAGGTCATGCTTAGAATACTATTAGTAGAAGACGAGGAAAATATTCGAGAAACGGTAAAGCTCAACCTAGAGCTAGAAGACTACGAGGTGGTGACGACGGGCGATGGAAAACAGGCCCTGAAGTACACCAATGAGCAACACTTTGATCTGTTGATCCTTGATGTGATGTTACCAGAGGTAGACGGCTTTCAGATTTGTGAGCAGGTCCGCCTGACCAATCGCGAAGTGCCTATTATTTTCCTCACGGCTAAGGATACTGCTCAGGATCGTATTGCCGGATTGCGCAAAGGCGCGGATGACTACCTGACCAAGCCCTTCAATCTAGAGGAATTACTCTTGCGTGTGGAGAAGCTTATTCAGCGTACTAGTAAGGCTCCTGAGGTGACACCTGATATTTACTCCTTTGGAGAAAATACAATCAACTTCGCGACCTTCGAAGCCGATGGAAATCCTGGTACCTTCACTTTGACTAAGAAAGAGGCGATGTTGCTGAAGCTACTTATCGACCGTAAAGGTGAGGTAGTGAGTCGCCAGCAGATATTGCAGTCTGTTTGGGGCTATGACGTCTATCCAAGTACGCGAACAATTGACAATTTCATCCTGTCTTTCCGTAAATACTTCGAGCGAGAACCGCGCGAACCAGAATTCTTCCTTTCCGTACGTGGAGTAGGCTATAAGTTTGTGGGCTAGGCGTTCCTGCTTTTTTATTCAACTTCCCTATCTTTCCGGTGGAAACATTGGAAACTATGCAGCAGGAGTTGAGCAAATACTTGGCAGATTTACTTCATCAGCACGATCGCTTGTGTGTCCCAAGCTTAGGGACCTTCGAGTTGAGCCATGCGCCAGCATTGGTCGATCAGGTGCAGGGCCAAGTCAATGCTCCTTCCAAGAGTGTTCGTTTCAACCCAAATCTGGTAATGGATGATGGTGTGCTGGTGGAATACATTCAGCAACGCCTGGGATGGTCCTTAGTGCAAACACAACGTTGGTTGCAAGAGCAAGTGGATGACATCAAGGCTGGCTTGGATCGTCGTGAGATTATCGAACTACCAGGTGTCGGACGTTTCTTTCGAAACTTCGAGAACAAGCTCCAGTTCGTAGCTGAGAACGCTAATTTTAACCTAAATAGTTTTGGTCTCCAGGCTGTGGATGGGCAGCTGATTGCCCGGTCCGTAGAGGAAAAGATTCCCGCAATACAGAAGAAAGTGCCTAAACGCGCACCGGCGGCAGCCGCACCAAAAAAGGACAGTGCGATCTT
This sequence comes from uncultured Lewinella sp., assembly GCA_913057725.1. Classification (GTDB taxonomy): domain Bacteria; phylum Bacteroidota; class Bacteroidia; order Chitinophagales; family Saprospiraceae; genus Lewinella. Next base: position 31,108 of record CAJXOS010000031.1, read on the forward strand.
AGCTTGGCTCCGTGAAAACTATGTCTGGGTACTTGCTGGTCTCCTAGCGATTGTCTTGATTGCAGTGGTGATTCTATATCCACGTACCCCTGGCACACCGGCCAATCAGGAGGGAATTGCTAATGTACCTCAGGAACGCCTAAATGCAAGTCCATCTAAGTCGCAGGACGAAGAGACTACTGCTCAGGTGCCGGTAGAAGAAGGAGTGGAGGAGCAAGCGAATACGCCTTCTGCTAATCAGGACTCCAATACATCTGAACCGGCCCCTCCAATTGATACTGAGTCTCCTACCTTGTCGCCGGAGGAGCATAGTGCGGTGATAGCGGTTGGGTTATTCGGTAATCCAGAAAATGTAGCTCGTTTATTGGAACGCTTGTCAAAAGAAGGATATGCCCCTATTTCTAGGCCAGAAGGAAACAATACCCGGGTAGGGGTGAGTGTCCGCTATGCGGATGAATCTGAGTTGCAAACGGCCTTGCGTGAAATTAAACGGAAATATACATCTAGCGCCTTCGTACTTTCTCGTGACGGACGAGAGGTGAATGAGCGCTAGCGTACGCTGATTTTTATTCTTTATTAATCGTCTCTCTCATGAATTATTTACTCCGTAGGAGTTTATGGGCCATTCTTGTATTGGTTTCATCTTTCGCTCCAATCTACTCATTAGCACAGCCCTTTTTACCGGAGGATGTGCCCTCTCCAATACTGACTGCGTTTCTTGAACATCCAGAGATTAGTCAAATCGAAGTAGTTGTGACCAGTGGCGATACCACCATAAGGGATCAGCTGATTACGATTGATCGAGCGGCGAGAAAAGTAACTACTCAAAGCTTTGGATTTGATCCTGAACAAGAGGGTCAAGCATCTCTTTCTACGCGTTCAGAATCTATTTATAATGAACATTGGCTCTTAGCCAGGAAGGAGTATTTCAGCAGTAATGGAGATATGAGGTGGTGGACCATATATGAGTATACTGATGATCAGTTACTACTAGTGCAATCAACATATATGAATGTCTCTAGAGGAGAACCCGCCGAACAGGTCGTTAGTGAGTCTCACACCACTTATGAGTATGAGGGAGCGGAAAGGCGGCTGTTAGGATGGGAGCGGGTATCTACCATGCCAGGATTTGATTCGGACATTACTAGAGCCACTGTTCGGTATGACAAGGAAGGACGACGTACGAGGGTGAAAAATTGGGACCTGAACAAAGCAGGTAAGAACACAATGATTGCTCGTGTTTACCGGTGGAAATACAATGGCAATGAGATAGAACAGCGGGTAGAAAACCTGCCAACTGGTAAGATGCAGAAACTCCGGCAATGGCTGGACGAGGAGGGACGTTTGCTTCGCGAAGAAATAGAGTTACCAGTCTATGATACGCAGCGCACCTATTTTTACGAAGGCAACTTACTCAATAAAATCAACTACGATTTTGTATTTCCGAATGGCGAATTGAAACAATCAGAACGGGTATATCACTACAAATAAATGCAGTAAATCGTCCTTACACTACTTAGAAAGATATCGACTACTATGTACGCTTTTGTACACTCAAGAGTAATTGCTAGCCTTGTCATGGCACTGGCTTTCGCCAATATCTCTTTGTTGGCGCAACCTACGCTAGGAGAGAAGCCTGCATTTGATCCCTTAAGTGTATTTCAGGAGCACCCAGAAATTAATCAGGTGGAAGTGTTTTCGACGACTGATGACGTTAACCGAATGCATAGCACCATTACGATTGATCGCGCGAAGCAGGTAATAACCATGGAGCGGTTTGGTAATCCGGAAGATGTTCCATCGATTGTTCAGGTGTATTACAATGAACGCTGGCAGAAGACGGAAAGGACATATCTCCTAAGGTCTCAAGAAGTAGTGCAAAGAGAGACCTATGCCTACAACGAGGAAAATCAGCTGCGCGACTATACCATTTACCGAAAGGATCCAAATGGGAAGAGCGAAAATGACCTTGTTGTTGGTACCAGAAAGAGGTATTACTACGAAGGAAAGGAATCTCTGCTGGTAGAATGGGAAGAAGTGTATGAACGGTCAGATGAGGAGGGTCCGATGATCATTAAAACAACGATTGCCTACGATAATAATGGTCGTTGGAAGACAGCGAAAGTGAGTAGCTTAGACCAAGTTTATCAAACCTATATTCTAGCAAAAACCTACCGTTGGAAGTACGGAGAGAATGTGGTAGAACAGACCCTGCGAGATGCGATTACCAGACGAAAATCGAAGCTGCAACAATGGTTTGACGAGGATGGTCGCTTAATCAAGGAGGAAGGAGGAATTATTGGGCATGATACTCGGCGGACCTTTACCTATAATGAAGGGTTACTCACTGAGGTTTCTCGGGAATTTGCTATCTCTGATCCAGAGAAAGAGCGGCAATCAACTTACCGCTATAGCTACAAATAAGGAATGATGCTTTCACCCGGAGTTTTGTATTCGTCCAGATGAAAGCATCGAGTGTTACGGTTTATTCCTGTACTAAGAGCAGTGCGCTATTTCGTCCAACTGGCAAGCTTCCGCCGGTAGAAGGGGCAATGCCTTCTAAATTGATTTCTCCAGCATCTATAATCTTCGTCCAGTTGCCGCTAGGAACAGTCACAGACTGCACTTCGTCAGAGCCGTTAAAGGCAACGAAAATCTTCTTCCAAGAGTCACCAACGGCTTCACCGTCAAGGGAATAGGCTACTAGTAACTCACCCTCAGTATCTACGAATGATAAGTTCTTCTGGATGTCGGCGGTTCTAGTCATTCTGAAAGCGGAGTGCGCCTTGCGAAGCTGTATTAGACTTTGGTAGTATTCAAATACATCCTTGTACTGCGTTTTGCGATTCCAGTCGATTTGGTTAATGGCATCAGGAGATTCGAAAGAATTTTCAACACCGTTTTTGGTGCGTAAAAGGTCTACGCCAGCATGTAGAAAACTGATACCTTGACTCGTCAGCACCATGGTACCGGCCAGCTTATGCATGAGGATACGCTCGGCCTCACTCGCATCGGGTCGTGAAAGCGTAAGGCGATCCCAGAGTGTATGATTATCATGACAGCTGACATAGGTCATGCATTGATCGGGGCCAGGTGCCCAGGCCGCCTCTGAGTAATTGACGTTTGCGTAGTCTACTTGAGGATGCTCGGTAGCCGCTACAATGCCAAATTTGATACTCTCTTTTACTTCTTCGTTTCCGCTAATAAATCCGCTTGCATCAGCGGTGAACACATGCCCTTTGATGGCGTCTCGTACATCATCGCTAAAGGCAGCAACACCCTCAAGTTGTGGAGTATTGGCTTTTAGGGCCAGTTGTTCATCTGGTAATGGACTATCTCCGGCCTTCCAACCCTCGCCGTATATGAAGATGGTGGGATCAATACTATGGAGTTCCTCTGCAACGGCATTCATGGTTTCAATATCATGAATACCCATTAGATCTACTCTAAAACCATCCATATGATATTCTTCGACCCAGTAACGCATCGATTCGATCATGTATTTGCGGAACATTGCTCGCTCCGAAGCGGTCTCGTTACCGCAAGCACTAGCATCAGAGAATGAGCCATCCTCTCGCTGGCGGTAGTAATAGCCTGGTACGAGTTGATTAAAGACCGATTCTTCACTCTGCCCCGTATGATTGTATACCACGTCCAGAATGACGCGGATGCCATTTTCATGGAAAGTTTTCACCATTTTTTTGAATTCACTGATGCGCATCAGACCATCATATGGATCGGAAGAGTAGCTTCCCTCTGGTACGTTGTAATTCAATGGATCATAGCCCCAATTGTATTGTGCTACTTTGGTATTTGATTCATCAATGGAGCGATGATCAAAAACAGGTATGAGGTGAACATGAGTAATACCAAGCTCTTTGTAGTGATCGATCCCGGTAGTTTCGCCTTGCGGAGAACGAGTGCCAGACTCAATTAGTCCAAAGTACTCACCAGGATAACCTGAACCAGAGGAGGGATGAACGGTCATATCCCGTACATGCATTTCGTAGATGATAATCTCATTAAAGTTGTTCAATGGAGGGCGCTCATCATCTTCCCAACCCTTGGGATTGGTCCTATGCATATCAATCACTTGACCTCGGAGTCCGTTTACGCCCACCGCCTTTACGTAAGGATCGGTTACCTCTGCCTTCCATTCACCGTCATACTTTGCCTGGAAAGCATAAAATAAGCCAACCAAATCTTCTTGCAGCTTTAGTTCCCATACGCCCTGATCGGCTCTGTCTAGCTGTAATGTCCGGATAGGCTCACCTCCTTCACCTGCCTCGTAGAAGTGAATTTGGAGCGCTTCGGCAGCTGGTGCCCATACCTTGAAGGTGGACTGATTTGGGTAGTACGTCAGTCCGAGATCGGTTCCAGTGTAGACTGGATAATCATCAAAGGATGTATAATCAGGCACAGGAGGATCGTTTTGGCAACTAGTGATGACACCGCAAGTCAAAATGGCGAGTAGCAGTGTTCTGAAGGTGTTTTCTAAGTTCATACATGCTATTTATTGATGAAGTCATGGTACCAATGACCAATCATTTCATTGACAGATTTGCTGAGATCAGTATTAGGCCAGGATAGCTGTTCTTGAATTAATGGAATCAGCTGCTGTAACCCATTGATATTGGTTGTCTGCTTAGAGGGCAAATAGCTCTTCAGCCTATTCTTCCAACTTGGTGGCAACCAGGTGCCGGGAGAGAAGCTAGAGCTTGGTGGTAGGTTGTCTTCTGCAAATTGGATGTTATATGGCTCAAACCAATACTCAGCTAGGACCTCCCGATAAAGCTGCATGTTTTTTCGGTAGTCGTTAGGTACCGTTTGCCAAAAAGTGATAAATTCTCGATCCCAAAGCGGTAGGTACCAACTACAGTTGAACCACTCATAAGCACGTACACCATTGACGATGTATTTGCTCACATACTCGCGAAGCACCCAGTGCTCTAATTCGCTAACGTATTGGTGTTCATCCTGTATCTCCTCTTTTGGAAGTTGTGGTTGCCAGGCTTGTCGGAGCAGATCGTTGGGTTGACGTAAAAAACGATTCAGAAGCTGTTCTTTTAGTCGCTTCTTCCGGTTAGGAGGCCACGGTAGTTGAGGGCCTGGTAAATAACTGCCAGCCTGAAAGTCTCCGCAATAACCGGGACTAATAATGCTACCCGCCTCAAGCCATTCGTTTTTGCTCAATTGCTGCAAGGCAAAATAGTCTTGCTCTTGCGGCAAAGCACAGCCTTTGGCGGCATAAGTTGCGTACTGTTTCCAGTCGTCTTGTCCAAAGGAAGAAAGGACTGTGCTGTCATAGGGCACAAACTGCCAGTCTATACCGAGTTTGCTAGCTACCTCCTCACCGATTTTGGCTTCAATACTGCCTGTTTGTCCATAGGTAAATGCCTTGAGGTTTGGGTATCCGTTTCGATGAAGTGCGGCGGCAATAATGCGAGAGTCATAACCGCCACTTAAGGGAAGAACAATGGGCCTCCCATCTGCAAATTGCACGAAGCGATCAAAGACATCCTCTAAGAGGCTATTGAAGCGCGACTTGATTTCTGCTGCAGGAGCCGAACTACCTTTGGGTCGCCGATGCGGAAAGTAGTTGTGGATATAACACAAGCCATTCTTTACTTCGAGCAGTTCGCCGGCTTGTAATTGTTGCCATCCTTGCCATAGCGTTGCATGGCCGGGAATGAACTCTGCCTGCTCCAGCGCTTTGTTTTGTTGCCACCAGGAAACCTGTCCACTGGAATCAGGTTGATCACCTATAGTCACAAGTCCATCAGCCACTTTCCAGAAGATGGGAATGGATCGCCCGATGTCAGTTGCTGCAAGATGAAGGTCCTCTTTGGACCAAAGCAGCGCAAAGTGACCGTTCCATTCAGATAGAAGCCGCTTTACATCAGCGACTGATACTGCATTTTGCAGTAGTCCATCTACCTCTTGGTGAGATAGCCATTTACCGTGACGATATACTTTACCAGCCCACCAACCTGCGGATAGGCGGTGCCAGGAAAGGCGACTATTATCTTGAGTTTTTAATTCGATACGCATTGGAGAGCGTAAAATACATACTTGTGAAGTAAGAAGAGAAGGGTAGGAGAGGGAGAGTGATGATAGGAGGGGGATGTTGGGTGGGGTGCACGGCCCGCACGGCGGGACCCACCCAGTCACCTGGTCCAAAAAACACCCAACCCAACTAATGGGACAGGCATCAGGATCACACCTTGCTCAATGATCATTCATCAAGCAAGCCAACAACATCCTTTAAGAAAAGTGGGAATAAATACTCTGATTGGTTGTCCGCAACCCCTAGGAATATCGACGGACGGGAAAATTAGCCTTTGAATGGACTTTTCTATTTGCTGAGTCTAAATATAAGGAAAAACCAATTTAAAAACAAAAAAAGGGTATATTTTTTAAAATAAAAACAAATAATTAAACCCTTGGGCACCACCGTAGTGGGGTCAGGTTATCAAGTAGGATATTACCACTGTAACGAAACTTCCCCTCCGTGTGAAAAGCTTCCAAGATAATATATCGAATTGGCTGCTCTGCCTTGACCTCTACCCGATAGCTTTTCCAGTAGGTGTGCTCAATGAGCGGAGACTCATATAACAATTGATCTTTGCTACATCGGTCAGTGCTACCCCAGACCCTCAGTTTTAGGGGCTTGTTGTAGCCACTATAGGTGGCTCCTCGAGCCAAGTCGACCAGAAAGACGTAGCAATCATCGGTTTCGATGGTTCGTTCAAGTCGCTGGGTGATACTCTCCCAGGTACCATTCGCACGTGTGATAAGTCCAACGTAGGTGTCACCGTCATTAGCTTCCTGATAGATACCCCAAAAGCCAGGTAGTATATCTGGCGTAGTGAGTGCCTCGCAACCAATCCAACCAATAGGCACCGTTGCGTCAGCAGGTTCGCCTTCAAAGGAAGGGTTTTGCCAATGGATGGATGGGGGAGTGGCGGACTCCTGGGCCTGGAGCATAACAACTCCAATAGTGAATAGAAGTAAAATACTTTTGTGACAGAACCTAACAGCCACGGATGAAATTTTCTTGAATGAAAGCATACAATTCTTCAGTTTGCATGATTACGGATCAATAATCTTAATAGCAGCCTCGACGGTGGATTGGTCTCCCTGAAGGAGCTCCTTTGGTGGAACTTCAAAGCTACCATTTTTCATGACCTCCAGGCAGGTGTCTAAATCCGGGGCATACTGAAAGTAACTATTCTCAATGTATGATTGATAATAATCTTTACCATTGTGATGAATCAAAATAGTAGGAAGCCCGAATTCTAACGCTTCGAGACAAGTCGTTGAGAAGCCCGTAATATGTAGGTTAGCTTGAATGAATTGTTGATAGAGGTCCTGTTTGTTTATGCCCATTACTTTTACGTTTTCCATATCGCTAAACGCCTCAGTGAGTTCTAGTTCCAGTTCTGGGTAAAGTGGATGGGCCCGAAGTAACCATTGCCAATGAGTATCTCCTTCTGTTCGTCGTATTAATTCTTCTAGATAGGAGCTATGATAGTGTTGAGGCTCTTGCAAGCTTACTAAAATCGTTGATTCCTTTGATTCATCTTGCGTGATTTGCACGGAATTTTGTGCCTTGTAGAAAGCAAGCCATGGATTTCCTCCTTTAATTACAGATTGTAGATAAGTGCTATCCCAATCTTGGATGTGTTGTTCTTCGGCCTTACTCCAAACCCAAAAGATGCCTGGCAGTAACTGTCGAGTCTGTGCAGAAGCGATGCTGGGATAGCTAGCATACATTGGATGTGTGGATCCCTGAGTGCCATGTTGCACATCTATACAGAGAATGCCTAATTTTTTACAAGCCAGCGTTAGGCCAAAAGCTTCTTTACTGTAGTAGCAAAAGTTGAAGACTAGGTGCAGTTTATGATTTTCTAGCAAACGGGTAAAGGCCTCGCGTAGGAATAAGATTCTTACCAAATCCTGGCTAATCACCTTGGGGTCAAAAAAAATGGAAGTCCAATTTCTTTCCTTGATAAGGTCTTCAATATAGGAGATCTCTTTCGTACAGTAAGAGGCAGCTCTTTGACCCAATCCTAGGCGAATGCACAAAGTGGCAAACAGATTGATTGGAAATAAATTGATCGTCGGAATGGATTTAGACGATTTCCATTGTGAAACATCAGTTAGATACTCACCCAACAGGCACTTTCCTCTGTTATTCAAGAAATGCGCAAGGCCATCCATTAGTCTGTTCGTGTAGCCTGCGGCTGTGGAAAAATTGCGCTTAACGGCGTGATCAAATAAGAAATACCGGTAGCCACTTTCATCGTCTTGAGAAGAGAAGATGCTTTGCAAGAATAAACGCAGTGTCATGAGAATTAACTCGATCTGACCAGACAGTTTCTTCCCTTTTCTGGTAGAACGACTTACTGCTTTATACCGCTCCAAGTTATGACGGCGGATAAGAGGGACTATAGGAAGCAATTTGGGATTGTTAACCGCCAGGTGCTCTTCCAGGTTCTGTAACTGTTGTACCAGTTCTTTGTAAGCTGTTGCCATCCCACGAATATTGGACGTAATCTACTTTCTTAACACAAGCTCTATTGTTTTGGCTCAATATCTTGCCATTGAATGGCTTGGTCTTCTTCAATCGGTTTTATGCAAGTCGAACCTAAAACTTGTTCCAAATATTTTGGACTGACACCATTGGCTGGACGTTTCCACGTGAGGTCGCTTGTTTGCAAAATATCGCCCACTTGTAGGTTTCGGGTGGCAACTAGACTCCGACGAGCATTTTGCCGCGAAAGGTCTTCTGTGGGAATCGGAGCCTTTTGATAGCTGCCTAATAGCCCTGAAAGCTCCTTCATATTAGCCCGGAAGTTCTTTAAATCTTCCTTGTCCATAGCATGGTAATGGTCGTTTCCAGGCAGGGTTTTATCATGTGTAAAATGTTTTTCTAGGACAACTGCACCGAGTAAAGCCGCCACTTCCAGCGTTTTCATTTGCTTCGGAAGAGTGTGGTCAGAGTAACCCATCAATGACTCTGGAAAGTGCTTTTTCAGATCTTGAATCATCCCCAAGTTAGCCTGATCATCAGGTGTCGGGTAGTTGAGAATGCAGTGCATGATGGAGAAAGGAAGCTCATAACGCTTTATTACCTCAACGGCCTGATGAATCTCCCAAAGGAAAGAAGCACCAGTTGATAGCAATATGGGCTTCTCAAATCGGCACATGAATTCAATAAACGGCAAGTTGGTAATATCTGAGGAGGATATTTTAAAGACGTTCATCAGATCATTCAAAAAAGTAGCGGATTCAACGTCAAAAGGGGTGGATAAGAACTCTATTCCAACCTGATCGCAGTACTGCTTTAGCGCTTCAAATTCCTTTTTCCAGAATTTATCGTATTTCTTGAATAATTGAAATTGGGAGGTGGTTGGTTCACTATTTAGATCCCAATAAGATGGACTATGGCGAGAGGCAATTTTCTCCGCTTTGTAGGTCTGAAACTTGATTGCGTCAGCTCCACCCTCAGCAGCTTCATCAATAAGACGTTTAGCAAGCTCGATGGAGCCTTCATGATTCACACCAGCTTCCGCGATAATAAAGGGTTGGTGTATTGGGCGATGAATACCTCTTTCGAATTGGTCAAAAACTTCGGTCAACGTCATTCTTTCTAATTGTTCTTTTGATGATGTCTACTACTCGCTTTTTGCCTGTTGCCAAATCATTATTCAGCATCAGTGAGCGCATATAGGCTCGTCGTGATTGATCATCCAGTAAGGCTGTAAAGGTAGAGAGTATTTGTTCGTTGGTTACGTTTTTACCCAATCCGAAGTTGATAAATCCGTTTTGAGCATCTGCAAAAAAGTGCGTTGTTTCCCGTTCGTTTTGACATAAAACGATAGTGGGTATACCCAAGGAGGCAACTTCAAAGGTAGTTCGCCCTGCTGACGTAAAGGCTATATCAGCATCAACCATAAGATCTGAAATATTACTTACGTCTTGATGTATTTCTACATCCTCGAATGCCTCCAGAGATTGTTTTTTTCGATACCCAAGTCCAAGTACTGCACGAATTGCAATACTATTTTTTTGGCAGTAAGAATAGATCGAACTGAGTACTTTAAAAGTTAAATTTTCGGGATCTACTCCACCAAAAGTTAGAAGTACCTGCTGTACATCTTGGCGTACTTCCTTCCGCTTATCAGAAAAAATAAACTCATCGCGTACACAAAAGTAAGAGGGGCCGTAGAAGTGATTGTCATATACTTCATTCTCTGGATACATTGCATTGACGACGACATCAGCGAGTTTTGCCCCCTCACCGAGGTCTTCAAAGTTGATCGTCACAAAGCCTTTGCTTCGCAGACCTCTCATATAGTCGGCGTCAGTGTTTAGGCAATCATTAATAATAATGTCAGGCGCTAAAGTAGTTATGTCATCCAGGATATCCGCACCTTGTTGTTGGTAGACAGGATAGTTTCTCTTGCTGATATATTCGTACGCTAGATCACTCTTATTATCAACTAAGAAGGAGATCTGGTGGTCCAGTATATCATTTGCTATCAAGACTGTATTGTAAGCATGTCCCAGGCCAATATCATGATAGCCACTAACAACAAAGAGAATATGTTTTCTTCTCAGAAGATATTCGCAAAGATTCCAGTCTTCAAAAGTATCAATGTCTATTGCTTCTTGCCGGGAGGAAATCTCGAAAAGGTCAATTTCATTTCCTAGTCTTTTGCCTTGTGCAATACACCTGGATCTAGTAATCAAAAAAGAGCCCGTTTCACGAAATTCGGCAGGTAGCTGTTGCCTATTTAGGCGTTCCACATAGTTAGGTACATATTTACCGTTTTCATCGGTCTTCCAACTGAGGTGTGGATCATTTTGAACAGATAACATGGTGTCAACATCCTCGCGGGTTAACATTTGTTCGATAGCTTGGTCCAGCGTTTCTACGCTCAGCAGTGGTGAAGTTGGCTGCATGGTAACGACCAACTCAAAATCTTGTTGTGATGATTCTGCCATCCGGTTGGCAGCGTCAATAATTACGGGGTCCAGTGTGACGAAGTCGCCTGATAGCTCAGTGGGGCGTCGTAGAGGAATAGCGCCGAATTTTTTGGCTAATGCTAGTATTTCATCGTCTTCACTTGATACAACAACAGTGGAGATATGTGAGGAGGCTAAGGCCGTCCTAATACTGTAGTAAATGAGAGGGAAGCCTCCCAGAAGTCTAAGGTTTTTTCTTGGGATGCCTTTCGATTGTCCTCTGGCGGGGATGACTGCTAGTATGCTCATAAAGTACACAGCTCTTATTAAGAACGAAATTTAGCGATATAAACGAAGTTGTCGTGGTAGCGTCCAATATATTTTCCAGGATAAAGATTCTCTAGCCGTTTGGGTAATCGCTCTGCCAGGTCTTCTCTGCCAATACGTTTTAAGAGCGATGGAAGACCAGCATTCCGGATAAGCCAAAAAATGAAATTGTTCAATTGTCCCAAGACGATGCTATGCAAATAGTGGATGAAGTGCTTATCACGAGAATCATCCATTTCAATAGCTACCAGTTCTAGCCCATTTTTATTGAACATTTTTTCTAAAGTACTATGGGAGAAGTAATATAGGTGTTGAGTGGGGTTCATGTAGTTCCAAAACTTACCAAAATGTTTGTAGGTAATGGAGTCCAGAGACATCGTTAGTATTACAATGATGGTGTCTTTGTGGCTAATCTTTTCAAGCTTTGCTAATAAAGAGGAAGGGCTCTCTAGGTGCTCAATGAGATCCCACATGGTAATGATATCAAACTTCTCATCAGCTGAGAAATCATCAATATTCATATTTCTAAGCGCGTTGCCTAAACCATAGGTCTTGCGTCCCTGCTCGATTCGATCCGGACTCAAGTCAATTCCATTGGCATCAAAACCTCGCTGAATAGCTTCGTACACAAACTTCCCGTCTCCACAGCCTATGTCCAGGAGCTTCCTGCTTTTAGTGGAGTTGTGCTCTTCTATTAGGGCAAATTTCCAATCATACATCCTGGCGTTATAGGCACCCGTTTTTAATTGCCCTTGCATTTCATCAGGCTGCCCTAGATCGAATAGGTATTTATACGACTGCCAGTTACCACCGATAATCTTATCACTTGAGTATACTACTTCAAGCTGCTCAGTGCTGTAGCGAGGATTAACGTAATTGAGTTGACAGTTCTGGCACTGAACAATGTTAAACTTGCCCGTCATCTCCGATCGCTGTTGCTCAGGCAAATTACGAGTGTATCGATAGTATCTCAAACCAGAATCATCGACCTTAATGGTGTGTCGATGTTTATAGGATGAGCTACCGCACAAATCGCAAATGACTTCTTTCATTGTGGATTGGTTTATTATTAGGCCATTCTGCAATAGGAACAGTCAACGTAATTAGCTACCAGATTCCTCTGCTATGCTCAATGTAGTTTGGATCTAATAAATTCGAATACGAAAATACCGTGCTGATCGTCGCTATTTGAACGCCGCAAATATCGTTGTTTGGACTAGGATATTACTGATTCATTGCGAAAAACTATGTTACCAGTTGACGAACAGAAGCATTAGGTCGCGATGGGTGTCCGTTGGGAAATATTCTCAACTTTGTGTTCTTTTACGTGTAGGGCAAAATGCAAGTACATAATGGGCCTAGTTAAACGACAAGGAATTAAACGGAGTATTGTAGATTATGCCGGTGTCAGCATCGGTATGATCAGCGTTTTCTTTGTCTACCCATTGGTGATTGAAGCTTATGGCGTTATCTCGTTCTTAAGATCTTCTGCCATATTGCTGGCTGCCTTTGCAGCGCTCGGATTGGATTCCATTGGTATTCGTTTCTTTCCTGAATTTCGCGATGAGACTGGAAAACATAATGGTTTCCTGACCCTATTACTACTTATTGCTTCGGGGAGCTTCTTGTTCTTGTTGGTTTTCTGGATTGGATTTAAGGAAGACCTGACACATTTTTATACCGTCAAAAACGAAGAAGGGATAGATCTGATGAATTGCTATGCCCTGGTGTTACCGTTAGCGTTCTTTCTGGTCTTAATCAAGATGCTTACGGCCTTCTGCTCGAATTTTCAACGGATTGTGATTCCCGGTATAATCAATGATTTTTTTATTAAAGTGGCGGTGCCTGTATTGTGTCTATTGTTTTTTTTCAATTGGATTGATCTAGCGCGCCTTATCCAAAGTTACTTCTGGATTCATTTGGTCGTAGTAGTAGGTTTGCTCATCTATTTGAGATCACTCAAACAGTTGCGAATAACCTGGCCGACAGCCAAGGTATGGAGTAAGATAAAGGAAATTGCTACTTATGCTTCCTTCAATATTTTAGGCAATGTCGGAGCGGCACTGACCCAGCAGATGGATGTTTTCATGATGGGTAATCTAACTGATGCTCGGAATACCGGTAGTTATGATTTGGGCTTGCGTTTGATTTCACCGCTCAATATCCCTCAACGGGCGATTATGAGTATCACCGGTCCTCTAGTAGCCGACGGGATTCGCAGAGAAGATTGGCCCTACATCCGAGATATGTATCAGCGGGCTGCGCTCAATTTATTAGCCTTTGCGTCTGGCTTGTTTCTATTGCTCTTTTTGAACTTGGATGACTTAAGTCTTTTGCTACCGAAGGGAGAAGTTTTTAACACCCTCAAACCGGTAGTCTTCATCCTTGGTATGGTGGGCTTGTTTGATATGGCTACTAGTTTTAATGGTCATCTGATTACCTACTCGAAATACTACAAAGCAAACGTTGTCTTTATCGTCTTTCTGGGCGTACTTAATACCATACTTAACCTCTTACTCATTCCGGCTTACGGCATGGTTGGTGCAGCTTTGGCCACCGCCATTTCGATGATTGGTTTCAATGTGGCAAAGCTGTTTTTTGTGCGTATCAAATTTGGTTTTTGGCCTTTTAGTACGCCGATGCTTTACCTGATCGGATTGGCACTCGGTTTTGGTCTGTTTTTCTGGTGGCTGCCCTTGCCGTTTTCCGCTATTCTTAATATCGCTATTCGCTCTGTCTTGATCATCCTAGCGTTTGCACTCAGTTTGTGGTACTTACCAATATCAGCTGATGTACGTGAACTAATGGAGGAAGGAATTGCACAGATTAAGAAACTAATTGGAAAAAATTAGAGTGGGATACTCAATGTAATACGGGTACCGGTGATCGATCCATCAAGACTAGTAATTTCCTCAATTTTAGGCGGAGATTGCCCTTCACTTAGCATTTCTAGGCGCTTTTTGGTGATCATCATGCCCACTGACTTATGGCGGTACTTTCCGCGCTTTTTCATTTGTTGTGCTTGTTGCTGGTAGATTCCAGGACCATTATCTTCGATAGTAACTACCAGATGTTCTCCTTCCAGTTGATACTGTAATTTAATTTGCCCTTCAGAAGTCTTATCGGCCATTCCATGCAACACTGCATTTTCAACATAAGGTTGAATGAGCATGGGGGGGATTTGAATCCAATCAGGTTCTATTTCTGGAGCTAGGTGAATTGAAAAATCAAAACGGTGACTAAAGCGCTCTTTTTCTAGCAGCATATACCTATGTAGCAAGTCGAGTTCATCTTTAAGACTAACAAACTCTTGCCTTGATGCATCCAAGGCGTACCTGATTAGTTGTGAGAAGTTAGCAAGTAATCGTACTGCTGCGTCCTTATCGGCTGCATCACCCATCACCATACCTTGAATGGTACTGAGACAATTGAAAATAAAGTGAGGATTCATTTGTGCCCGATAAGCTTGCTGTTGGAGCCGTTCTACCTCATCCTTGAGTGCCAGCCGTTCTTTTTCGCGAGATAAACTGTTTAATCGGCGCTGAAATAGTGTGTATAGGAGTAGGAACGCTAAGCCTAAGCATAGAAAAATAAACCAAGAAGTTTGCCAAAATGGTGGGTTGACAATAATGAGCAACTCCGTACTGGAGCTCCAAGTGTTATTGGAGTTTAAGACTTGAAGCTCCAAAGCGTACTCATCCGCATTAAGGTTGCTAAAGTTGATCTCTGATTCATTGGTTTCAATCCATTGACCTTTAGCATCTAGTCGGTACCGATATCTAGTTGTGCCATTGCTAGCATAATCGAACGCACTGAATTGGATACGGCACCGGCTATTATGACCCATTTGTAGTGTATGGCCTGCAGCAGCAGGAGTCCCGTCAACGGAAGTGGCAATTACTTGGACTGCTAAGTTGTCAACTACAATGTCAAAATTAATGGGATGAACCGTTAGATCTTGCTTACCGGCTACCCAGACTTGCCCAGGTGTAAAGGCTAAATCGAGTACTTGATTAGATGGCAGTCCATTTTTAGTAGAAAGAACGCCCTGTAAGAGCAGGGTGTCGTGATACTTATATTTATAGATTCCATTTCTAGAAACCACCCATAGACTGGAGTCAGGTGCTAGATGTAGGCTCTCAATTGATTGATTTGGCAAGATATTGTCAATCTCCTTGCTGTTGTCCGGGGTGCTATGAATTTGAAACAAGCCTTGATCTTCGGTACCAACTACGAATGACCGATCAGGTAGATATTGCAGTGCATTTATAGCTACGTTGGCCAGTAAGGTATCTGTGAGATGTGAACCATTATCATTAATGTCTTGTGATTTGAAAAGGCCAAACTTGGTTCCAAGCCAGTAGCTGCTCTTAGATTCTTGCAGGGCTGTGGTAATAAAGAGCTTCGATCGGCCCTTAAAGAAGGTTTGGATTAGTGGCGGGGCTTCCTCTGGAAGAATCTGGAAAAGAGCACCAGTCGAGGTGAAGCCCATTATTGACGAACCAGCAGGAACACTAACAAATCCATTAAGTATTCGATGTTTAAGAAAGATTGTAGAATCAGGATACTCTATAAATTCACGCCAGTGTGTGCCATTAAAAACGGACAATGGATTGGCAGCGATTAGTAGTTGTTTATCGGTCAAGTAATGAAGCTTAGATAGCTCAAAATTGCCAGTTAAGTTGGGGTGCTCAATAAGTTCGAACGTAGAATCGAGTTGGAGTAACCTCCCTCCCTTTGTACCAATATATAGCGTTGAGTCTCGATCACCTGAACTCGCTAGGGCGGCAATTTCATCAGTAAGTAAGTTCAGTGGTAATTGTTGGCGATCGAGTGATGGCATATAATAAATACCTCGTTCGATAGTCGCAATCCAAATACCGCCTTGATGGTCTTCGCAAATATGTGAGATAGTGTGCCCATCAAATAGAAGCTGCGGAGCCATGTTGTTTTGAAGTGCCGTTGTGTTCTCATAAACATACAAACCACTCTTCTCAAAAAAACCGAGTATTACGCGGTCGTCACTCAGCACTTTAAGGCAATTAATTGTGCCTCTCTCAAATTCCCAATTAGCTTTGGTGGTCAACTGCTGATCGCGTATTTCCATTTGCCCCTTGACCTGAATTAGATAGGTTTTATCCAATGGGAAAGCGTAAAATAATTCCTTCGCACTCAGACGGTTGTAGTCTAGTACAGTTAAGTTTTTTTCGACTATCTCATCGCCATTTCGCCGATTAGTTAGATGCAGCAAGTAATTTTTCCCCAGTAGGCCTGTTCGACCGACCTGGGATAACTGCAAGAATCCATCTTGATGGTCGTAAATTCCGTACTGACCAAAAGAACTTTTCTCGAATTGCCAGTCGATATCGCAGTTGCCAATCGGATCAATGGTTAGGATGCCATAACCACGAAGAGACAAATGGAGTTTGCCTGTTTTGTCAACAAAGAAGTCGTGAACGAAATCAAACTGATGACGTAAATCTTGTATACAATTATTGAAAGGGAAGGTGGCAATACTGTCACCTCGATGGATGAAAAAGTTCCCATCCATGCTGTTCATCCATATCCATCCACGATGATCTTCATGCATGAATAGAATTGTTCTATCAGTTAGACCTTGTTCAATGCCGAAGTGCTCGAAGTCGTGCCCGTCGTAACGACATACGCCATTATCAGTAGAAATCCAGATGTAGCCTTTCTTATCCTGAATTATCTCATAGCATTCAGAACTGGGAAGACCGTCCTCCTTCGTATAGTTGAAGTAAAGTGGCTCAAGCGATTGAGCTCTAACTGAGCAAATTTGCATCAATAAGAAGATGCAAATCACGAATTTCATGCCAGAGAAGCAGCCTTGCATATATAGGTTTAGCGCGGGTGATTAGAGTAGTTTACTGCTTGAAGATAAGCAGAGTTTTCATTATTGATTCCTTTCAATTACATGGCACAAATGTATGGTTTCCGAATTGAGGATGAGAGATTCCGAATTCAGGATGTTAGGCTCCAAATTATCGATGATATTTTGTAAAAAAAATCTCACTTAGGAGATGAAGGGCGGTAGAAAATCAAGCGAGACCGCCTGTAAGTCAATTTATCAGAAGATGTGCTATCTCCAAAAAATGCCATCTATTGTGGAAATCTTCAAACTGTGATAGAGCTTGATGGAGCTGCCTTCTTTGAAAGGCTCCTTCAGGTCTAAGCAGAGGAAATGCTTGACTGTAATTTATGCTGAATGAGTTGGGATTAGGATGATAATTCTGGTGCCAACAATATTACCCTGAGTGTCCATCAACTCCTCAATCTTTGGGGCATACTTGCCTTGGCTAAGCATTTCGATACGCTTCTTCGTGATCATCATCCCAACCGACTTATGTCGGTACTTACCCTTATGCTTTCTCTGCTCAGCTTGGTGCTTAAAAATACCGGGACCGTTATCCTGAATGGTCACCTTCAAATAGTCTTCATCTAATAGGTAGTGCAATTGGATGTGCCCGTCTTTCTTCTTGCTGGCCATTCCGTGTAATACTGCATTTTCAACATACGGTTGAATAAGCATGGGGGGAATTTGAATCCAGTCTGGGTCGATATGAGAGTCTAACTGGATAGAAAAGGAGAAGTTGTTGCTAAAACGTTGTTGTTCAAGTATTAAGTACCGCTCTAATAGATCAAGCTCGCTCCCGAGGTTTATTACTTCTTGCCGGGAAGCGTCAAGGGCATAGCGAATAAGCTGCGAGAAGCTGGCTAAAAGGCGTATTGCTGCATCCTTATCCGCGGCATCGCCCATAATCATTCCTTGAATAGTACTGAGGCAGTTAAAAATGAAGTGCGGGTTCATTTGGGCTCGGTAGGCCTGCTGTTTAAGTTGATCGACCTCTTCTTTCAAGGCCAGTCGTTCCTTTTCACGTGATAGATACCGAATTCGCCGTCTAAAGAGCGCATAAAGAATAAGTAGGCCACAGCTTAGGCATAGGAGAAAAAACCACCCACGCTGCCAGAATGGGGGGACCACCGAAATATTTAGCGCAGTACTATTGCTCCAACTATGGTCAGGATTAAGCGCTTGAAGCTCTAAAAGATAGTCATCGGCACTTAGGTTGCTGAAGTTAATTTCCGGCTCAATCGTTTCTATCCAGCGATCATTTGCTCCCAAACGATATCGATAACGTGTTTTTCGATCACTAGTAAAAGCAAAGGCACTGAACCGGATTCTACACTGACTATTATGGGCAAGTTGCAATGTTTCTCCGGGGCGGACTGAAGTGCCATCGATAGAAGTGCCAATTAAATGAACCCGTGTTTCAGAGGAGTTTTGTTCAAAGTGGAATGGATGACTGGTTACCCCTTGTTTACTAGCTACCCAAACTTTATCGGTTACGAACTCTAGGTCATGTATTTCGTTAGTCGGTAAACCATTTAATGTTGATAGGGTTCCTAAGAAGATCATGCTATCCTGGTACATAAATTTATGTACTCCAGCTGTAGAAGCAGCCCAAATACTACCATCCGGCGCCTGGTGTAAACTAGTGATTGATTGATCAGCGAGTACTTGGGTAAGCTTGCGTTGGTTAGTGGTAGTCCGTTTTACCTGCCAGAGCCCTTTGTCTTTAGCCCCAATCAGGAAAGATCGATTTGGCAATGGAAGGAGCGTATTAATGGGTACTCCTTGCATCAAGCTATCTTGCACCTGAAGGGGGGATTTCTCATCGACTTTTATTTGATATATGCCTGAACGCGTTCCAATCCAATATAGGTTTCGCTTTTCCTCCAGTGCTGCTGTGATAAAGAGATTCCGTTTGAGGAGAAACGCCAACTCCATTTCTGGTTGTTCACCATTCGTGTGAATATTAAAAAATCTACCTCCACGGTTGAATCCCATGAGGGGAGAATCCTCTACTGTGTGTACTAACTTGTTAAGGACTCGAGGTTCAAGTACGCCATCGCCGAATTGAAGATCTACTACGAGCTTCCAAGTGGATCCGTCGAAAATAGACATCGGGTTAGCACAAAATAATACGTCTTGTTCTTTTAAGTATCGTAACTTAACAAGGCCGAAACTTCTGTCCACGTGTGGCTGCTCCACAACCTCTGTGGCATCCAATTGAAAGAGCCGGCCTTTCTCCGAACCCAAATAGAGTAAAGGGTGATAATTATCTGTCTGTGCTAGTGCGGTGATCACATCTGTACCCAGATTTAGGTCAAGTACTTGTTTGTCTAGGGACGGGATGTAATAAACACCACGTTCAATACTGCCGACCCATACTCCACCACTGCGATCTTCTGCTATGTGTGAAATAGTGTGATCCTCAAATAAAATCTGAGGACTCTTACCTAGGCGGAATGCCTCTATGCTTTCATACAGTTGCAGCCCTTTTTTTTCAAAAAAGCCCAGCAGTAACTGTCCTGATTCTAGTTCTTTTAAGCAATTAATGGTACCATAATTAAACTTCCAACTGGTATCTCGCCGGAGCTCGTCATTGAGAATGCCAATCATGCTGCGTGCCTGAAAAAGATATTGATCCTGCAGAGGGAAGACGTAGAAGAAACCTTTCGCACTAGACCGTTCAAAGTCATTGATCTCTAAGGGGATAATCTCTGGCGGATTGTCATGATTTAAGCTGTTTATGGAAAGCTCAAAGTCTTTTCGAGGAATGAGCGAAGCG
>CAJXOS010000032.1 GCA_913057725.1 uncultured Lewinella sp.
TATCTATCTGGAATATGACGTCACCAACACCGGCTTTGGAGGCCTAGTCATGAGTGAAATTGAGGACAGTCAATTTGGAATACTGTTCGATCAACCCTCCAACATTGGCGCCGGACAGACCATCACCTTCCGATTCCTAGAAACTGCTCCCAGCGTACCCGGCATCTATGACATAGATGTCACCTACACTGGTGAAGATCAAGCGGGAAATCAAGCGACGGCAACAGGCACCTACACCATTATTGTCCAAGGTCCTAATGCAGATTTCCAGGTATTGCTGGGTGATGCAGATGACTTCTGTACAGACGACACCAGCGTCTCTACCTGTTCAGATCTGCCTAATTCGGCACCGAATACCATAACGCTAGTACAAAACGAACCTTACTTACTAGAATATCTGGTGCAAAGCACGGGAACACGCAGTATCGTACAGCATGAGATTACAGATGAGGTACTGGGAACGGTGCTGAATACTTCAGCCGTCACCTTGCCCCCTGGAGCACTATTGCGTTCAAGAAGATTATTGACAGCTCCTAGTACACCCGGCACCTATACTATTGAGGCCACATACGAAGGAATGGATGCCTTTGGCATTGAGGTGGTCGTTACCACCAGCTATACCTTAGAAGTGCTTGATCTTAATGCAAATTTCAACGTTGCAGTAGCCAATGCCGCCACTTTTTGCTCCGACCCCAGTGATCAGTCTACCTGTGGTACTCTTTTCCCAGACATGACCAGCGAAATAACCGTTCCCCCCGGCGGAAATATTTACCTGGAGTATCAAATCATAGAAGCAGGAGAAGTACCCGTCGTTGTCCATTCAATTTTTGATAACAACTATGGCCCAGTCATCACTGACTTCCCGCTTGATATTACAACTACATCTGGCAGTTTCATTATTAAATCAGTGCAAACAGCTCCTAGCACTCCTGGCATCTACACTTACACGGTTGATTACATTGGAGAGGATACAGATGGAAATACCGTAGAGCGTCAAGCGGAGTATACCATTACGGTCGGTTGTCCGGAAGAGTGTTTCATCCAAGGCCCTAGTGGAACTGTATGTCCTGGCACCTACGAATTCTCTGCCGACTTTGATGCTACCCTTTGCACCAATCCTTTGGTAGATTGGGTCGTTACAGATGCAGCCGGCACTATGCAAACCTACACTGGCAACCCGATAATGGTGGCCTTGGAAGGCTGCTCAGAAGATTACACCATTGAAGCAACGGTAAGCTGTGTTGACTGCCCCGAGCCTGCAGTGTGTACAACCACCATCACCACAGAAGACACTACCCCTCCAGACATGCAATGCACTACGGTGGAGGTAACCTTTAACTCTTGCCCCGACGGCTTCGGGCCCAACTTCCCAAATGGGGAATGGCTCCAAGTTGGACCAACTGGTATCCTCAATGAGGCTTTTGGCGGAATATTTACCTTCCCTGTTGACCTAAATGGCTGCCTGAGTGATAACTGTACCGACCTATCAGAACTAGAGTACACTTTGAATGATTCTTACACGGAAAGCTTCACACCAGGCTGTTCTCTTACGATGATTTCAGAACTCCGATTTCGGGATAAGTGTGGTAATATTTCACCAGACTTGCTCATTTTACGTGGCACCATTGAAGAAGCTAACCCCACACCGCCTACCATTTCCTGTCCGGCAGACATGACCATAACTTGTCTTGACTCCACCGAGCCTAGCGCCACAGGCATGGCTACAGGAGACAATGATTGTGGCGACGAGGTTGGCATTAGCTTCAACGATGTCAGTGTTGCAGGCTGTGGCAATACTGAGGTCATAACCCGCACCTGGACTGCTACTAATGGCTGTGGCCAAACTACTAGCTGCGACCAAATCATTACGGTAGTTTCCGTAACCCCAACGATTGACTGCCCAGCTGATATAACCATTGACTGTGCTGAATCAACTGCACCTAGCAATACTGGAATGGCAATGGGTGAAGATCTGTGTGGAGGCCCGATAGACATAACCTTTGACGACGTCTTTATCCCTGGATGTAGCACCGTCACTGGGACAATTACTCGTACCTGGACTGCCACCAATGAATGTGGCTTGAGCACTAGCTGTGACCAGATCATAACTATTGTGGATAATACGGCACCAGTATTTGACCTGAGCTGTCAAATCGATGTCACCTTCACCACCGAAGACGGAAATGTCTGTCCCGCCGATGCCACCATATCCCTCACCGAGGGAGATGAGATTACCGTCAATGACGGCTGGACGGTTGGTGGAAATCCTATTCTACCGCTCAGCGGCTGCGTTGAGGACAACTGCACCGCAGATAATGACCTGACCATCACAGTAGACGACATCACTATTCTCGATAATGGTACTTGTAGTCGCACGATCACCGTCACTTTCCTGGCGGATGATGGCTGTGGTAATGTCTCAGATCCTTTTGTCTGTAACTATACCTTCCTGGACGACACTAGGCCAGAAGTGAGCTTCAACGGTATTCCTGACATGGGTACCTACGTCGTAGAATGCGACCTGCCGTCTACTACCTGGGATCCGCTAATTGAAACCGCTGACTTAACGATTAGCGACAACTGTTCAGACATCAACTTTGGTGCTATTACGGTAGAGCTCACCCAGCTATATGATGGCCCTTGCGTGGGCAATGTACTCACGCGATGGCGGCAAGTTTGGGTCGTTCCTGATGTTTGCGGCAACGAGACCACTTACACCCTCTTTACCGAGATCGTTGATAACACAGCACCGGAGTTTACCAGTACTCCTGCGGATCTAACATTGGAGTGCGATCAAGCAATTCCAGATAGTGAAGCACTAGCCTTTGATAGCTGTTCGGAGGTAGAATACAACTTTACGGAAGTGCGTACTGATGGTGATTGCCCCAATAATTACACCCTCACCAGAACCTGGACAGCGACCGATGGCTGCGGCAATGCTAACAGTACGAGTCAAGTCATTACGGTAGAAGATACTACGCCGCCAGATATCTCCTTTATTGATGGTTACATCAGTGGATACTCACCCGGTGATGAGGTGTTTGTGGAATGTTCTGAGTATGGAAATATATCTCAATTGATTGCCAATTCAGCATTCGCCAAGGACAATTGTAGTGGGGTTCTGCCAACGACCTACACTTTTGAAGACTTGGGAGGATTTGACTGTGCTGAGTTCGGTTATTCCGGACACCTGGTAAGCACCTGGACCGCTACCGATGAATGTGGAAACAGTAGCGTAGCCACCATCAATTGGTTCCTGGTAGATCAATCACCACCGGTACTACAAGGTGTACCTGAAGACCTTTGTACCAACAGCCTACCACCAGTGCCCCACGTGCAAGCGGTAGATGATTGTGAGTTCGCCGTCCTGAATTTTAATGAATCAGACCCTATTGAGTGCGATGGCGGCCAATACGTGGAACGCACCTGGACCGCTACCGACATCTGCGGCAACACCACTAGTGCTACCCAACGCATTACGCTTACCGATGGCGATGGTCCGACTATTAGCGTAAACTACCCTCCAATTGGTCAGATAATGGATGGTGATCAGGTACAGCTATCCGTAGACTGTAACGAACCGTTCCCGGTTTCTCTAGCGGAGCTAGAGGATGCCATCTCTGTAACCGATGGCTGTAATGAAGGCCAGACTGTGGTGGAGATCGACCTCATGGATGAAGGCGACTGCCGGGAGGAAGGCTACTTGGCCAGATACCGAGTCAACGTTACTGCTATGGATGTCTGTGGAAACACTTCCACCCTTGGTTTCATCGTAGACCTCATCGACGACACACCACCAGTAGTGGAGAGCCCAGCTGAACTCGTACTCAGCTGTGGTGAAGCAATACCTTCAATTATTGCCACTGACGCTTGTGGAGATGTTGCCGAAATCACCTTTGTAGATAGTGCCCCGATTGAAGCAAGCTGCGAAGATGATCCACAGGCCTTTGAGCGTATCTGGACGCTTACTGATCAATGTGGCAATAGCACCACTTTTGCGCAAAGCATTACCATCCTTGATCTTGATGGACCAGTATTCACAGGCATCCCAGCCGATGCTTGTAATGACTTGAGCCTAGATGTAAGTGTAGTGGCTACGGACGAATGCTCTGGGATGGAAATTCCAGCTCAGCTAGAGGAAGTAACCACAAACGAAATGGGATGTGGCGAGGTACTTACTCGTACTTGGACGGCTACCGATGCATGTGGGAATACCACCACTGAAGTACAACAAGTGTTCTTTGCGGATGATGTTGCCCCGAGTCTGAGCTTTGCTCACCCGCTACTAATAGGTCTGGAAAGTGGTGATGAATACTTCCTTTCCGTTGGCAGTGGTTTTGGGTCACCTGAAGATCCTTATTTGTTTGGCGCTGACGCTGTAACAATCACTGACAACTGCGCTAGTAATCTCGTAGCTACCGTAAGTGTGGTGGAGATGATAAGTGATGATTGTGCAGCAGATGGTTTCTTGGCGAGCTACGCCTACGAATGGGAAGCAACTGACCCTTGTGGTAATAGCTCGAAAGCAAGACTCACAGTTTACTGCATTGACAAGGGTAGCCCTGACTTCTTTGATGTGCCTACCAATTTGGAGGTGTACTGTGATGCAGTACCTGCGCCAAGTGCTCCTATCGTACGCGATGACTACGACAATGAGGTCGAGGTAAGTTTCAGCGAAACACAAACAAGTACTCCAGAAGGTGTATTAATTACTCGCACCTGGACTGCCATTGACGACTGTGGCAATGTAGGTACAGCCACCCAGGAAATCTTAGTGGTTGACAATACGCTAAGCGCCACATTCGAACTGAGTCCAAGCACTGTAGTGTGCAACTCGGATGATAATATCCTGGGTGTCATTGCAAGTGGAGGTACACCTCCATACAGCTACGAGTGGGACCTGAGCTTCCCGCTAGAAGACGGTTATATTACTACCGACCCAACGCAGCCTCGCATCCTATTCACGATGGGCTTTATCACTCAAGTCTTCACCGTAACGATCACCGATGCCAATCGTTGTGAACTGGTACAGTCCTTTACGGTCGTTTGTGATTTCTCTGGTGAGGAACGTCTGGTGGAAGAAGGTAGCACAGCTTCCTCGCTCTCGCTATACCCGAATCCAACTGACGAGTTTATCCGTTTGTCGATCCTGCAATCAAACGAGGAGCAAGTGAATGTTGCCATTTACAGTTTGCTCGGACAGGAGATGCATCGACAGCAATTCGCTGTTTGGCCAGTAGAAGGTTTAAACATTGACACACGGCAGTATCCTGAAGGAACTTACGTGATTCGCCTGGAGCAACGCGGACAACAGCCTATTGTCAAGCAGTTTGTTGTTCAGCACAGATAGACATAGGATCTAAACTAGGAGATTCAAGTTTTCTCCACAAGTAGTCTTTGATTCTTAGCCCGGTTTCCTTCAAAAGGAGGAAACTGGGCTAATTTATTTTTACAGCTTTCAGCCTCAAGCAGATATAATATAAATCCAAATACATATCTTTGTTAGGACTTCCTCCCATTTTACAGCTGGAATTCCCCCCTCAGCTTAGCCTATTTGAGAAGGTAATACCGTTTTTTCTTTCAAGTCGCATTACAATTATTTTAGTCCACTTCACGTGGGAAAGATTACGAGATGTTTGCTGCGTCACGGTATCTGCCAGTGGTTCAGTGCGATTTAGACTTTTTAGGTAAGAACAAACACTTATGAACAGATTGTACCACCTCCGAGTAGTATCTCTACTCGTATCAAGTACGTTTGTACTAGGGCTTCTTATGCTACCCTTCTCGGCCCAGGCTAGTACTACAACTGCAGCGAATAAGGCAACAGCTGTTGCCAACGCACCGCAGCTTGTATGCCCACCTCCCATTACTATTGCCTGCGATAGCCCGACGAGCCCAGCTGTTACCGGACTAGCCGTTGCCACCACGGACTGTGGAGAGGTTACGATTTCCTTCCTCGACAGCTTTGAGCCTAACTGTGGCAATAGCGGGGTACTCACCAGAACCTGGACCGCAATTGACAATTGTGGAGAAACTTCCAATTGCGAACAACTCATCACGCTTACTGACAATGTTCCACCAAGCATTAGCTATAATCAAGCAGAAGGCTCAGTCGTGGAGGTAGAGTGCAATTTAGCTGATGATGATTGGAGCGCTTTTGCAGCAATTACCGCAGCACTAGAACTAGACGATAATTGTGGCGCCTCTGATATTGACCTGGAACTTCGCCATGAACTAGTTGAAGAAGGCACTTGCGGTGTTTCTGACTTCCTCAGTATCTGGAACTGTACCTGGACAGCCAGTGATCCTTGTGGAAATAGCAGCAACTTCAATCTCCTGGTACGCATTGTAGATAGTGAAGGCCCGGTTTGGTTGGACTTCCCCGACAACACCACAATTAGCTGCGCAGAGGAAATTCCCAGCACCCCACCCTCTGCTACCGACAACTGTTCGGCAGTAACAGAAATTAGTTTTGTTGATGAAATGACGGATATGGGTTGTGCTCACAGCTACATGATCCGGCGGGAATGGAGTGCCACGGATGGCTGTGGAAACACTACCAAAAACACCCAAGAAATTTCCGTAATCGATGAAACACCTCCCGACATCTACTTCGCAGATGGTTACATCAATGGCTACGAAGACGGTGATGACGTTTACATCGACTGCGTAGAATATGGCCGTATTACCCAATTGGGATTCGCAGCCTTGGCTTTTGACGGTTGTAGCGGACAGGTTGACGTACACTTCAGCTACGATGATTTTGGACAATTTGACTGCGCAGAGTTTGGCTACAGTGGTCATGTACGTACCAGCTGGACTGCTACGGACGAATGTGGGAACAGTCGAGTAGCTACGCTAAACTGGTTGTTAGTTGACAACACAGCGCCTCGTTTACAAGGCGTTCCTGAAGATCAATGTGTATCTGCCCTGCCAACTGCTCCGACAGTAACCGGTGTCGATGATTGTGATTTTGTTTTGGTAGAACTCACCACCTCAGATCCTATCAGCTGTAGCGGTGGAACGTACGTACTACGGACCTGGACGGCAACCGATGGCTGTGGCAATTCCGATAGTGCGACTCAACGGCTCTATTTTGATGATAATACTGGCCCGGAAATCACCATCGACTATCCCAACCTGGAAGGTCTTCCCGACGGTAGTACCGCTTTCATTCCTGCTGATTGTAATGCGATGGATAATATTGTAGCTCCTGATTTGCTAGCAGCTGTATACGCAACAGATAATTGCAGCTCCGTTCGCATCGATAAAGACCTGGAGCTGCTCAGCGATGGTGGTTGTGTAACCGATGGATTCTTAGCACGCTACCAATTACGAGTTACCGCTACTGACTTGTGTGGTAACGAAAGTAGACACGAGCTCTTTGTTCACCTAATCGATGCCACAGTGCCAACTATTGAAGCACCCTCAGAGTTGATCGTTGGTTGCGGAGAGGCGATTCCTTTAGCTACCGCTTATGATGAATGTGGGGAGGTGACTGATTTATTTTTCACTGGACCAGAAGAATTCCCAGTAAACTGTGCAGCTAATCCGCAGTTTACAGATCGTTTCTGGCTGGCCATTGATGCTTGTGGAAACACCAATGTATTTGAGCAACGAATCGCATTAATTGACGAGACTGGCCCAGTTTTCTACGATTTACCGCCTGATGCTTGTGGGTTCATTGAGGCTCCAGAAGGTGTTGTAGCATTCGACGAATGTTCGCAAATGGAAGTAAATGCTACCCTTACCGAAACCAGCCAAGTCATTCCAGATTGTGGTGAAGTCATCACTCGCACCTGGATGGCGGTTGATAGTTGTGGAAACGAAACCAGGGCAAGTCAACAGATCGTTTTAGCAGACGATCAGCCTCCAGTATTATCCTTTGACCACCCACTTTTGCAGGGGTTGGCAGATGGTGACGTACTAGCAATTCCTGTCGGCTTCGTATTCGGGGATCCAGAGGCTCCTTTTGACTTTGGAAATGAGGCGCTATCCATCTCCGATAATTGTGGTTCCGCGATGGATATCTTAACCAGCATATCTACCATTGAACAGGAGGGGTGTCGCGAGACCGGTTACCTTTCACAACATCGCGTAGAATGGCTCGTCTCTGACCCTTGTGGCAATGCCAGTAGTCTTAGCATCGTACTCGCTTATACCGATCAAGAGCCGCCCGAGATCCGAGAAGTGCCTCCATACTTAACGCTTTACTGTGATGATCTCATTCCAAGCGCAGAACAGGTATGGGCGCGGGACAACTACGACCCTAACCCTGATTTCACTTTCGAGGAGACTATAACGAACACACCTTATGGCCAGTACATTATCCGAATTTGGACGGCCACTGATCAGTGCGGCAACACCACCGAGGCACGCCAGCGCATTGATATTCACCACAACGATTTGGAAGCCAATTTTGACCATCCGGAAGTTGTAAACTGCAACACCAGCGAGAACTACATCTCCGTGGACGTAAGCGGCGGAAATGCGCCCTACACTTATAGCTGGGAGATGATCGATTGTGACGGATTCATCACTTCCGACCCTACGCAAGAGAGAATTCAATACACGCTCGGCTATACTACACAGAACTTCCGCGTATCAATTACCGATGCTAACGGTTGTGAGTTTGTAACCAATACCAGTATTGCTTGCTTCAATGACGATGTAAACGCACCAGGAGGCGGCATTCCAGGAGGAACAGTACCGGGTGGTGTAGCTACCGAAGTATTACTGTATCCAAATCCCGTTCACGACTACGTCACTATTCATGCGCCTACTCTGATAGAGGAATCGGTGGAGATCTGGGTGTATAATTTACTTGGACAAGTAGTGTACCAGGAACGACCACAAGTATGGCCAGAAGGTACTTGGCAAATGGATACTCGGCAGCTACCTAATGGTACTTATTGGGTGCACTTAGGCGTAGCTAAGCAAGCGCCAATCATTAAAGAAATAGTGGTACAAAAATAGTCTAGCAAAGAGAAGAGAAAACAGCACGTTTACTAGAGGGCGTAGTCAATGATTTGGCTACGCCTTTTTAATGCATAATGCCCCAAAAGAATGTATTATTCTCCGCGCTTCCACACTAGGTCAGGAATAGTTTGATCTTCCCCCACAATGCCCGCTGCACGCAGTGAATAGACAACACTCTTGAGCATCTTGTTACTGACCCATCCGTGGATAGCCCATTCCGTTCTATGGAACCAGCGAGCAGCATTCTCTTCGGTAATACCATAGCGCTGACTCACCAGACTTTCTACATCCTCGCGTTGCATGAAGGCATCCGTGGCGTCATGAATGGTACGCAACATACGAATGATATTATCCGGTTGAGATTCCAAGATGGCATCGGTCGCTGCAACCACGAAACAAGGCCAGGGAGTGATGAACTCTCCGATGCGTTTAAGTTGGCCCGATTTCACATATGGCTTGGTGGTATACTTTTCCCAGTAAAAGACATCAGTCTCATGCTGCGCGAGAGACTCCAAAGCACCATCCAGGTTTCGAATGACCGTAAACTGCTCTTCCTTGAGTTGCTCTTCCTGGGTATTAGCATCAACGATGGCCATCAGGTGAGACCCCGATCCGTACCGGCTAATGGCGTACTGCTTCTCGTAAATATCCCGATGATGATCAAGCTGATTATCAGCCGCCGTATGGATACCCCAGATGAGTGGCGATATCACATAATTACTAATGATCTTGCTTGGGTTGCCGTCAACGATCGCTTTGATAATACCCTCGGTGAGCAAGATGCATACATCTATATCCCCATTGCGCAGCGCCTCCGTCATTTGCCCCGTACCACCTTTAAAGGTAGTCCACTCTACAGCGACTCCACGTTGCTCAAATGCTTGTTGCTCAATGGCTAAATGAATGGGAAGATTGAAGTGTTCCGGCACTCCCCCAATGCGGATCGTGTTGTCTTTCATAGCCGCCAAAGGTAAGGAGAAGTGAGAAAATACGGCCGGGGCGCCCTTCTGCAGTAACGTAGGGTCTTTGAACCTTTAGAGCGTAAGCTATTGACTAACATCCTCTAACACGCTTGATCAGGAATTCGGAGGTGGGAATTCGGAAACACCTCTAATCCCGAACTCCGTTTTCCCAATTCCGATTTTTGGGATTTATACAAATTTGACTATCAGCTACTTGCATCTTGAATTTCATCATATCTCATTACAGTAGCACATAGAGAGCGCCCCGGACATTTTACTCTCCTAGCCGAATGGTGTCTACAGGATTCATCCAAGCCGATCGGACAGCTTGATAGCTCATGGTGAAAACCGCCAACAATAGTGCCAGCCCGCCGGCAACAACAAAGACCCACCATTGCACGTCGATGCGATAGGCAAAGTCGGCTAGCCAGTTATTACTTAGCCACCAGGCAAGTGGTGTTGCTAAAAGAATGGCGATCAAGACCAGTAGCACAAAATGCTTAGTGAGCAGGATTACTATTTCACTGGTGCTCGCCCCTAGCACTTTCCGAATCCCAACCTCATGTTGACGCTGCTGGGCAATGAAAGTCGCCAGGGCAAAAAGACCAAGGCAAGCAACGAAGATGGCCAAGCCAGTCAGTACCGACATCACGCTACCTGCCTTTTGCTCAAAGGCGTACATGCGTTGATATTGTTCATCCAGGAATTGATAGCGAAACGGCTGCCCCGGGGCCAAGTCTGACCATACCGCTTCTACTGCTTCAATGCCTCGCTCTACCTCCTCGGTTGATAGTCGCACCAGGGTATTGATAGCTCCACCACCAAGGGCCAAACTTAAGCCTTGAATATCTGATCGAAGGGACTCGAAATGAAAATCCTTGACAACGCCAATTACAGTATAATCCTCGTGATAGATCTCGCCTGTTTGCGGATCCATATAGGTGTACGAGCTAATACGCGTACCTACAGGCTCTTTGAGGCCTAGTTCTTTAACGGCCTGTTCGTTTAGAATAATCGCAGCGGAATCGGTCAGAAATTCCCGCGAGAAATCGCGGCCAGCAACAAACTCCATCCCCAGTGTACTGAGGTATTCCTGATCAATGTACCACTTCTCTAAAGGCACATGTTCTGACTCATCTGTACTACCGGTGCGCCAAGTACTGACGCCATTGCGGAAATAACCTTCTACCGGAACATATCCACTCATACTTACGCTCCGTACAGCAGGCACTTGTTGCAATTGCTCGCGGAACACTTCCGGCTGATCAAGAATGTAAGTACCCTCAACAATGAGTAGCTGTTCTTTGTCAAATCCGAGGTTCTGGTGCTGCAGGTAGTTCAATTGCTCCCGCACTACCAGGCTACCTGCCACCAAAGCCACAGCGACGGTAAACTGAAACACAACCAACTGCGACCGAAAGCGACTTGCAGATCGCCCTGACCGCAAATATCCCTTGAGCACTTTGAGTGGCTCATATCCGGAAAGGAAAACAGCTGGATAAGCCCCAACGAGTAAACCCAAACCCAAGGCTGAACCAAAGATCAGGAGATACCAGCGCGGATCAGTCCAGGGAAGTTGGAGATCGCGGCCAATCAGTTCATTGAAAAATGGCAGTACAGCGGTCGCTAATAAAACAGCCAGCATCAACGCAAGAAAACTCAACAACACAGACTCTACAAGGAACTGTGCCATGAGCTGGCGCCACATCGAGCCCAATACCCGGCGCATACCTGTTTCAAGGGCACGCAAGCTTGAACGAGCTGTGGACAGGTTCACAAAATTGATGCCTGCCAATAACAAAATGAAAAGTGCCACTCCGCCAAAAAGGTAGATATACTGGAAGTTGCCATGTTGCCAATACCCACCAATATCGCTAGAGTGGAGATGCACGTCTCGTATCGGCTGCAGCACAGGTTCAATACGATTCCCAGCCTCCATCATCGAACGGAAATTATCGTGGTTGGCCATGAACATATCTTTGATTTTTCCTTCTACTACTTCTGGATCGGTACCTGGTGCCAGTTCAGCGTAGGTGAGGAAATTGTTGTACCCCCAGTTATCCTGTTTACTAGCCTCATTGCTCGACATAGCCAATACGTAATCGAACTGAAAATGAGTATTGCTAGGGAGGTCAGCCAAAACACCAGTGATGGTGTAGGCATTGTCTTCACTATTATTGAGAACCAGCTGCTGCCCCACTGGATTCTCGCTCCCAAACAAGGCTTTGGCCTTGCGTTCGGTCAGCAACATTGTGTAGGGATCACGAAGCTGATGTGCTCGGTTCCCTTCGATCAACGGAAAATCGAACATTGTGAGGAAAGCAGAATCCGCATAGGTAAAACCATCTTCATAGCGGTTCTCTAATTCATTGGGTCGGCGCACCTGATTGGTGCCTGCGTCATACATACCCGGAGCGAGGCGGGCTGCATGCAATACCTCAGGAATATCCTCCTGCATACGACGCGCTACCGGAGTAGACATCACTGCCGAGTGCCCATTGCGTCCTTCTACATCGAAGGAGATCGTTACTCGATATAGGTTTTTCTCGCCCTCAAAGAAGTTATCATAACTGAGTTCGTGATTCAAAAACAAGCCGATTAGGATACAGGCGGCCAGGCCTAGTGCAAAGCCACTGATATTGATCAGGGCATAGAGGCGTTGCCGGCGTAGTTGCCGGAACGCTAGTTTGAAAAAATGTCGGATCATGTCGGGTGTGATTATCGTTTGAAAAGAAAGGTGATTACGATCAAAAAAGTACGGACGGAAGTAGCGGACAGTCAGGCCATAAAAACGCCTACGCGCCCGAGCCTCACCGTATCGCTCCACCTCCTCCTGAAAGAGCTCCCATAGGTCGCCCTCCACTTCATCAAGAAAGTGCTCGGCGCAGAACCATCGGAGTAGTCGCAGCAGTCGACGAGGAGGTTCGTAGTATTTGGGGTCTTCTACCACGAAAGGTCAATTTGGAAAGAAGAAGGTGAAATGCGCTGCCACATACGTTGCCGGAGTTCGAAAGCAGCTCGCAGAGCGTATTGTCCCTCCAGGCTCACGCGATAAATCTTCTTGCGTTTACCGCCACGGCGAGCAGATTTCTCTCCAAACTCTGCTTTTAGGAATCCTTTTTCTTCTAGTCGGTTAGCGGCAGCATGTACTGCACTGAGCGTCACTTTACGGCCAGCTTGTTCGGTAATTTCTTTCATAATGGCCAAGCCGTAAGCCTCTTCCTGCAAGGCCGCAACAGCCAATAGAAGTATCTCTTCGAATTCACCTAAGTGGGTGCCTTTCATGCCGCA
Source organism: uncultured Lewinella sp. (assembly GCA_913057725.1). Classification (GTDB taxonomy): domain Bacteria; phylum Bacteroidota; class Bacteroidia; order Chitinophagales; family Saprospiraceae; genus Lewinella. Next base: position 13,233 of record CAJXOS010000032.1, read on the forward strand.
AAATTTTTATTATCTATAAATGTAGATAAAATAAACGCAGCAAAACAAACGCAATTCGATTAATTTTCCATTTTTGTAGATAAAATAACTGTTAGCCTAGATAGTAGCTGCTACTAACATTCTCAGATAAAGAAAACAGAAATGAGAAAGGAGCGGCGGAAACCACATCTTCGGTGCCCTTGCTGCCTTGGGTGGTTTAACAAAAGGAAATAATCCAATTTGACTAACCCCTAACAAACCACCCAACCATCAAACATTCAAACCACCAAACACTCCCCTACACCATATCCAAGTACTTATTCGGCACATGGTCGGTTAGCCAGACGCCGTTGGCAGATTGGTAGAAGTGAAAGCCATCGCGATACATAGCACCAGAAAACACTTTAAAGATCATAGCGTCGCCCCGGCGTTCGCCTACATCCACGGCAGTATCGACATCCTCCGACAAATGCACGTGATTACGAGAACGTGGCTCAATACCTTTTAGCATGATGCTCTGCACAAAGCGCTCTACTGTACCGTGATAGAGAATCTTGGGAGGTTTCACAGGCTCCAGGCCGAGATCAACCTTGACCGAGTGGCCTTGGTTGGCCCGGATTTTAGTTTTGTCTTCGTTGAAAGTGTAACGCTGCTTTTCATCACTGGCAACGATAGCTTCTAGAATAGGGAGGTCTAATTCCTTGCCTTTGTCTAGTGAGCCTTGGATGAGCTCATCTACATCAGCCCAACCGTTTCCGTCTAATTTAATGCCAATAACTTCGGGCTTATGACGAAGGATCAGGGAAAGGAATTTACTGAGGCTTTTTAAGTACTCCGGACTCATGGGGTTCTCTGAATTTGGTCAAGATTAATGCGTCAAACAACGGTAAAAACGGTTCCTTTGCTGGAAAAGGTTCCACCTGCGGACTAACTTTGTAGCAAACCTAAGAAATTAAAGATTATGCTGACTCGTTGCTTTTCGCTTTTTTTCCTACTTACGCTTATTGTTTCCTGTGGCGAACCACCAAAATACTCAGATGAAGAAATCGCTGAGCAAGATGCCGCCTGGGCTACTATGATGGAAGGACATGACGTAGTTATGCCTTTGATGAATGATTTGTACCAGGCTTCAAAGCAATTGAAGGAGTTGGCAGAGAGTGCAGCGGTTGAAGCAAACGACTACCACCCCCGTAGCCAGGAAGCATTGGCCAACATTGAAAAGGCCGAAGATGGCATGATGGAGTGGATGAATAAGATTAAGGACAATCAACTGAAGAGCCTGCGGGAGCGTTATGAAGACCATGCGGCAGTAATGGCTTTCATTGATAAAGAGAAAACAGACATTGACCAAGTTGCGGAAGATATGCAAGGAAGCTTAGATGCCGCCAAAGCGTTAATTCAGGAACGGACGGGGAACTAAGGATTTGTCAAGGCTCAATTTAAGAGTAGAGCTTAGTCATTTAGCGCTACGCTTGGCAGGCGGTGGAAGCTCACTAACGTTCGCGACAGCTCTACTCACAAGTGAGTCTAAACAAAACACTAGGTCTAAACTCAAGTATGCATGAACAAGACTATCATTCTATGGCTAGGTAGCACAGCTATCTTTCTGTTGCTACTATCTGCTTGTGGTCCTGGCAATTCGGGTCCACTCCCCTACCTTGGTTTTCATGATACCGACGCGGAGACGGGTGATACCATTTACCATCAGATTCGGGACTTCGCCTTTGTCGATCAAGACAGCCAGGTGATTACCAATGAATTCTTTGATGATAAGATCTATATCGCTGACTTCTTCTTTACGTCTTGCCCGACGATCTGCCCAAAGGTCAAGGCTCAGATGCTGCGCATCTATGAAAAGTACGAAGACAATGATCAGGTGGCACTGCTGTCGCACACCATCGATGTGAAGCGGGACACCGTAGGACGGCTGAAGAAATATGCAGAAGGCCTGGGTGCAGATAGTCCTAAATGGCGCTTCGTCACTGGCGACCGTGATTCCATTTACGACATCACTTACGACTATATTAGTACCGCCCTGGAAGCACCGGATGTACCAGGTGGGTTTGATCATTCCGGATGGATTCTGCTGATTGACAAAGGCCGGCACCTACGCGCCTACGCCGATGGCACCAAGCCAGAAAAGGTGGATCACTTCCTTACCCAGATTGATCAATTGTTAGCAGAGTACGAGCCTACTGCTGACGCGAACGAATAATAAAATATACATGATGCGAAGTGTTTTGGGCAAAGACCTAACAACTTCGGTCAGTATAGCAGAGCGCAGGTTTTACGAACCAAAGCCTTATTTTAGGGCCTACAAACGTAGTTCTCTATGATGTGGCGGTGGGGTCTGAAACTTGCGCTCTTCTTATGTTGCTGCTCGGTGCTAACGGCCCAGGGCACGCACCCCCTCCTGCGTAATTACAATGCAAAAAACGGTCTTCCTAGCTCCGAGGTCTACGACATTCTTCAAGACCGCGAAGGCTACATCTGGGTATCTACTGATAATGGGGTAGCTCGGTTTAATGGTTATGAGTTTGAAAAAATCGGGCCAAAGCAAGGGCTAACGGATCCCGTTATTTTTTATCTGTTCGAGGATCATCGGGGCTGGATTTGGATGTATAGTTTCCAGGATCGAGTCTTTATCTATAGAGATGGTCAAGTTACCTTATTCCCACATTCTGATTTATTAAAGTCGTATGAGGCCGCCAACCCTAAAGTAGCCCGATGGATTTTTGTAGATGATCAAGGTATACTTTATGTCAGTAAATCTGGATCTGGCATAGCGGGAATTGGCCCCGATGGGAGTTGTAGAGCGGTCAGTGATAGCATAGCGCATGGATTACAACTATGGATTCACCAAGGATATCATTTTCTCACCGCGGCTTATGGTTTTGATCCATCTTTCTCTGGTAATGGCTATGACCCGATATATGATAAGTATCGAGGGCAAAAGACCCCAATTACGATAACTAAATCAGATAGCAGTTCTACTGTCACATTTGTTCCACGATTAAAATATGGCGGCAATCATGACCTTTCTCGTTCCAATCACCTTTTCTTTCGCGCCCACGATAGGTGTTTGATACAATTCATCGGTCGCTTATTACTCATGGATGTTAATACTGGGGAACCTGTACAAGAAATCGTGTACGATGACGGGGCAATCATTAGCCATCTTTCCAGTGAGCGGCACCAGATGACTTTCTTAGGGCATGACGCTGGGGCTCGTGGCTTATCAATCTACGACCGGTCTGATTTTAGACAAGATCTCAGCATCCTAAATCATCCTCGACTAAGAATACTTTCTGACAAAACTATCTCTCATCTTTTGGAAGATCGGCAGGGAGGATTATGGATCGGCACCATTGAGGACGGTATCTATTATACCCCGGACCCTACACTCCTGCTGAGTTATTGCACTGACCCAAACATAAAAACGCCTCGTAGTTTAGAAGTTGTAAATGCCGATAGTATTCTCATTCGCAATCAGGATTACAGCGTGTACGTCATTGACCAAAGTAAAGTGGCCACTGAGATTCCTCAAAGTGCGCACCCTTCCAATGGTCATCAACTAATCTACGATAGGCATCAAAAACGCATTTATGCTAATGGCCTGCTCAAAGTTTGGTCCCCAGAGAAAAATCGCTGGCGTTTTATCCTGAAAAATGGCCTTTCTGACAAAATGGCCTCAATTGCAGAACTTAATCAATGCCGACACTTTAGTCAATCTAACTACAACTCCGATCTCCTCTGGTTGGGTTTTTCTTCCACTTATAATAGTGTAGATGTATCTCAGGCACCTCCGCGATCTTCAGAAGTGTACGACTTAATCCCAAAGCAAAGAATTTTCAGCCTATTAGAAACAAGCCACGGTAAGTTATACGTCGGTGCTATGGAAGGCCTCTACCAACACGAAGCAGGAGGTCAAGCCCGAAAAATAGATCATCACGAAGCTCTAAACAATCGAGTCGAATCATTAGTAGAAATGGGTGATGGCACACTTGTTATTGGAACGAAAGGAGGTGGTGTACTTCTATGGAATCAGGATACTACTTTGCAGATTAGTGTAGCGCAAGGACTAAACTCATCAGCTATTGAGCAGCTTCATGTGGATGATCTACAACAGCTTTGGGTTGGAACAAATTCGGGATTGAATAGGATTCGATTTAAACCTGATTGGACCTTTCAGATAGAATCCGTCACCTATGCCGATGGTCTGCCCTCCAATGAAATTACGGATATCAACTCCCAAGGAACTGAGCTGTGGATCGCCACGGTAGAAGGCATACTTAGTCTTCCAATTGATAAATCTTTGAACAATGGCCCAGTCAATCCACTGATTGAAGAGGTCCACGTTAATGGTTTTAAACGGCCAATTACTGACCTGGCGGCTTTGAATTGGACTGAAGACAATATCAGGATTGCGGTGACGAGCTTTGATTTCCCGCAGGCCAATAATATAACCTATCGCTATCGCTTTGCGGATGATTCACCCTGGCAAACGACTCAAAGCTCTCGGATAGAAGTAGCTCAACTGAGCCCCGGCCATTATGATTTTGAAATTCAAGCCAGGGGCCGTAATGGAAAATGGAGCGAGGCCACAGGTTTTCCACTTCACCTCCAAAATCCATTTTGGAAAAACGTATGGTTCTGGCTTGGGATGGCAGCCATTGGGCTTATGCTAATTGCCTGGTACTACAACCGTGCCTTGCGGCGCCAAGCCAGGCAACAAGAGCAGAATCGTCAATTGCTACAGCTGGAAAGTGAAGTGAACGAACTGCGCCAGCAAGCCTATCGGGCACAGATGAATCCGCACTTTGTCTACAACTGCCTGACGGCTATCCAATCCTTTATGCTCAGCAACGAGAGCGACCAACTGCTGGCCTCCGACTACCTCTCCAAATTCGCTATGCTGACCCGGCAAGCACTAGAGGCCTCGCGAGAAAAAACCATCAGTCTGGAAAAGGATATTCAAATGCTCGACAACTATATCCTACTGGAGCAGTTTCGCTTTGGGCATCGATTCCAATACGAAATAAAGGTCGATCCTGAGGTGTCCACCCACGACATCCTCATCCCAGCTTTGTTGATACAGCCCTACATAGAGAATGCCATTCTGTACGGCTTGAGTGAGGCGAAGCACGACGGACAACTGAATATCCACTACGCCTTGCAGGATGATCAGCTGTGCATCACCATTACGGACAACGGCCCTGGAATATTCCAACACCAACGCCAACCTTCCACCCTAGAGCGCAAAAAAACGCACCGGTCGGCAGGCTTGGATATTTCGCGAAAGCGAATTCAAAACACCGGCACCAGCACACATCCTGGTAACGTGACTATTGAAGAGCTAACTGTAGACGGACAAATTAAAGGCACGCAAGTGCAGGTTTACATAACGGTTGGCGAATAGATAATTAAAGATTGACAATCATATCCGAATGAGAGCTTATATCATCGAAGACGAACCCCACGCGCAACGAGCGTTAGTACAACTGGTAGAACGCGTTGCTCCGGAGGTAAACATCGCTGGCATAGCAGCCAGTGTACGTGAAGGAGTCCAATTAATCGAAAATGCTATTCCAGACTTAATCTTTCTCGATGTTCGCTTAGGACAAGAGACCGGCTTCGATCTCTTAAGAGCCTTTCCCCAGCCAACTTTCGATATTGTCTTTGTCACCGCCTACGATGAGTATGCCGTCGAAGCCTTTAAGTGGAATGCCATCCACTACCTCACTAAACCACTGAATAGCTCAGAATTGCGCCAAGCCATCCAAAAGGTCAAGCAACACCAGTATCGGCTGGATGCTCTTCAGCTAAAAGGGGTACTACGGCAGGTGGTTACCAGAGAACCGAGTGAACACATTGTACTCGCCTATAATAGTGTCGTCGAACGGCTCCTGCTCAAGCACATCATCCGCCTGGAGTCGGATAGCGGGGTAACCCATTTCTACTATATGGAAGAGGATATGATCACGCAGAAACGCCAGGTGAGTAGAAAAACAGTTAGCCTCAACATTGGGCATTATGCCTCCTTACTTCCGGTACAATTTTTCCGCTGCCACCAATCGCATATCGTCAATCGGGAGTTTGTGCAACTCTATGATAAATCGGAGCAATTTATCCTCCTACAAACGGGAGAACGCATTCCGGTATCGCGCCGGGGAAAGGAAGGTATTGGGGAATGGATTCGTCAGCAGGAAGGCCAATAAGTCACTATCAACAAAGTGGCCCGACTAAGGGGGTAGCCGGGCCGCTCAGGGAGAACGAATTTATTAGTACTAAATATCAATTCGAATAGCAGCCTTAAGCCGCATAAGGTTTTAGCTCTTTGGAGTATCAGGAGGAATATCAAGTATCTCCGTTCTACCTCCCTCTAAAGATAGAACACACCACCAAGATTCGGCCAATCATTCCATTATCCGGTCGGTTTCAACCATTATCCGGTCGGTTTCAACCATTATTCGGTCAAGTTCTTAGTCCGGCAGTCGAATATCCGCAAAGCCTCGGTTGTAACTATGCTCCTGATGGATTGAACTAGATTGGAGCATCGCCTCCTCCTATTGTGCTATTCAGCACTCTATATGACCTCTCCTGTCGTCTTAAGCTAATTACAGATTATCGGCCTCAAGTACCTAATCATGGATCGAACGGACCGGATTATGGATGACGGTAAAACTTGCTAGTAATTGAGCATAAGTTTGAGGTATAACGCGCCTGATACCCGCCTTACTCAACTTATAGATCAACCGTATATGAAAAATACGCTCTACAATTTACTAGCTGCAAGCTTACTGCTAACCTCACTATGCCTCAATGCGCAGCGACGTTTGCAACAGCTACCCGAACACCTCAGGCAAGTCCAAGTTCCTGTTGATATGTACCGTCACACCGGTTTAGAAGCCACCATTGGCTTACCAGAAGAGGAGTTTAAACCTTACGACGGTTTGCTAAAGGTTGACCAAGAGGTTCAGATCGGCAGGACGATATATGATATGCAGGCAAACTCTTCTGCCTCCAACCGGTTGTCGGTACGGCCTGACGGCCGAATTGTTGCGGTCTGGACACAGGGTCTGGAACTCATCAGCTTTCCAGATCGTGGCACCGGGTATAATACTCGAATAGACTTAGCCTGGGACGATCTCCCTGAAGAACGTATTGAAACAGTTGATTCCGCGTGGCCAAATCATGTTTTTACAGCTAGTGGCGCAGAGTTCATTCTTGCCCATAGTACTGGTGGTGTACTTACAACCAGTCGTCGGGCGAGCCCAATGTCGGAGTGGAGTCAAAGCACCATCCCCAGTTCAGTCCCTGGCGGCAGTCTCTGGCCTCGTGCAGCAGTGGGCGGCCCGGATGGGGAGTCAATCCACGTCATCGCCATAACACGCCCCGTTTTTAATAATGGTACACCTTACCAGGGAGTCGATGGCCATGTGCTCTACCATCGTTCGCTAGATGGTGGTGCCACCTGGGATCAAGTAGACGTTGAACTCGATGGCTTAGGAGCAGAATTCACAGTTGCTAGCCGCGCAGACGCATACAGCCTTGATGTACGTGGAGACACAGTAGCCTTCGCATTATTCAATGACTGGGACGATATATTACTATTTAAGTCCACTGACAATGGAGACACCTGGAATAAGACAATCATCCATGATTTCCCTTTGGACAGGTACGTAGCCGATGATGGCTATTCGACGACTGAACTTCCTCCTTTGGAGGAGGGTCAACCTAATCCACGAGCTATTAGATCTTGCGACAGCTATGGTAGTTTGGTGCTTGATAATGACGGCCAAGCCCACGTTTTTTATGGTAATATGTGGGTGATAGATGCGTTTATTGGTGATGGCACCTACAATTATTTCATTCGGACTGATGGAATATCTTACTGGAATGAAACGAACGGGTTGGTCACAAACGAATTGGTAGGAGTAGAAGATCAGAATGGCAATGGAGTCGTGGATGTAGAGAGTGGTGCCGATGTCGCCTTGTACTTTGCTTCTTTAACTAGCATGCCTAGCGCTGGGATTGATGCTGACAACAACCTATATCTGGTTTACTCCAGTGTTATTGAAGGTGATGTTTCCACTAATATAGATAGGCAACACTATCGCCATATATATGTGATCTCTTCTTCTGATGGCGGTAACACCTGGACAGAACCATTGGACTTGATAACGGAAGATGTTGTTCTAGAACCTCAGGCTGTAGATGCAATCGAGGCTGTCTATCCAATTATGGCTCGTAATGTCGATGGGAAAGTACGCCTGATCTATCAGCAGGATGGTCGACCAGGAATCGCGGTCCGCGGTGACCAAGACTTTCCCGGCAATAACTCCATCAATTACATCCAACTAGACGTTAGCGAATTGGGCATTGTACAAACAACGGAGCAGGTCGATACTGATGTTTTTGATCTCCGTTTAGCCCCCAATGTGACCTCCGGTCGAACGCTCCTTAGCTACACTTTACAAAACAAGGCTGAGGTAGGTATTTCCGTTGTCAATGCCCATGGGCAACTCCTAAAACAGCTAGATTCTCAAACCCTGACAGCTGGTACTTATAACGAGCAAATTGACCTTAGCACATTCCCAAGCGGCGTGTATTATTTGATTCTTCAAGCAGACCATCAATACAGCTCGATTGAGGTGATTAAGCAGTAGTTAGGTAGCTAAAAAAAATTGTAAAAGGAGCTTAGTTCGTTGAACTAAGCTCCTTTTACAATTTATAATTCAACGGTTGTTTACATCTATTTTTCACATAAGCGGTCACTGTTTTCTGAAACATTGGTAATAACTAACACAAAACCATAATGACTGCAACCTAAAAGGGGTTCCCTTTCGATTTACACCGTGCCAATCCTATGATTAAACCACTGATTATGTGCACCTTACACCCGCACCCAAATTCAAATATTCCTCAATACCTACCTAATTGTAGTTCGAACGAACCGGATTGTGGATAACGATGGTAGCAAAGAGTATTTGCCTCTCATCAGTATGAAGAAATTCTATCGATTCTAAACAGTGTCGAAACACGGGCAAGAGCCGAGATTGAAGCAACACAAGATTTAGAAGCTATACTAGTTTTCATCTCAGTAACTAGATATTCTTCGAAAATGTGGCTCCCAATCGAAAACGGAGGAGAGGGTCTATATGAAAGGATGAAGCCAGACGTGGATCTTCACTTGAAGGACGGAGATTGTGCATCAGACGTATTAATTGCCGATGGATTTACGGCTGGAGCTGGTTTCATTATTGAAGCCGTTGTCATTGCCGCAGTTGGTAGTGCTCTCTGCCCAGTTTGTGCAGTTGGGGTAGTAGTTGGAGTTGGCTTAAATGCCGCAGTTGCTTCCGTAGCTACCTACCGAAATAGTGTCAATTGCCAAGAACAATAGGACCCTTCAATTAGAGACATCAAAGGGGGAGCTAGACGGCTCCCCCTTTGTTATTTCTGAACAGAATGGCAAAATACGTTTGCATCTAGATTCATTATCGCTTGATAAACTTATGTTGTTCTTGCCCCACAACTAACCAGTATAGCCCTGTAGGCAAACCCGCAACATCTAAGTTTGCAACCCCATTATTCAATCGACCATACTGCAACTCTTGCCCTACCGCATTGATAATTCTATAGTTCCTATTATCATCCAATGAACTACGAACATTCAAAACATCAGCGGTCGGGTTCGGGAAGAGGTCTACGGTTAAGGGTGCCGCTAACTCTTCTACATTGGTGGTTTCAATCAACCCATTGATATCATACTGCGAGAAGAAACGCCAGATTTCTTGCGAGGCATTGATGTCGTAGTTCGTACCGGGGAAAGCAAAAGCAGAACCCGGCCAGGTATGGCGCCCATCTAGGACCTTGAACAGTTCAACCGCCACACCGTCATCACAATCGCCGTACTGGCGCCATTCTACGGTAGAGTCGTCAGAGGGATTAGTATCTTCTATATCGGTGATCATAGCAGTAGGTGAGCAGCCATTAAACTCTACCCAGAAATCAATAACAGCTTCTGTGCCTAGGAAAACACCGCCATCATAAGGGACGGTCGCATCTGCCGTGCCGTGGATCTCCATGACGGGAACCGGGCGGTTCGCCTGACAAGCTTCGGGCTGCCCAGGGTTCATCGTACCGGTAACGGATGCAATAGCAGCAATGCGATCACTCATTTCGCAGGCCAGCTGGTAGCTCATGAACCCGCCATTAGACATGCCGGTACTGTAAATCCGATCAGGGTTGATGTTATATGCTGCTTGTAAGGTATCAAGCAATGCTGCGGTGAAGCCTACATCATCCACGGTACTACCACCCCAGCCCACATTCCAGTGGGTGGTGCCGTTATCGTCTTCCGTACCCTGAGGGTGTACCACCAGGAAGTTGTGGACATTGGCCAGAGGCCGAAAATCGCCGTAGAACATCTGCTCGGTAGCATTGGAAGTATAGCCGTGGAAGTTGAGTACCAAAGGGACCGCCTCATCTGGGCTGTAAGCTGCCGGTACGTAGAGGATGTAATCGCGCTCCAATCCGTCGTGCTGGATAGATGCAGTAATCGTCTGTTGAGCTGGAAGCATTAGAACGATGCCCAACAATAGAATTAAAGTAGAGAAGGTCTTCATGAAAGTTTACTTTGTGCGCCCTAAAAAACGCATTTTTTCGCAAGCTTCCAATCTACAGGCTCGTAAAATTCAGTCTTTCGTCCTCTAGCAAGCAGCTCCTCTGGGGCCCATTTCCACTTATCCGATAATTCCTACCACTTACCCTGGCAAGTCCGCAAGCTATCGCCTCCCCTGCGGCAATTGGGCCCTAACACCTGCAAATTGCTGGTGTTCCGGAGGATAACTCCTATTCAAAACCTGGCCTTTACCGAAAAGGTCACCACACCAAAACCACTAAAAGTTCAAGACCATGACACTTTCAAGTAAAATTTCGAACCTAAATCCCCTAACTATTTCTTTTTCCCCTAATCGTACTGCGATGCAGCTAATTGGCATCGCCATCATGCTAGTCTTTTTAGCCTTTAGCGCACAAGCTCAGGTGATCAATGGCTACCAGGTAAATTCGGTGACCTATACGGGTTCTGAAACAGGCTCCTTTGAGCGCACTGGCCCTACCACCTGGGTAGAGTACAAAACCAACAACCGCAACGTACATGCCACCTTCACCGAGAACAACCGCGACGAATGGTCGGTATATCTTACCAAAAGTGATGGTGCTCGCATCCAGATTGATCTACACCGCAAGCAGATCTTCTACAATGGCCACTTCCTGTACAACGTAGGCGTACCAAGCCGCAACCTGGTCGCTCCGGTACCTGCCGGTGCTGGTTGGTCTACCTATGCAGCTGTTGCACCTGATGGCAAACAGACCATCAGCCTAAAACAAACAGGTATGGATACCTGGCAAGAGACTCGCAAACTTGGTGCAATGCGTACTAGCGCTAACACCTCTAACCGTGAATTCGCACGCAGCAGAGACCTACAAGAAGTAGCTCGCGACCAGTGGTCCGTGTACTTGACGGATGGTACAGAGCGCCTACAGATTGATCTTCACCGTCGTGAGTTCATCTACCCTACTCGCCGGGTTGCCATCACTCAGTTCGAAGACAAAATGAATGGCTATAACATGACTGGTGTAATCTTTGGCAATGGCTCTGGTGAGCGCCTAGGACAATTCATGCAAGTGGCTCCTGGTGTATGGAAAGAGTTGGGCGACGGCGGTACCTGGTTCAACTTCCGCGAAACACATCGCGACGAATGGTCAGCTTATCTGCATGACGCTAGTCGTAACGTATATATCCAAATCGATTTGCATCGTCAGATGATCCGTTACCGTGCCGGTACGGAGGCCTATCGCGATCTGTATCGAGTATTGGATTCTATCTAAGACAATTCATCTGAACCCATATTCAAACCTTACGGCCAGTATGATTGAAAAATCATGCTGGCTTTTGCTTTGCATACAACTCAGCTTCACAAAGCAGGCAGCGGTACTTCTGCTCTTCGTCCAGATTATTCATGTACACCTCATGAATAGGACACTGCTCCACTTTATCTGCTTTTTGCGGACTGTAGTACATACGCGGATGCTCAGAAACATCCTCCACTTGCAAAGGTTCTAAGATCGAATGAATTGCAGTGATCTTGGTTTCACCGAACTCCTCCTTCAGGTAGATGGGATGCTGCGCATACGTCTTATTGGCTTGTGCATTTTTTAAGAGCTGTAGCAGAAACTGTTTCTGGGCCACAAAGTCTTCCTTAATCCAGCCTAGTTCACATACATCGAAACCCACAATCCCTAAGCCAATTACACTCTGATTATGGTCAGCCAGCCAGATCAGGAATTCTTTCTCCCAGCGGGTGCGAGCAATTTTGGCGCCCTCTACCATCATGGTCATGTAGATGCTATGTGTCAAGCTATTGCTCATGGACACCGAATGGTTCGTCTTAGAATTATAGATGGAATTCCCCATACTTGATCAACTAGCGTAATGGTGAAAAATCAGGACCAGCAGGACAGACAGGTCACTTCCGTTAATCCGTCACTACCTTTTTACAAATTGCAATGCCCTCTTTGGTGAAGGGTCGGGCCTGCTCAAACTCAAATGGGATCATCACTTCACCCTGTAGGTTTAGGAAGCCCAATTTATCATCCTTCTCAAAAGGACAAAGACCGAAAGGAAATGCTATCTGCGACACGCGTTTGTATTCAAAAGGAACCAGCGTTTTGCCCGTTCTATCAATGACGCCAAAGGTCCGGCCACGTTTGGCTAGTGTAAAGTCCTGGTCTTCCCGAAAGCCTTCCACGTAGTCAAACTCAAACGGAATCAGTACCTCTTGTCGCTCATTGATCACGCCGCTCATACCATCCTTCGTGGCAAAGATCAAACCGTCATCGTCCGCTCGAAGACTTTCGTATTCTACCGGAATAACGATCTCCCAATCTTCATTCACCAGTCCCACCCGTGAGCCCAAAACAACCCGTCTCAGCCCATTGCGAAGCGGATCAACAACACGATAGTGCAGCGGCACCACCATCTCTCCTGCACGGTTCATATAACCGATCTGCTCATTACGTTCTACTCGTGCCAGGCCATCCTCCCCAAAAACGGAGCTCAGATTCAGGCCCGTAGCATCGAAAATGGTATCACCCTGATGGTTTATGAAGTGGATGGCCTGCCCATTACGGGTATAGGATTGGCCATTATTAAAGTAGCCTGCCCAGGGGTAAATGAAAGGAATAACTTCCGCACCAGTACGATCAATAAAGCCATACCGCCCTCCTTTCATCACCTGTAACTTTCCTTCGGAGAAGTGCCCCATTCGTTGGTAAATGGGCTCCGCAATTACATTGCCTTTTCGGTCAATCAAGCCATACTTGCCATTCAACTTCACCTTGTAGAACCCATCCATAGCAATATGATGGCCAGCCTGGTCGTAACGAAAAGGTATGATCTGCTTCCCCCTGCGGTTAATCACACCATACCGAAGCTTGCCATCCACCATATTTGCTACCCAAGCCAAACTATCAAAGAAAGGTTCGCAGCGATCATAGGCTACCGGCACCACCATTTCTCCTAGCGAATCCAGATAACCACATCCGACTGAATGCACGGTATAGCGCGCCATACCATTATCATAAGAGCTAATAGAGCCGGGGCTGAAGGGTACCACTACCTCCCCTTTCGTATTCAGAATGCCAGAATATCGGTCCTTGCTGGCGACGATCAAGCCATGGGACGGGGAGCTCATCCCATCATAAATGAACGGCACAATGGTAGCCCCTGTGGTATCAATAACACCGTAGTATGATTCCTGCCCTTTCAAGAGCAGCGCCGTGAATAGAATTAAACACGCAGCGAAGATGAAGCGCATAAAAAGGTTTTTAACATCAGAATACTAAGGCCGATGGACGAACAAAGAACGCCAATTATCTGCATACCTAGAATTATCAAAAATATGCGAGTCCTGTCTTCCAATAGCATCGGAGCAAACCAAGAGGTACTTCCACCTTAATCCTAGTCATAGTAGTTTTTCCTTATATTTGAATAGAGAAGCATTATTGACACATCATCTCATAATCCCATGAAAACGATACCGTTGCTACTAAGGGTAGCCCTGCCCGTGCTATTCTTAAGTGTAATCCAACTTCGTGCAGTTAAAGGGCAAGTTGTTTGTTCGGAGGACACTCCGTATTTCTATGTTGACCTAAGTACAGACGCCGACAGCGTCTATCTATCCCCTGCTATTCAGCGGGATGGCTCTTGCTGTGGATCAATGTTTCCAGACGTTTGTATTGAATTTACCGTCTTATTGGCAAGTTCTGCTGTAGGGCTAGAATTTGACATCTTCTCTGGTGCCGAACCGCCAGGAGCATTATTCTATCAAATTGATTGTGGCCAGATCGTCATGGTAGGCGAAGAAATTTGTCTCCAAGGTGGACAGGAGTATACCATTACTTTCTGCAAACCCGGAGCTAACCAGAACGTCTATAGTATTCGCTCTATTCAGGCTCCGATTACTGTTGACACCCTTACTACTAGAATCAATTGTAGTGTGGAGTTGGGCTTAGCGGGCCCAATCGACAGCACTATTGTCTGGCGGGATGTAAGTTCACCTGATGAGCGCTACAACGCTTATTTATCCTGTACAATGGGTTGTGACACAACGACCTTCACTCCGGACGAAAACTCACCACCACAAGTTCGTTATGAAGTATGCGGAACTTACGTACCAGAGAACTGCGACATCCTACCAGTTACGGTTTGTGATACTGTGGTGGTAAATGTCTTACCAGAAGTGCAGGCAGGGCTCTCGTCCACGCCAATTGTCTTTTGTGAGGACAATATTCAATCTGTAACTACTACTATCAATCTACCAATAGAAGATATCACTTTTGAGTGGTATGATGATGCAGCCTTCCAATCTGGCGGTCCACCTATAGCAACTAGTAGTTCTTTCATACCTCCAGCGGCTAACACCTATTGGTTGATTGCTACAGACACCACTTTTGGGGGTTGTAATATGGACACCGCCAATGTGGAGGTGATCTTCCAACCCTTACCAGAGTTTAGTTTCCCCAATGCGTCAACCATCTGCGAGGGTGCATCAGAGAGTATACTTCTTCCCGATCAGTACACCTACCAATGGAGTCCTGACGAAAACATCACGCAAACACCGGGAACTAATTTATTTACTTTGTCCCCCGGTAACTCTACCAGCTATACGCTAGTCGCCACGGACGAATTTGGATGCAGCGCCAGCAACACCTTGACGATCGAAGTAATTCCGGAGTTTAATGTAAACCTAACCACTTCAGAAGTAACGTTCTGTGCGGATAACATACTCCCAATTCAAGCACAGCTCAGCGGCCCAGGAGGGGATATTTCCCTGGAATGGTACGATACGGCTACTGGGGCGCTAGTAGGTACTGGCCCCAGTCTTTTACCACCAAGTAGTGGCATTTACCAAATCATTGCCACTAACAATGATCTAAGCGCTTGTAATGTTGACGTAGCAGAAGTTACCGTCAACATTCAACAGCTACCTGTATTCGAGGTACCCGATGACTTTATCTTGTGCTTTGGTGAAACCGCCGAAATTGAACTAACCGATGGCTTCCAGTACAACTGGACGCCTGGCAACACAGTGGATCCTATCATTGGCACTAATCGCTTTATTCTCTCACCCTCGGAAAGCACTAGCTATACAATTACAGCCATGGACAACCTCGGCTGTAGCGACAACCAAGAAGTTAATGTAGAAGTAGCCCCTGAATTTGGGGTAGCTATTAGCCCCGAACAGTACTTGTTCTGTGAGGGTAGTATTCAACCGATAGCGGCGGAGTTAATCGGTGGTGAGTCTAATGTTACATTCCGCTGGTACGAGGCCGAAACGGATGCACTGAACTTTACCGGTCAGCAATTTTTACCACCAGCAGGAGGAGAATACTACGTAGTAGCTACCAATAATGCATTGCAAGCTTGCAACCTCGACACCGCGTTTGTGAGCATACAGGTTCAGCCTGCTCCAGTATTTGATCTCCCAACTAACACTACACTTTGCAGCGGGGAAAGCACCTCTTTCACACTACCTGATGGTTACTCCTACGCTTGGTCTCCTGATAATTCTGTTAATCCGGTTTTGGGCACTAACACTTTTGAGCTGACACCAAGTAATACTACTAACTATACCGTCACCGCTACAGATCCGTTCGGGTGTGTCTTTAGTACTACTACCGAGGTTGAAGTCATTCCTCCGTTTGGCATTGCCATTAATTCACCTACCGTAGAATATTGCATTGACAATGTACAGCCCATCGAAGCTCAGTTGACTGGTATTGGTGGTAATATTCAGGTTCAGTGGTATTCGATTGACAATAACACTGTTACCTTCACCGGTAACCCATTCCTCCCCCCAAGTAGTGGTTCATACCTCGCTACTGCCACCCATTTTGACCTAGCAGCCTGCAATACCGATACGGCAATGTTAGAGGTGACCATCAATAACTTACCTGAAATAAACATTCCAGAAGTCGTGGAGAACTGTGGTGGTGAAACAAACACCATCACCCTTGAGCCAGGCGATATTTACAATTGGAGTCCCTCAGGTGGTGTGAGTCTAGTAAGCGGTACTAATGTATTTGAAGTAGATCCTTTTCAAAGTACCAACTATACGATTATTGCCCAAAACGCAGCTGGATGCCAAAGCACGGACAACCTTCAAGTTAACGTAGGTCCAAGTTTTATGGTCGCTACTTCCGCAAACGATTTGACATTTTGCGAGAATGAGCCCGAAGCCATTATTGCTACTATTTCGGGACAAGGTGGAGATATCAACTATAGCTGGTACGATAGCCTAACGCTAGTATTGGGTGGTGCACCATTAGCCAGCGGAAACACATTTGTGCCCCCCACTAGCAGCACTTACGCAGTTATTGTAAGCAATGAAAGCTTCGATATTTGTAATACCGATACTGCCTGGGTTTCGGTTGTGGTAGAAGCAGCACCGCAACTCGATTTGCCGGGGACATTTGAAGTATGTGAGGGCAGTCCCGCAATACTAATCTTACCTGATGAGTATGAATACAATTGGGTGCCAGACATTGGTATAACCCCATTAACACAAGCCGGGCAGTTTTCTATTTTACCTAATAGTGATCTGACTTATACTGTAGTGGCTACCAATGCCGCTGGATGTGGTACGAATGGAATGCTACCCATCGATCTTCTACCTGCGCCAATCGCGGATACAGGTATCGCGGATGAGTTAAACTGCAGCAATAATACTGTACAACTATCGGGTAATATTATCAATAATAGTGCAATAATTGATTTTGGTTGGCAAGGTCCCGCTGGAGGGATAAGCGCCGGTGCATCGAGCCTGACACCAACTGTAGTCCTTCCTGGCTGGTATTTTCTGCAAGCCAACAATACAGAGAATGGCTGCATATCAATTGACAGTGTCCAGGTAGATAGTAATTTCCAGCTTCCTATTGCGCAGCTTCCTGATCTCGTTGAAATTGATTGTAATGAATTGGAAGCCATTATTGACGGCACAGCGTCTTCCACAGGCACTAATTTCTCCTATTCCTGGACTAATTTGGATGAGAACCCAGTGCAGCAAGATGGCAGTAGCAATCTAACAGTAGATCAAGTTGGCTTCTATGAATTGGTGGTGACCAATACTTCCAACGGCTGCACGGCGAGTGACATTACAGAAGTAATTGCTATTCCGCCTATTACCACACTCAATTTTGATGCTAATCAGATTTGCTTTGGAACAAATAATGGGGTCATTGACGTCGGGGTAGTAGAAGGTGGTACACCACCCTATTTATACAGCTTAAACGGCAGCCCATTCTTCAACATCACAAGTTTTGGAGATCTCGAGGCCGGTATTTACAGCCTGGGGGTACAAGACGCTAATGGTTGCCAGATTTGGGAGAATGTGGAAATTGAAACCTACGAACGTATTGAGCTAGACCTAGGTCCATCAGTACAGATAGCAAGCGGAGACATCTATGAACTCAGTTTCTCAACTAACCTAGAGCCATTTCTGATCGACTCCTTATTGTGGTCTCCGCCCCCCTATCTCAGTTGTACAAGCTGTCCGAATCCGGTTGCTAGCCCAATCCTCAGCACTACCTTTAGCCTCACGTTGACTGATGTTTTTGGCTGTCAGGCCAGTGATAGTATTCGGGTACGTCTCATTGAGGAAGAAATTGTCTACATCCCAAATGCGTTCTCGCCCAATGGTGATGATAACAATGATCGCTTCTTGATCTATACGCGACCTGGGATTGGGCAAATCGAATTCTTGAGAATCTTCGATCGTTGGGGCAACATGGTTTTCGAAGCTTATGATTTTCCACCTAACGAACCTCTATTTGGCTGGGATGGGATTTTCCAGGGAGAAACAATGAATCCTGCGGTCTTTGTTTATCACACCAAAATTAATCTAATAAACGGCACTAGTGTGACAAAAAAGGGAGATGTGACCCTTGTTCGATAAGGTTATTGTGAAAAATTACTTGGAGGGAGTTACTACGCAGTAACTCCCTATTCCTTTTTAGTCGTAGAGGGTAGAAAACCAAATGGTGACGGTCTGCTCCGGCCAGTTGACCATTACCGGAAGATCGGTTGGTGTGATGCCGATTGGAATAATCCCGCGTTGCTGTACGCCGCGGAAAAATCGTAATTCCATATCCCAAGGGTATCCGCCCATGTGGTAGCTGATGTACTGCTCCGTTTGTTCCTGAATGCGTTCCCAGGAGAACCAATTATCAGCATCAAATTCATAAAACCAGAGCGCTAAAGCGTAGGCAGGAGCGGGAGTTGTGTTGTGATAGGTATCAATGTATGCACCTTCAATTTCACTCAACATTTTCTGGCAATCCGCATCAGACACCTCGCGTTCATTGCACAAGTCCGTAATGCGATCACAGACGTACGTACGAAACATCGTCTGGTCATTCACCAATTCGTTGAACTGCTGCTGATCCTCGATCGTAAAGCGAAAAAACTCCAGCGGCCAGTTCTCCCGGTAGATCACACTGTTGTCGTACATGGATTGCTGGAAGGCCTCAGCTGCATTAGTACCAAAACTATAAACCAAGTCTTGAATGGTACCGGGGCCAACACCATGAATATCGTCTAGTTGAGAAAATTCTGTAAACCGGCGCCGCGGCAACTGGCTCTTTGTACGCAGGATCTTCGCCGCCAACGAACGCCCCATTACGCGCCCAGGGCCATCGGAAGGATCATCTTTGATATTACCATTAACAATATCTTCTACAGAACGAGCGGAATTAAAGAAGGCCAAAATTCGATTGGCGACCCAAGTCGGGACAGTGTTGGACATAATATTGTTTTAGGAACCTAGCTATGGGCATAGGTTTTCGTTGGTTATTAAGGATACGCAGAGCTAAAATAATGAGGTTTTTGAGAATCAAAATAACCCAAACATTAAGCTTAAGTTAAGTTCATTTACCCTTTTTCTTAGTATAAACTATTAATTATCAGCCTATAAATGCTGATTAACTCATTTATCTGAATTAGCTTTGTGCTATTATTTAAGTAATTAATAAAATGAATACAGGAACAGTTAAATTTTTTAATGAGTCCAAGGGATTTGGATTCATTACTCCTGAAGATGGTGGTAAAGACATTTTCGTTCACATTAGTGGCACCGAAGATGACATTCGCGAAGGCGACACCGTAACCTACGAAGTAGAAGAAGGTCGTAAAGGCCTTAATGCCGTAAATGTAAAAATAGCTGAATAAGCTACAAGAACATAGGTGAGAGAAGGCCCATGCTGTTAGTTCAGTATGGGCTCTTCTTGTCTTATCCGGTACGTGATTAGAATTGGAAATAGATAAATTGCTCTCCCGTGCCTTGCGCTATAGCAATCAGCACAATCATGGCCGCCCAGCCTAAACCCAGCGCCCAGGCTGGTGTATTCTGGGCAACAGCATGTACGGAAGTGTTCCGCATTCGCCAATGCACGACTAGTAAGCCGACGGTAATCAAAGCAACAACGATGATGGCCAACTCTTGCAACAACACCGCACCGCTCCAATCCAGTAAGAACATAGCTCCTAGCATTTGCCAGGCTTTTCCAAAAGTCGGTGCCCGGAAGAACACCCAGGTGATTAGCACGAGGAAGTAAGTTCCTATCGCCGCCAGTCGCATTTTTGCGGGCGTCCAATTGATACTTAAGCGTTCTCGCAAATAGCGCTCTCCCCCTAGATAGAGTCCGTGCAGGAAGCCCCAGAACACAAAGGTCCAGGCCGCACCGTGCCACAAGCCTCCAAGTAACATCGTAATCATAAGGTTGATGTACGTGCGAACAGCACCATTACGGTTGCCTCCTAGTGGGATGTAGAGATAATCCCGCAACCAAGTGGATAAAGTAATGTGCCAGCGCCGCCAGAAATCTGAGAAACCAATAGCTGCGTAGGGGTATCTAAAGTTGTCCGGTAAAATAATGCCCAGCATTAAAGCTACTCCAATTGCACAAGTAGAATAACCCGCAAAATCGAAGAAGATCTGACCGGAGAAGGCCAAGGTGCCCGTCCAGGAGTCTATCGGATGCACCATGCCTCCAGCTCCGAATACAGCATCGGAAACGTCAGCTAAGAAAACATCGGCCAGTACCACCTTCTGAAACATACCCAGCGTCAGCAGAAAACTCCCCCAGTAGAACTGATCCCAGGTCACTCTCTTGGGTTCGTAGAATTGAGGTATCAACGTATTGGCGCGTACAATTGGCCCCGCCACCAACTGGGGAAAGAACGTTACATACAAGGCAAAGTCAAGCATGCTCCGGGCGGGCTCCGTACGCCGGTAATACATGTCTATCGAATAGGACATTGTTTGGAAAGTGTAGAAGGATATACCCATTGGTAGAATAATATCCGGAGCAGCTACCTGCCAATCTAAACCCAGCATACTAGTAAACCCAAGGAAGTTGTCCAGCAAAAAACCACCATACTTGAAGAAGGCCAAAAAGCCAAGGTTGACGACCAAACTGATCATCAGTATGCTCTTGCGCCCCTTTTCGGTATCGCTCTTGTATAATCGATTTCCTACCCACCAATCGACGGCAGTAGAAATCCAAAGGAGAATAACCAAAGGCGGATTCCAGGCCGCGTAGAAGAGATAGCTGGCCAGCAGGAGCATGATTTTCTTTTGCTTCCACCGCAGAATGGGGAGGTAGTATAAAAGTAGGACAACCGCCAGGAAGACGATAAAGGTAAGTGAATTAAAAAGCATGAGAAGGTGGGTTTACGGGTGTTGGGTTAACGAGGAAATTGGCGAAGATGGCCATCGGCAATGAGTTGCTGAACCATGTCTCGGGTGTAGACAATAGCATCATCCGCAGCCATGTGCGACCAATCTGGCAGTTGGTGTTTTTGCATAAAAGGATAATCCTCGAAGTGATAGGTAGGTGCATCAATAGCCGCCACCAAACGATCCCAAACCTTCTCCCGGGGCAGCATGCGCTGCGATGGGCCATTCCATTCCGGCTCTGCCTTATGGCGAATCACGATAATCTTCCCGCCTCTTTCCTGAAATCGTTCAATCAAAACTTGATAGTACTGGATCACACCAGGTATGATCTCAGCCACCGCTTCGTGCTCGGGCAGAAACGGCAAGAAACTCCCCCAGGCTTTATGAACCTGTCCGGCAAAAGAAGTATCCGTCTTCATACTCGGGTACATCATCACATTCCGGTACTCATCGGTATGCCCAAATTTGGGTAGTACAAAGTCATTTGGAATCCGGCGCTTTAATGGAATTGTCTTCAGGAGTGACTTGAGATCAAGATCATTAGCAAAATCCAACTCAGTGGCAGTCAGCATTACCAGCCTGCGCTGGAGTGGCTTAGAGAGTTGATGCCCTGCCCATTGTGCATAGGTCTCCTTTTGGTAGTGTTCGATCCACTGGTAAGCGGGTTGCCAGAAGGGGTCATCTGCCGTTGTAAAGGAAAGCAATGGAGTGATTCCCATGACGAGGGTCCCGGCAAAATCGGTATTATCCACCAAGTCCTTGAGGAATGGTCCTGCAGGTTTTCCATCGGTAGAAAGGTTGATCGGCCGGTGGCCTTGCTCTTCCAACCAGATATTGGTATTGAAGTTGAAAGCGGTGCGCGAGGATCCAATGATGACTACATCATCTTCGGTTGCCGTTTCCACTAAACGGCGATGCTCCGCCCATAGATAACGGTCGTCATCCAGGTGGGCGTTGTAGCGGTCGGTTTGGGTTCGCCAGTACATTTCCCATGCAGCAAGGCACAAGAATGATCCTATAATCGCCCATAAAAAGGCGTGTTTTAGGTGTTTAGGTTTCATTTTACGGGATGGTGTTTACTACCGTAAAGTACAGAAAAAAGCACAAGTAGCACTTGGACTCCCTCGTCAAAAACTAGCACTACCCCTTCAGGAATAATCCTCAAAATGGGCCAAAACCACTTATCCCGCCAAAACTGCACACTACCCGCTGGGGGTGTTGTATCGCCCTGACCTCCCTAGAAACAGGCCTTTTCCCGGGCAATTTGCAATCGATTCATTCATCAATTGCAACAATATCATGCACGCACATCCTAACCCCGATTTTCACAAGCAGCTCAACCCTGCTCAATTCAAGCCATTGTTTCAGACCAATGCATTGCGCCATGCCATGGCCATCGTATTCGACTGGACCGTAATTGCCCTAACGATCTACGCCAGTATCAACTGGTTGCCGATGATCTTTTATCCAATAGCTGTCATCATTATTGGTGCCCGCATGCACGCACTGGCCATCCTAATGCATGATGCTACTCATTTTCGTTTCCTCAAAAACCGCAAATGGAATGACGGATTGACCAACTGGATCACCATGTATCCATTGTTCACCTCCATTGAAACCTACCGCCAGAATCACTTGCGCCACCACCAGCACCTCAACACCGAGGACGACCCCGATTGGGTAGCCAAGCTAGGCAAGCGCGCCTTTACCTTTCCGAAGACTAAGCGTGAATTCATGCTGACGCTAGGTTCTTACTTGATCCTGTACAAAGGTGTAAGTGATGCCGTATGGTTCCTGCAGCGGTTCCAGGCCCCAGCAGCCAAACAAGCACAGCAAGGTGAGCAGCGCCTGCCTCGCATCTTGTTCTACGTCATACTCTTTACTGTATTGACCATTAGCAGTAGTTGGTTGTATTACCTGCTATTCTGGGTGGTGCCATACCTCTCTAGCTTCTTCATGTTTCAGTATATCCGCAGCGTTGCGGAGCACTACGGAGAGCTAGAATACGACGACGCTTTGAGTTCTACCCGGACTACCCTGCCCACTTTGGTGGAGCGTTTTTTCCTGGCTCCGCATCAGGTAGGGTATCACCTAGAGCACCATTTATATCCAGGTGTGCCATTCTATCACCTACCTAAACTACACGAGGTACTGATGGAGCTCCCCGACTTCCGCCAGCAGGCACATATCACCCACGGTTACCTTTCAGGCCTACTCAATGAACTAGGCGCGTTTGAAAAAGCCAACAAAAAGGAAGCAGTAAGCGCATAGCCCTAAGAAACACCAAAACACTCATCCCTGTAGCTGTACAACAGCTCCTAACAAAACCTATTAACATGACACGCACATTCATTCTAAGCTTGTTACTCCTGACGACCATTACAGGTCTTCAATCTCAGGAAGCAAGCTCTATTGAAACCATTACGAAACACATTCATGTTCCCTCGCCGGAATACGTAGCCATGGCAAGGCAAGTTGCCCCCAAATCCGCACTGAAGTTTAGCCTAAGCTCTATCATCATCAGTGATGAACTGGTCCTTAAGCTAGAGCACATTCCTAACGATTTGGAAGTAAGCATCCTCAAAGGAAAAGTAGCAGTGCTCCATGTCCCACAAGACGAAAATGAGCCTACCACTACAATCCGTATCGACCTGGAGCACCTCACTCATGGTGCATATACCCTGCAATTGAAAAGCGCAGGACAGATCTACACCAAAAGAATTGTGAAAACATAGGGGTTATTCGCAAGGCCGCCCGGAGGGAGCTTCCTGAAGGGCGGCTGCATTACCCACATGCACCAGCTTAGTACACCTCAGTTGGACTCAAATCATTGAATTATTCACCGATGTGAGCCCTTGCATTGCTCACATTCCAAACCCATTAAATATGTTCTACAAGTACATTTTTTCACTGCTCATTTTAAGCAGTAGCTTCACCCTTTTCGGGCAAGAATTGCCTTATACATTTCAGTTCGTCAATGTAGGCGAATACCAACCACTAACAAATGCTACCACCGTAGATACTAATGGCCCATGGGACGATCCTGTGCTAGAAATACCTATTGGCTTCGAGGTGGCTATGTTCGGGGAATCCTTTGACACCTTCTACCTCAACGGTTACATCGGAGGCTTTCTCATGAGCTCTAACACAGAATCTTCTATGCTAGCACCCTATGGCGAAGACCTAACTGATCGGGGATATGGGACGGAGCAGTCAATGTCGCCAATTCTATATAAGGTAGACGGTCAGGCACCTGGACGAATTTTTAAAATTGAGTGGCAAAACGCTGGCTTCTATAATGAGGTTGCCTTTGGATCAAGTGAGAGTTATGTAAACTTCCAACTGTGGATTTATGAGACCGCTGGTCTTATAGAATATTGCTACGGCCCCAGTAACATAGCCTCAAACGACGTTTTCGGTAACGGCTCTGGCCCTTCAATAGGACTTCTGCAAAGCGCGAATGTTCAGACATTTGAGATAGGAAATAGCTGGTTTCTGACAGGTGAGTCCACCGATCCTGTGATTAGCCCAAGCGAAGCGAATCCAGTAACCTTTCCCAGTTTGAATCAAACGCCTCCAGTCGGGCAGATCTATGCCTTCTACCCCACCAATGTATCCGCCGTAGAATCTGAGGAATTAGCGGTTGGGGTACAGATTTATCCTAATCCAGTTGTGAATCAACTCACACTGGAGCTGGATCTTTCAGCTACTCCTGATCAATTAGAAGCCCGCATCTTTAATACGCTAGGGCAACAAGTGTACTTTCAGTCGCTAGGTCAAAGCACCGAGTCTCTCCTCACTGTTGACGTGGAGCAACTTCCAAAGGGAAGCTACATCGTGCAAGTACGGGATGGGCAAGCCCAGATAAGCAAGAGAATTATAAAGCAGTAGGAATCAAAATTGGAATTAGAGTGAAGGAAAGTCTTATTCTCACTCTAATTCCCTTCTCTCGGCAAGGTTTTCAGACAAGTTCCAGCCCATCTATGCTTCAAGGAGTTGTACCTTCATAGAAACCAATGCCAGCCGCCATGAAAAAGCCGATTAAGGTCCAACAAGAAGTATTCGATTTATACGACGATTACGCCCATAACAAGATTGATCGTCGTGTATTTATGGAACGTCTATCTGCCTATGCGGTAGGTGGCCTTACCGTATCGGCTTTGATGAATCACCTTCTCCCTCAATACGAAGAGCGGCAACAGGTACGGGCCAACGACCCGCGCCTGGAATCGGAATATATCCACTACGATTCGCCGGAAGGGGGCGGCAGTATCAAGGGTCTGCTTACTCGCCCGGTAGAACGAGAGGGAAAACTACCTGGCATTATTGTAGTGCATGAGAACCGCGGACTCAACCCACATATTGAAGATGTGGCTCGCCGTGCTGGAATTGCCAACTTTATCGCCTTGGCTCCTGATGCACTGACACCACTTGGTGGCTATCCCGGAAATGACGACGATGGGCGAACACTCCAGCGCCAACGCGACCGCGGTAAAATGCTAGAGGACTTCATTGCGGCCTTCCATTACTTGGCACAGCACCCAGAATGCACAGGCAAAGTGGGTGTGGTAGGTTTCTGCTTTGGCGGATGGATTTCCAACATGATGGCAGTGCGCATTCCTGAGCTATCGGCTGCCGTACCATTTTACGGGGGGCAACCTTCTGCTGAGGATGTGCCAAATATTAAGGCTCCACTCTTGTTGCAATATGCTGAGCTCGATGCACGCGTCAATAAAGGCTGGCCAGACTACGAAGCCGCATTGCAGGCCAACGAAAAGCAGTACACTGCCCATATGTACCCAGAGGTGAAGCACGGGTTTCACAATGACACCACTCCCCGGTACAACCAAGAGGCGGCTGAACTCGCCTGGCAACGAACTATCGCTTTCTTCGATGAGCATTTGCGCTAGCCACTATTTTAGTTTACTCCCAAGTCGTTCGGTCTGCTGGAGCCATTTATCACGGCGTCCGGCAGAAGCAGTCTTGATGGGTCCAAATATGGTAACGCGAACCGGATCAATGCCGACAAATTGAAGTGTTGATCGTTTCAGTTGGTTAATACTTGGCCGGCCGTAGAAGAAACGGTAAAACCAGCCTGGCTGATCCATGGTAGTGATAATGCGCGCCGTTTTTCCTTTGAGCAGTTTATCCCACCACAAAGAGCCTTCGCGGTATTGAAAGGCAAAGCCTGGAAGAAAAAGGCGATCTAAGAAGCCTTTGGTAATAGCGGGCAAGCCACCCCACCAAACTGGGTGCACCCACACCAGATGATCAGCCCACTGAATGTCTTCCCAGGCTGCCAGTAAGTCGGGTTCTAATTCCGTGCGTTTTTGATAGCCATACCGCAAGTTGGGATTAAAATCAAGCTCACCGATATTAAGCAACCTCACTTCGGCCTTGGCGGCTAGTGCACCTTTTTGATAAGCAGCCGCCAGAGCGTGGTTAAAAGAATCAGGATTGGGGTGTCCGTTGATCAGCAGTATCTTCTTCATTGTCCATCATTTGGTTCTGATGACAATAATAGCTGCATCTCCAGGCCTAAAACAAGGACATTTGTCTATTTCGCTAACTGTGCCCGAATTCGACTAAGGTGGCGTTGGGTGATCCCAAGGTAGGATGATAGGTAACGCTGTGGAATATGCTGCACATAGTCTGGCTGATCCGTCAGGAGTTTGGTGTAGCGATCTTGTGCGGAAGAGCGTTGTAGGCGAAAAATGCGGTCTTCTTGTTCCACATATTGGCGCTCCGCCATCACTCGCATGAAGTTGATCCAGCGGATATTGCCATCAGCGAGTTGGTACAGATCAGATTTACTGAACGTCAATAACTCTACATCCGTAATCGCTTGGATACACTCCTCACTGGGCTTTCCGGTAATGAAGGAAGAATAAGCCGACACCAGCGTATTGGGAAATAGGATACAGTAAGTGATCTCCTCTGCATTATCCGCATAGTAGTAAGACCGGAGAATGCCGCTCTGGATAAACCCAACGCGATTGCTGACTTCACCGATCTGGCTAAAGCATTCTGATTTGCGCAATGACAAGGGTTGGGCCAATTCCAGAAAGTCGTCAATATCGTTTGGCAACAGGAAGTCAAAAGATTGCAAAAAGGCTCTTATCATCATGCTTCTACTTGGAGATGAAAGATACTAATTCTATACACTCTGGATATGATATTATAAACCTCCCACAAGACATGTCTTGTGGGAGGTTCTAGTGTTCAAGCTGTCACAATTTTGCTAAGAGCTTCCGGTACCTGAATCAGCAGCAGCGGTGGTCGATGCAGCCTG
The DNA here is from genome assembly GCA_913057725.1 of uncultured Lewinella sp. Taxonomy (GTDB): domain Bacteria; phylum Bacteroidota; class Bacteroidia; order Chitinophagales; family Saprospiraceae; genus Lewinella. Next base: position 40,806 of record CAJXOS010000032.1, read on the forward strand.
CTGCCTTGCCTGCATATCGGTTTCTATCTTTTTCGAAGTCATTTCATTGTTCTCACTGACTTTTAAGGCCAGGTAGCCACCAGAACTTAAACCGATTAAGCCTAGGGTAGCCGAATCATAGGTAGGTAGAAGGTCCATCCCATTGGAACAGAACTCCATGACAAACGCCAGGCCGTAAACCACGTTAAAGATCAATGCCTGAAAGCGGTGGGTACTAATACCGTTATAATCCGAAAGGATATCCACCAGAAAACTTTGATGGTTACCACAGGTCTGGTGGCGCTGCTTAATGCTCGGGTTACTTTCATCCCCAGAATCGATAACACGGCCAGCAGCAACCGTTCCTACACTGATTCCAAGCAGCACTAGATTACTAGAATTGAGTAAGCCTTCTGCCTCGCCAGTAACAGCATAAGCTACCGCAAAACAAATGGAGATAATGACGGTCCACCAAAGTAGTTGAGTCTTGGCAAAACTATAGGCTGTATTGGGACCACTATCCCGTAGTGCCACATTGAATGGCGACTTAGGTTGGGCTACACGATAAAGGAAAGCAAGGAGCATAAAGGCGAGCACAAAAACGACCAGCCAACGGATGTTGAAAGCGTCCATGATGAATATAGGTTGTGTTATAAATCCGGCTTATTGGTGCCGGTGGTGCTCCTTAAAGATAGAGAATTCGCCGCTACTTCTTCTTTTTCTTACTCGACTTCGCTCTTGGATTAAAGGCCAGGCATTGTTGAATCCAGAAATTGAGATCAGCGTCCGCATCGAAGGCTTCTGGTTCCAGAAAAGCGTAGCCAGTCATGGGTCGGCCACCGTGAATCATTTGCTCTGCGCCTGGTCTCTCTAGTAGTATTGGCATCTCCTCGGGTGCTACTCTGGCCATGATGCCTCCTTTATAAGTTCCTAAACACATCTTATTATCTACCATGAAGCAATAGCCGCCAAACATCTTCTTTTCCTCCCATTCTGTGCCTTGGCTGGCCAGGTAGTTCCGGATGCGATCTAGCAAAAAAGTATCGGTACTTGAACTCATTGCAACTTGTTTTTCTTTTTGAGTAAATAGGCCCGCTCTGCTTCATTGGTTACTTTTTGGAGCGCAACGTCCAGAGCAACTATGGCCTTTTGAGGTTGGCCAATGTTCTTGTAGTACTCGGCTTCAACGCCGTAGAAGAGGTAAGCTCTTTGTTCCAAGTGCGCGGGGTCTATATCATCCAATAGGCTACGGGCTTTTTCATTTTCCTCCAATTGAATCAGCACAATAGCAATGTTGAGGAGCGTCAGTTTATCTTGAGTCCAGTCGTACAGTTGTTGATAGTGTCCCAGTATTTTACGCCAGTTCGTAGCCTCAAAAGAGGTGGCGCATAGGTGTTCTACGGCAATGGCTGCCTCCAAGTGAAAGACCGATTGATCATCATAGCTGCGAGCCATACTCAGTGCTTGATCCCCCAACTCAATCAAAGGCCTGTACCACTGCGAACGATCTTGATTTCTAAGATCAATCGTTTCCAGATTGGCAGACATTCGGCTCTCTAAACGTGCGGCATGAAAACACATAAGCGCAAATAAGGCGTAGCCGGCGCCGTTGCGTAAATTCTCTTTTTTGAGTACCAGCTTGCTTAGGCGAATGGCTTCTCCACAGAGCTCTTTGCGGATGAGAAGTTGTTGCTGTGTAGAATGAAATCCCTCGTTGAAGATCAGGTACAAGACTTCATGTACGCGAGCTAATCGTTCCAGCAGTGCCGCTTTATCCGGTAATTCAAATCGGATATCATTTTTCTGGATAGCTTTCCGAGCACGGGAAAGACGCTTCTTTACCGTTTCCACTTTAAGCAACAATGCGGCAGCAATTTCCCGCGTACTGAAACCAGCTACTGTTTTGAGGGCAAAGGCAATCTGATCACGCGGATCTAACAGGGGGTGACAAGCCGTAAATATCATCCGCAGCTGGCTGTCTTCGATCTGGTGATCCAAGAACATTTCATCCAACATCATGGCGGCTGGCCCTGCCCCCATTTGATGCAATCGATTGCTCTCCGCCTTTAACTTACGAAGCAGATCTATTGCACGATTTTTAGCGGCAGCGGTAAGCCAGGCCTCCGGATTGTCCGGAAGGCCTGTCCGCCACTTAAGACTTGCATTTACGAAGGTGTCCTGGATCGCATCTTCGATGGTCTCCAGGTGATGCAAGCCAAAGATGCGCGTCAAGACAGCGACCATCTTTCCGTACTGATGCCGGAAAAGATGGTCGATGAGCTTGGAATCGGTCATTGTTCGAAGACCATTACTTCACGAATCTCTACGGTACCGCCCAAATCAAAGTCTGGGAAATCCTGGGCGACTGCTTTAGCCGCTTCCATATCCGCAGCAGCGATAACGTAGTATCCGCCAACTAACTCCTTGAGCTCGGTTGCAGCACGATCCGTAACCGTACGCTCTGGCCCAGAAATACGTACCCCTGTAGGGTGAAGTGCCTCGCCGCTCTTGATGATGCCGGCACTTTCCATTTTACCGTGCCAGGCAAACCATTTGCCCATGCGTTGTTGCATTTGTTCTGGAGAGAGACCTAATTCGCCATAGTCAGCTCCGATAAAGATGAGCATGAAATCTTTCATTACGTAGGTGATTTTATTGGTGATTAAAGATAAGGTATTGTGTGCTCCGCCACTGGCGGAAAGAAGGGTAAATCCGAAATTACATTTCCGCAAATTCATGAACTTCTACCGTGCAGCCTTCCCCCCAGGAAAGATGCGGGTGATCATTGAATAGGGCCTGAACCTGCTCCAGATTATCTCCTTGCAAGATGGAATATCCATTGGTTGGCGTGTTGCTAGTAGCCCAAGAGCCATCTTGATGTATGGTTTGCCCACTCATCAAAGGAGCACCAAAATCTACAATGTGGTCGCCACACTTATCGCGCCAGGCAAACCAAGCTTGCATTCCTTTTGCGTGATCCTCTGGACTGATCTGTGCTGCTTGTGCCATAACCGCCGCCGGCGTGTTGTAGATGGCCATAAACTTTTTCATTTCGTCAAATTATGTGGTTAGTGAATGATAATCACTACAGTGACGAAGCACGATCTATGGAAGGGGACAGTAAGAGAAGATTTTTTTAAAAAACTTATTCAGCCAAACGCACGCTTGGTGTGTTTCTACATGCATACCTTACAGATTCGCAGGTAACAGTTTATTAGAGATTGTTACTATTGCCACGATAGGTTTCCGAAAACCCAAAGCATATAACTACTAAAGTCACAATACAAGAGATGGCGAAAAGAATTCTGGTACTAGGAGCAAGCAGCAGCAAAAAATCTATCAACAAGCAGTTTGCCAGCTATGCTGCAGCCCAAATCAAAGGTGCAGACTTAAACCTTCTGGATCTCAACGATTTTGAAATGCCGATTTACAGCATTGATCGCGAAAAAGAAGATGGCATTCCAGCCTTAGCTCAGCAATTCAAGGAACATATCCGGACAGCCGACGGCATAATCATTTCCTTTGCTGAGCATAACGGGGCATATTCAGCAGCGTATAAAAACATCTACGATTGGGTGTCGAGAATAGAGAAAGGAGTATGGTTGGACAAGCCGATGTTACTACTGGCTACTTCTCCTGGGGGTCGTGGCGGAATTGGAGTACTGGATCTGGCTTTTAGCAGCTACAGTTATGCTAATAAGAACCATGTGGGGCGTTTTTCTTTGCCCTCCTTCGGGCAAAATTTTTCACCGGAGGGTGGTATTTTGGACAGGGACCTTAAAACAGAGTTCCATGAACAACTCCTACAATTTACCCAAGCTGTAACGAAATGACTATCTAAGTAAGATTCTTACCCTGTAGTTCTTATTAACTGCTCCAGGCGCTTGCAACAGACTTCAACCTAGTAATTCCATGAAACTCTCTGAATATTTAATTAATCTGGGCCATGAATCTAGTGAACATCGGGCTTGGGTGGACAACCTGCCCAGGGTGCTATCACGCAAAACCTTAGAGTGGGGGCTAAAACTAGGAACACCCTATCTTGATAACGTTTCCTGCTCATACGTTGTGGATTGTGTTAATGCAGAAGGAGAGGAAGTTGTTCTTAAAGTGGGCTTTCCTCACTTTGAAGCAAGCAACGAAATCGAAGGACTACAGTTGTTGAATGGTAAGCCGACAGTCCAACTTCTGAATTATGATAAAGCTACCAACGCTTTATTGCTTGAAAAATGTGATCCCGGCACTAACCTCCAGCAGTTAAAATTGTCGGATCAGGATGCGATTATTTGCGAGTTACTGCAAGAAATGTGGGCCGCTGATCCTCCTACCGATGAATTCCCCCCTTTAAGTAAGATGGTGTCTTTATGGAATGAGGAGACTCATCAGGCAATTAGCCGCTACCCTTCCCCATCTTTAGCAAAGCAGGGGTGCCAGTTGAAAGAACAATTGATTAACACCACCACCCGGCAGGTTTTACTAGCTACAGATCTACACGCAGGAAATATCCTCCGAGCACAAAGAAAGCCCTGGTTGGTCATCGACATCAAACCTTTCATTGGCGACCCCGCTTATGACCTTACACAACATCTCGTCAATTCTCTTGATTCGTTACGAGACAATCCATTAGTTCGAATCAATAGACTTGCCGATCAAGCCAACGTTAATCGTTCTCGGCTAAAAGATTGGCTCTTTGCCAGATTAGCATCAGAATTTGGAGGAATTCATCAGGAAATAGCACTAAGCTTAAAATAAGGCGCTAGTATGACCTCAGAATGTCATTTACGTTAATAGCGAACTTTCACTATTTCTGTAAGCGGGATACTTTGGCAACTTAGGATGTACCCTTGCTCTACCTCTTTATCGTCCAATGCCAGGTTATTGCGCATATGCACTTTGCCCTCGGTAAGCTTACACCTACAGGAGGAACAGACACCACCCTCGCACGAGTAAGGTGGCTCCTTGCCGGCTTGAATAAGTGCTCGAAGTACCGTTGTCCCTTCTGGGATATTCGTCTCTATGGTTTCACCATTCAGGTGAGCCGTCAACTGAGCATTCGCTACTCCGGTAGCTGAAGTGTCGATTGGGTCGCCGCCAAAACTCTCCACAAAAATGCGCTGGTCGGGTACATCGATAGCTTTTAGAGCTTGACGTGTGTTATCGATCATCGTACCTGGCCCGCAGATAAAGTACTCCACATTTTGGGCATAAGGTGGATAGGTATTGATGAACCAACTGACTGCCTCCGCATCAATTCTGCCTGTGCGATAAGGCTTGTCAGCCTCGGAGGTCCATAGATCACTCCAGCTACTGTTGGGCCTACTCAAAGAATGCACTAGTATCAGACGATCGGCATGTGCAGCTTCCAGGGCATCCAGCTCGGATTTGAACATGATACTGTCTTGTGCACGATTACCATAGAGCATATGCACATAGCTGCGAGGTTCTGTAGTTAATACCGTGCGTAGAATAGACAAAATGGGCGTTATCCCACTTCCGGCAGCAAAGAGATAGTAGGTCTTGTAATTCTCCGCTTGCACCTCGGCAAAGAATTTACCGTCCGGCGGCATGACCTCCACCCAATCTCCTGCCTTTAGCTCCTCATTGATGTGATTGGATACTAAACCTCCTTCTACCCGCTTCACACCAATCTGCAAGGGCTCTTCCAGGTGCGGACAACTACAAAGGGAGTACGAACGACGCACCGCTTCCCCTCCTAGTTGAAAACGCAAAGTGAGGTACTGTCCTGCCTGATAGTTGAAAGTATCATACAGGTTGTGAGGTACATCAAAACTCACCACGACAGCATCAGCCGTTTCGCGGCGAACTTCTAGAACCTGAAGTTTATGAAACTGACTCACTGCTAATCGTTTTTGTGTTGATCAATCCATTCCTTAACGACCATCTGAAACTTACGGACAGCGTATTCGCCACGTTGAGCTTCAGCACCAACACTGAACAGGGGCGAGGACAATGACTTCTGCTGTTGCTCACAGGCATAGACATCTTCCGCCATGAAATCGCCAGAGGCCATCGGATCCGTATTGGGGTCTCCCTTATATTTACCCTTGCCGCCATGATGACTCCAAAAGCTCTGCATACCCGATTTCATGTACTGTGCAGAAGCCTCCCATTCAGAGACATTCATCATTTTGGATCGTATCACTACCAGCGTTCGATCTGGTGCAAGTGGAGTCAGATGGAAGGTACTCCAGGCACCCTCATTCTCACCCAGGCCCAAATTTGGAAATAGCCAGGGAACATAGGCACCGATCTTGTCTTTAGGCACAGAGTCAATCAACACATAGGGCGAAATCTTCTCTACATTCGCTTCGTATTCGGGCACTAAGGGCTCATAAAACCAATAGTGTGGTCCTACCCAACCAAATTCGGCCCGGGCATGATCATACATATTCAAAGTGCCCTCATGCAGGTGCGCCAAATGATAGTGATCGATGTAATTTTCGACCACAATCTTCCAATTGGCCTGGATTTCCTTAGCGTAAAAAGGCTCCTCCTCATTTTCGGAATACTCTACCAATTCTTCCACCACATGAGGCCCTAAGTAAGGTTCTACCTCGCCAAAGAAGTCCATGATACTGGGTGCATCTTTATCGGGGTGCACAAACAACATACCCTTAAAAATATCCACAGAAGCCTCATGCAAGTTCAATCCACATTCGTGCAGCTGTCCCTTTAGGTTTGGGAATTCCTCTTCGCGCTTAGGTATACTAATCAGCTTCCCTTCCAGGTCATACGTCCAATCATGGTAAGGGCAGGTAATCGCTTTTTGGGTCTTGCCCACCGCTCGAAGCAATTGAGTACCCCGGTGACGACACATATTGTGAAACGCACGCAGACGCTGGTCTCTACCTTTCACGATGAAGATATTATTGAGTCCTGCCTGGACGCTGATATAGTCGCCTGGCTCTGCCACATCTTCCACAAATCCAGCAAACTGCCAGGTCTTACTAAAGATATGCTTCATCTCTAGGTCAAACCACTCTTGGGAGGTGTAGGCCGAAACGGGGAGGGCGTGCATTAGTTTCATGGTTGGATAGTTTGATGGTTGGGTGGTTTGATTGTTAGGGGGTTAGTTAGTTGGGTTAGTTGGGTTCTAATATGGCCCTTATATGACTTACATGGTTCAAAAAATAAGATAAACCAGTTGCAGCTAAAATAGTATTTAGCAAGCAGAGCCCAGACAAAGTACTTTATCCTATTAGTTCTCCGGGAAGCCGTTTTCGACCCACTGGGTGATTAACTCTCGCTCCTGCGCACTCAGTAAGCCACTAGGGGGCATAGGATTCGTGGTGTCATTGACACGCTGTACGAGCTGCCCACCTTCGGCAATATTTCGTACTTCCTGATAGGTTGTCAGGCGCAGGCCGGCACTGGGGACGGGACCTCCATGGCAGGTGGTGCAGTAGTTGTACATTAGGGGCTGAATGTTTGCTTCGTAGGTGACGTCTACAGGAGGATTGGGTTGTTCGTCATCCAGAGAGTTGGTCGTGCCGCATCCCCATAAGAGCAATAATACAGCCGAAGCGGTTAGAATACTACGATTCATCAGATTAGTTTTCAATGGTGATATTGGTAATGGTTATTTCGTGTTGGCCTTCCGGCAAAACAGAGAGTTGCTGCTGTGGGTGAGTGAGGTCGCCAGCAGATATGAGACCGTCATCATTTGCGTCCGCAATAACCGCCAGGTAATACTCACCTGGGTGGAGATAGGTAAAACGAAAATCATCCTGACTACCGATCAACTCTGGGAAAAGCAGAATCGAGTTAAATGCTTCCTCGCTACGATAGTAGCCGAACTCATCGGTAAGTGGCTCTTTGGAAAGAAAGAGGAATAGCCGTTTGTCCATTATCGCCGTATTCCGTTCTACATTTACCTGGAGCGAAGCCACCGAGGGATAGTGATTAATACGGAACGGATCACCTGAAGCGAGGGCCAGGCCCAATACATCTTCATTAGAATCTTGCTGAGCCAAAAAGGTAGCAGATCTCGCTCCTTCTGCAGCCTGCAGATACGTTTGATTGAAGCCCTCCGAGAAATCCCAGGCCGGGATATTTTGAGGGAATTCATTTTCAACTGCCGCTGCTGTGGCTAAGGTCTCATCCGCCTTGCTGGCCTGAAAACTCATATGACGAGTGGGCGGGAAGCTCATCCCCAAACGGCTGGTGTAAGCATTCCAATAGAGGCTGTCTTGCGAAAAGCGCAGCTCCATCCACATCGTACGTTTACCACCCTCGGCGTCCACTAAGCGATAAAAGTCCCCTTCATTAGAATAGGAAACACTATCCAGTACAAAATAACTGGTACGATAGATACCATTGAGCACTCCGCCGTTGCGGGCCATGATGGTTCGGGTATCCTTAAAATCCGTCACGAAGAAAGAGGTAAATAAGTTACCCATAGAGCCACCCTCAAAAATGCCATGAACATGCGAAGGCGAGATGGCACGGTAGTCGAAAGAGAACCAATCATAATCCGTCCCAATCACTCGGTTGACACCGACCCAATGCCCTTGCATATTCGACAATAGATCAAAGCCAAGCTCATTAATATTTACTGGTACTACCGCAGCAGATACCGTGGTGGTATCAGGCCCGCCAGGTTGCGGCGGTTCCGGATTCGTCAATTCACTTTTACACGCAAAAATGCTTGACAACAAACCCAACAGTAATAGTGGGAGAACTAATTTCTTCATCATTATTTAGTTTTTCGAGTCCAGGTTTCCACGAGTGGTCGGCCCATGACGTAGGTGGTCACGGCCAAAGTATCTGGATGGATGGGTTGAATAGAAAAGCGAGCGGCATGATCAGCCTTGGGTGTAGCGCCAGAGATTCCGTCTACGTATTGTCCCTCATGCGCTTTGAGGTTAGTGAATACGTAGTGCGTCTCCTTGCCTTGGCGTTGATAACGGGTTGTCCCGTCGTTGTAGGCCAGTACTACCCCATTATAGTCCCGGCCGGATTTCTCCACCAAATAGGTAGCGGAGAAGAATGGATCATTGACCGTCCAGACACCGGAGAGTGTATCTTCTGTGCTACTGCAGCCTACTGCCAAACTCACCAATACAAGTGCTGTGATGTACTTCATATTGGCAAAAGTAGGGGCGGGAAGGAGGGAATATTTTGACTTAGATCAAAAAGGGAGAAGAGGTTAGATAGTTAGGTGGTTTGATGGTTAGAATGGAAGGGAGTTGGGTTAGTTGTAGGGTTCTATTCTAGTTGAGTGTCTCGTTGACGTAGTAATCAAACCTGGTTTCTGATTCGTAAGCCTCGCCGGTGAGTGGGTTAATGGACAGGAGTTTGATCACAAGTTGATTGTCGCCCAGTTTCTCTGTTGGCAGCGAGTATTGGAATAGATGTTCATAGCCGTCGAATAGGAGCGTATCGCCTTGTACAACGAGTTTAAAAGAGTCTATAGAAGTAAGAAAATCGTAGGATTGAACCCCCAGTTCCACAATAGCTTCTTCGTTTTGTAAAATGGGGTTCAGCTTGCCAAAATTTAGGACGGCGGGGAAGGCATCTGCATGGCGAAGGCCTCGGTTACAGAACGTATTACCTAAGGTAAACATTACCGTGTATTGGCATCTGACTACTTGTGCTTCCAGCAACTTTAATTGGACCAATGGTGGAAAATTTTGAAGCTTCGCTTCCCATGACAGGCGGTGTGCGAGATTCGCTAAAAACGTAGCTATTTCTGCCTCCCGCAACGCGAATCGTGAGGACTGAATGGTCAAGTAGTTGCGGACATGTTCAAGTAATTGAGTAGTATGCTGTACATAATGAGCAGAGACAGAGTAGGAGTCCGTATCCAGGCGATCCATCTGTTCAGCGACCTCACTCAACATCGAAACAGTGTGTACATCTACAGTGTCCAATATCAACAAGAGTTTTTTCCCGAAGTGGTACTTATCCGCCCAAGAGAAAATCTCTTCTAACTCTCGCTGAAATTGTTCTATTTCTGCATCAATTATCGCCACATCTTCATTAACAAGATGAGCAATTTGCCCCAGGTAAGCCTGATTGATACTAGTGAGTTTTGATTGGTGGTAATACATACCGACCAGCCCCAACACAAGGATAGGGAGAACAGGGAGCGCGAACTTCATTTCTTTTTATTAAGAAACGCGGAACAGTAAAAAAGTAACGGTTTTGGAGACGGCCAATTGAGCTGACATATTACGCTTAAAACTCGTGTTAGGGGATGGGG
>CAJXOS010000033.1 GCA_913057725.1 uncultured Lewinella sp.
GTACTGCCTTCGTACGAGCTGTTCGGACGCTGGCTACTCGAGCAGGGGCGTCCTACCGAAGCACTACAGCAATTTGAATATGCCCTTGCGAAGGGACCAGGCCGGTTGCAGGCGCTGGCTGGTGCTTGGCAGGCGGCAGAAGCTACCAATAACCAAACTCGCGCAGATGAGTTAGCAGAACAACTACGAAGTAATATCAGCAAAGGAGATGCTGCAGTTAAAGAACGGTTTATGCCTACCAATCTACTCAGCTCACTTTGATCATTTCTTTAGGGCTAGCAATTATTTTTCAACGGAACCCTTAGCGCTCAATTATGAAACAGAGAACACTAATACTGACGCTTAGTACCATTTTATTTTCGCTATCGCTCCCGGCACAAGATGCGACCGTAGAAGGAGTAATGGTAGATACCTTAGCGCCTCCTGAAATGGAGGTAGATTGTAGTCCATCTGTTTTCGTGGGCTACGAGAACTGGCAGCTCAACCAAAGCGCTTCCGCTATTCAGCATTTAAGTGTAGACGAACTTAATCAGGGAATTATCTCTGATCCTGGTCTCTTACTTATGGGCCAGGTGAGTGGCCTTCAAGCCTATAATCGCGGAGGTGACCCTAACGCTTCAAGCCTCGTTCGGATACGGGGGCTCTCGGCCTACTCCCAACGACAACCACTTTATGTTATCGATGGTATCCCAGGTGCAGCACTGGAGAGTATAGACCCTAATGATATTGCATCAATTACGATTCTAAAGGATGGCTCCGCGCAAGCTTTGTACGGTATTCGAGCTTCCAATGGCGTAATCTTGATCAATACCAAAACCGCCAGCACTGATAGGTTATCCATCAGCTATTCTGGTCAAGCGGGTGTGTCTCAGGCCCATGATGGTTTTCCGGTCTTCGACGCGGCTGCTTTTCGTGCGGCAGATGGTGTAGACCTGCAAAGCAATACCGTGTGGCTAGATGAGATTACGCGCGACGGTTTCAATCAGGTACACAGTTTGGCAGTCCAAGGTGGCCGCAATCAATCTCGTTATCGGGTCTCCGCTAACTATCGTGATATTGAAGGTGTACTTCGTAGGTCGGGTTTTCAACAGGTAAACCTTCGCGGTAATTATTCCACTTCACTACTCAATGACAAGCTCAAGGTTCAATTGATTGGAGGGTATACCAATCGAGAAAGTGAAATCGGCTTTCAAGAGGCTTTCCGCTATGCCGTGTCTTTCAATCCTACTGCACCAGTGTTTGGCAACGATTTTTTCCTGCCCTTCAATTCGGAGCAATACGGTGGGTACTTTGAGACCCTTGGCCTATTCGATAATTTTAATCCCCGCGCACTTCTTGACCTTAATGATCGCACGGGTTTAAACGAAACACTGCAAGCGATGGCATTTTTGCAGTATGGTCTAGGGAAAAACCTTAGTCTGAATTTTCGCTATGCCTATCAGGATCAATTCATCAACGAACGAGCCTTTTATTCAACTCAGGCCTTGTTCCGAGGGAATGCAACTTACCCAAATAATAACCTCAAGGGTGGTGGCGATTTCTACGATCTAGATCAAAGCATGTCTGTATATGATCTCTTCGTAAATTATGACAAAGAGTTCGGTAAGTCTCGCTTAAGCGTAACTGCTGGTACTTCCTACACAGATGGGACTGCCAAAGAGATTGAGTACAGCATGATCGGCTTTTCCAATACCGATCTAGCTACGATTAAACGTTTGGATGACGCCAATAATTGGTACGATGAAACCTGGGCCCTGAATAGTCGCACCTTTAGTTGGAATAATCGTTTCTCAGCTGTTTTTGGGCGCCTCCAATGGAGTATTGCTGATCGTTTATTCCTACACGGCTCGCTGCGCTCTGAAGGATCCTCTCGTATAGGTGAAGATGCGGGTTGGGGGAATTTCTCTGCTGTAGGTGCCGCCTACGACTTCAGTAAGAATAGCAATACCTTCGATCTACTTAAAGTCCGTATAGGTTATGGTACTACTGGAGCAGTACCGGATGAGGCAGGCCTTTCCCATAGGTTAGAGCGGAACACTATTCAAATAGATGGGACAATTATCACTGAAGGAGGTATACGTGTTGACAATCCAAATTTGGAGTTTGAAAAGAAAAGCGAGCTCAACTTTGGCGTTGATTTTCAGACGGGACGTTTACAAGGATACTTCGAATGGTACTCCCGCGAGGTTAGCGATTGGGTGGAGTTGACTTCGGATCAAGGTCCTTGGGTATATGATAATACCGATGCTATTGTTGGCAATGGCATTGAGCTTGGTGTAAATGCTATGATTTGGAATAGTGAAAAATCAAGCTATCAAACAGGCTTGCGCCTGGCCACCTTCAACACGCGCTTCGAGACCTTGAGCGTCGAATCCCGTACGATCTCCAGCTCCTGTTGTTCCAGTTCTAATCCGCTGATTGTCGCCCAGGAAGGGGAGCGTTTAGGTGATTTCCTTGCCCCCGAGTATTTGGGCGCTAACCCAGATGATGGATCCGCTAATTTCAATGACCTCAACGGAGATGGGCAAATCCTTATCACTGGTGATTTTGCATACAGCGAAGAGGGAGACCTGGTTATTGCCGGTAATGGCTTGCCGTCTATGGAGTTAGGCTGGAGTCATCAGTTGCGTTTTGGGCAATGGCAAGTCAATGCTCTGGTACGTGGTGCCTTTGGTCATAGCTTGGCCAACCGCCAAAGACAGCGCTACGAACCACGGTCCAGTATCAATGCAAACTACAATTCTGTGAATTCTGAACTAGCGGATGAAACACTTTCATTTGGCCGATTCTCGGATCACTTTGTGGAGAAGGCTAGTTTCCTCAAGCTCGACTACTTCTCGGTAGCTCGGGTATTCTCACTACGCAATACTGATAATCGACAGCAGCTCAGAATCTCACTCACTGCACAAAACATCCTGTTGAGCACCAACTATACCGGTGCCGATCCCGAGCCTCAATTAGAAGATTACGGAGCTACTGATAATGGAGGTAGCCGCGGCCGCGGGTTCCGTGATCCGCTTGCACCAGGTATCGATAGACTCAACTATTATCTGCCGGCGAATACGTTCAGCTTAGGTGTACAACTGAACTTGTAAACTGGCCGTCATTTAGATCTCCATAAAGAAGTCCGGTAGCTGTATGTTGCCGGACTTCTTCTTTTCCCTGCGGCTGTCCGACAAAAAAGCCCTCCTCTCTCCCTTGTGCGCTGTGCTCCTTTCCCCGAATTTCAGGAGCAATTAAATCACTCTCTTACGATCACTGCTTATAAAACTGCCTATGAAACCCCTTTACCTACCTACACTTTTTCTGTTTCTCTCTACCTTTTTGTCCGCTCAGCAATTGTACCTCTTACCCACGATGGAGGCACCTTTGTATGAGCATTTGTACCAGATAAACGAGGCTTGGTATACGCAGGCCGCCCCAAGTACCCTGTTAGAATCTACCCGCTTTGGCAACGACCAAGAGCGCATTCAACTGCACTTGAAATTGGTCGAGCAAGAGCTCCGTACCCGTCCGGTAGATCACTTGACTACCCAGGAGCAGGCCCGTCGGACGAAAGCACTCAACCACTTGCGCAGCTATTGGCAAACTGGACAATTTCCACTCAACGAAGATCATCCTAGTCGCATCTCCATCTTCGTCGATGAACACAATACCGCCTGTGCCGTCGGTTATTTGATGCTACAGACGGGGGCACAGGAGGCCGTGGCACAAATTCGCGCTGAAAACAACTTCGCGGATCTCAATGAGCTATTGGCTTATGAAGCCGTACCAGCATGGGCACAGACCAACGGCTTTACCGCCGATGAACTAGCCTGGATACAACCCGCTTACGCAATAGCCGTCTTCACCGCGGAGCCCTTCGGCAACAATGAGGGTATTGGTAGCGGCCAGGTGCTTGATATGTTGGTCTACAACAACGAGCTGTACTTTGGAGGCACTTTTGAGTCTATTGATGGTTTTACTGCGTCCAAGATTGCAGTATGGGATGGCTCCGCTTTCCACGCCTTGCCAGGCCTGGAAGCTGATACTCCGGGCGGTATCTCCCGCATGGCTATTGACGATACTACAGGAGATATTTACGCTGTCGGCACCTTCTATGCTTTCCCGCAAGCAAGCGGAGCGGTCGTCTTAGTTCGCTATCATGATGGCAGCTGGGAGCCGCTACTTGAAATCGCCGATACCGGTGGTGAACCCCTTGCCGATGTTGTGTGCCGTGCCGGACAATGCTACATCTCCGGTGATTTTGAGCAATTGTTGGACAACCCTGCCCTGGCCAATATCGCTGTATTAGAGACCAGCACCTTGCAGTGGTCCGCACTACATTCCGAGTGGTCATTTCAGGGGAGTATCAATGACTTAGATGTCGAAGCTGATCGTCTTATGATTGGCGGTGACTACCAGCTAGTGGAACAAAGCGATACCCTTGCTCAACACGTAGCTGTAGTCGATCTATCTACTAACACGCTCGTTGATGCTATTGCCGTCAATGAAGATTACCCGGCTGATCGAGTCCACTTTGTGGATATCAGTCAAAACCCCTTCGAATGGGAATACCGGATGATTATTGAAGACCAATACGGGCTGGCTTTTGGCTATCAAGAGATAGGCTGGCACGAGTCCTTGGAGTGGTCCGGAAATATGCCTGAGATATTTGGCATTTCAGAAACCTGGGGTTTCGTATATGGTCGAGTTCCATTTAGCAGTGGAAGCCCTAACCCGCCATATGTACTTCTCACTACGCCTGGGCAGAGTGCATCTTTGTACTGGCCAGTGGCGCAAGCTAATGCCGCCGTTACTGCGGTGACGGAGTTTGAAGAAGAACTAATTGTGGCCGGTGATTTTACCGAAATCGATGAAGAGTCGATCAACCACCTGGCTGTTGCCGACTTGAGAATTGTTTCCGATACTGATGACCCAACTCCGGCGCAGGATATGCAAGTTCGTTCCGACGGTCAGCGCATTTTTCTTTCGCAGCTTCCTGTTCCAGCGCAGAAGGCCACTTTGGAGCTTTTTGATATGTCAGGTCGCCAGCTTTGGTCGGCATCACTCTCCTTGCTTGACGCCTCTCAGCAGGTACTTCCGGAGGGGCTGCCAGCGGGTGGATATGCCTATCGTTTGCTGGTAGATGAGCACTTGCAGGTAGGGCAGATCAGTCTGGTGCGGTAGATCCATTTGGGGGCTCCGCTTAGCAGCGGCGGGCTATACGCTCTTATGCGCTGTGGGCGCATACCGCTGCTATCCCTAGCCTTTGCGCCCGTCCCGGCCGCTTGGGTTGGAGTACCTTATACAGATCGCCACAGGAGGCTACTATCTCCATAACTCAAGAAGCGGAAGTCGTTTTCCATTGCGTAAGTGTAAATGGGTTTCCATTGATCACTAATGAGGCTGGCGATGAGCAAAAGAAGTGTGCTTCGTGGTTGGTGAAAATTGGTTATCAACCCACTCACCAATCGCGACGGATAACCTGGAGCAATGAGCAATTGTGTGAAGCCCTCTAGTATGTCTAGTTGATGATCATTCATGTAAGCCTGTAGGGCTTCCATCACTACGCTCGCGCTCGGATAAGTGCTCGCGTCGTATGCATAAGGTTCCCATTGACCAATAGTGAAACCAGCTTCTGGTATATCCTCCTCGCGCACCAGTCGGGCACCCAGCCAGTACAGACTTTCCAGTGTTCGCATACTGGTGGTCCCAACGGGAATTACTGGTGATTCTGCTTGTAGGGTTTCTACCAGTTGATCCACCAGCGTCTTTTGTACAAAGATGCTTTCACGGTGCATGTCGTGCTCTGCGAGGCGATCTGTAGTGACAGGCTTGAAGGTGCCAGCGCCCACGTGAAGCGTCACGAAGGCTCGTTGTACACCTTTTGTATCCAGTGCCTCAAAGACATTTTCTGTGAAGTGTAGGCCTGCTGTCGGGGCAGCTACTGAACCCTCAGGCTTCGCATATACCGTTTGATATCGATCCTGATCACTGCTTTCACTATCCCGATTCAGATAGGGTGGGAGGGGGATGATGCCTCCCGCTGCTAGTAATTCGCCGAAAGAGATCTTTGCATCATCCCAGCTAAAAGCTATTCGGAAAGGGCCATCCAATCGCTCTTCCCGCGTAGCAGTTAGTTGTACTGGTCCTGAAGCTGTGTCAATTGTGGTACTTATTTCTCCGCTCTTCCACTTGCGGTTGCCACCTACCATGCACTTCCATTGCACTATCCCCTGACTAGAGAGGTTCTGCTGATAATCCAATGGAGCCAGTGGTTCTAAGCATAGGATCTCCAATGGTCGTCCACTGGGCAAAACAAACTTTAGACGAGCATGGATTACGCGCGTGTTATTGAATACCAAGAGGCTTCCGCCAGGCAATTCCTCTGGGAGCTCACTGAAGATTCGGTGTTGGGGCTTACCATCGCGGTATACCAGAAGCTTGGAAGCATCTCTTTGCGGTAGCGGATACTTCGCAATCCGTTCTTCGGGTAGCTCGTAATCGTAGTCGTTTATATCTATATCGTGGGGCATCTACTATTTTCTCAGTTTTCCGCTCAATACGCTGACGTTGCTGTTGAAAGGGTTACCCGATGCACGTCGGAAGGCTACTACTTGTCCTACGTGCCAAATCGCATCGGCCATCGGGCCATTCAAGTTGTTCCAGAAAGGATATTCTGATTTCGAGTCTCCGCGTTGAAACACTAAATCAAAGCGTTCCATGTCCTCGTTAGTGCTTGCTTTTAGTTTATCACTGGCAGCTATTAATAGCTTCAGCGTATTAGCTCGTTTTTCGGCATAAGTCAGTGTTTCTCTTGGCCCTCCACTGATCGTGGGCTGTTCCATCACGGCATTGTACACTACATTCACCAATCCGTAGATGTGGTCCAGGGTTTCTGCACTGGTGCGCGAATCAGGGGTGGTACTGTAGTCCAGATCAGCCTGACGCAGGCCTTCGGTAGCCCAGTAGTAACGAAAACCAAGGCCATCAATCATGCGCGCGGCTACGGTACAGGCGTTGTATTCTTCCGGGTAATCTGGTATTTGCCGGTAGGGCAAACTCATATCGGTGGGTATCATAACTTCACTTTCTTCAGATTTAACTACAAACTGGGTACTCAGGTAGGGCTCGCTGATGGAGCCGTCATCTGCCAGACTTACCACCGAGTAGTTATAGGTGTTTTCATCCACTGGCTCCCAGGTGTCGGCCAGGATTTCATCACCATAGTTGTATTCATAGGTAATGGTCTTACCATCCAACTTTAATACCCCACTGGTCGCACCACCAAAGATATCGTATTCGGTAAAGACCAACTTGTTCTCTAGTAAATCAAAGCGCCGGACGCCAAAATTTCGCTGCCCCCACTCCGTTTGTTCTCTGTTGATGAAGCCCGCTGAATGAGCGATAACAGCGGTCTGCTCCAAGTTCCATTCAAAGCGGATCTCTTGCTTAAACAGTGGGCCGTTTTCCCATTGTTCTTCCGCTTGCCACGTCTTACCCACCAATGGAGCAAAGGCTTCTTGCAGTGCAGTGGTAGCTTCTTTGGAGGTGTCATTCTCCTGCGCATTCAAAATACTATTGGGTAGAAGGAAAAAGCCAGCGATGAAAGCCAGCATCAAGACTTGGAGTGAAGTGTTCATATCCTATAAGGTTCTTTTAGTCGGGCTCCAAAGGTACCGCTTTTAGGCGCCACCTGCATTGAGATGTTCACCAAAACGGATCAAATTGCCGTCAATGTCCAGTATGGAGAATTCGCGTACACCCCAGGGCTTGTTTTCCAGTGCACCATTTGGGTGTATGACACCCGCGTTCTGGTATTCTGCATACAAATCATCTACACCAGTGACGTATACATAACAACTCGTGTTCTCCGAGAAGATCTTATTGTCGCAATGCCAGAAATGGATGGCTATATCATCTCGCTTTACAATGCCATAACTTTCATCGCACCACTGCTTGCTGAATCCTAGTTTTTGCTCATAAAATGATACGAGTCGGGGTATATCTAGGGCCGCTAGTACGGGGTCGCTTCTATAGAGTTTCATCGGTGAGCTTTCTCAATAAAATAAAAGGTGGCACCAAAAAGTTTGATGCCACCCGATATGTGAGCTCCATGCCCACTTGAGCAATTTTCCAATTTCCGAGAACTACTTATCACTAAGTAGTTTTTCTAATCGAGCCAGTCGTTCTTTTAAGTCTTCCAACTCCTGGGCCTGTTCGTTCAGCTGTTGAGCCTGCTTATCAATGATTGCTTGCTGCTCCTGTACGGCGGCAATTGCAACTACCGACAGTTGATTGTAATCCACCATTAGGGTCCTAGCTTCTCCTTCCGCCCGGCCGTCTATTTCTTTTACCATCTCCGGGAATACTTGTTGGAGTTCTTGTGCTAGAAAACCGATGTACCTTTTATCAGTTGTATGGCGGTAGTTGTATTCCTTCGGCTGCAGTTGCAGTACCTTAGTTAAGCTACCACTTAGGTTATTGATATTGGTTTTTTGCCGCTCATCCGATAGGGCAGAGTAGTTTCCACTGGTTTCATCAATCATGCCACGAGAGCTACCATCGTAGTAGAATATTAAGTCTCCTCCTGTGGGGATGTAGAGCTCCCAGTTAGCCGTTGGGACATTGCCGTTGATCAGATTCAATCCATAGTTTCCGCCCGTTGAAGTGGTGTTTTGTTGTACACGCATCGGGTAAGCCCTAATATCATCGGTACCAGGATTGTAGCCCACATTCAGTTGTGCTGTTTCTATGATAATCGGACTTACGCCACTCCCCGCTGCACTTTTGCCGCGTAGGCGCACTTCATTAAGGCTCGTACCAGCTTCTAGTTGTAGGCTTGTTGTAGCGTTACCTATCTCTACAGCCCCACCTAACGAATTACCAATGGTAGCGGCAGGAACATTCCAGTCGGTGGTCAGGTTATCTCCAATCACCAGTTCTTCCTTCGGGCTCAGGTTATAGATGCCCACATTGCCCAGTACTTCGATGGCTGTGCCGTCAGGATTGTACACTTGTAGAGCTGGTGCCTGTACACCTTCTCCTTCTACATGTAGCCCCACTAGGCCACTTCCTAGCGCAGGACTGATGTAGGCTTTGCTGAAAGGATTAGGGCCTAACAGGTCAAATGGTTCATCGGATACCGTTAGTTGATTGGTCTGGATTTGTCCATGCATCCAATGGCTACCGCCAGTTCCCAGTGGACTTGCCTGTGGATAAGCCGTTACCTGGTAAAGTGGATTTGTGTAGGCTCCACCGCCACCGTTTGCCAAGTAGGATTCCTGGAATCCAAAGGTGGCATAATTGTTAGCGTCTTTACCACTACTCAGTTCAATGGTATGCTCGGCATCAGGGGTGTCTAGTAGTAGATCCAACATCGCTCCATCAAAGAATGGGTTGTCGGAGCCATCTATCTTTACCGAACCGTAGAACTTATGCTGCTTAACACCAAACTGATTGCGGTAGGTAGCTTCATACAGCGGGAAGTTTTCGATAAACTGCAAATCAAAAGTGGTGTCGTAAGTGCCCCGGGCAAGACGATAGGTAGTCAGTTCCTCTTCTTCATTATAGAAACTGGTCATATTTATTGTCTGAGCAATGTCGCCGTCGGCTGCCGGGTATAACTCCAGCATGGCTTGGCCTCCACCCCGACCTTGAAGGGTAACATAAGGGCCAAATTGGGCAATCCCACTCCAGCGGTGCGTGTAGAGGTTACCCAGTATCAGGTCTTTTCGGTCGATGCTGTAGAGTTCTTGTCGTACTTCATTGTCTGGTTGTCCAATGTTGAAGTTATAGTCGTACAAACTCAATTTTGGTCGAGCGAGATTGCTTTGATCTGCTTCCCAAAGCCAGCCTTCGTAGACGCCCTGATCTCTAAATTTCCGAAAGGCAAAACTACTGACGCCATTGCTGCCATCACCACTGAGGGTAAGGCGTGTCTTTTCACTATCGCTGATTTCTACCTTGTCTAGTGGGCTGCTTGTCCCCAAGCCGATACGTCCAACGCCAGTAGCCAGGGCTGCTCGCTGCGCTTGCGAACTCTGAAAATAACCACCGATTCCACCATTTGCACCATCACCGATAATGCCGTAGCCGTCTGCAGATTGCGATTCACCGTAAACGCCTGCAAATGTGCCCTGGAGATTAAGACCATAAACGCCGTGGGTATTGCCCGCCTGCCCAAGTACACCGGCATAGCCATTTGGTAGTTCGTCCGCACTCGTGCCTACTGTTCCAGCAAGGCCAAAGCCACTATTGGTGTTTTGGTTATGGAGGTACAATAGAGCCGTAGTCTCTTGCTGCTCCGCAAAATAAGGGAGACTAAGGCCGCTGCTCAGTGTAGATAAGTCTACATTTCCTCCTCCATCACTCAAGCTTAGTTGCGACCCATTTAGGCTCAGGGTCTGAAGTTCGTTCGTGCTGCTAGCGTCAGTTGCACTGATTTCATCACCGTTGATTTGGATGCCTGCTCCGGCTGTGTAGTTGCCCGCTGGCCCAGCTGGTCCTTGTGGCCCTGTTGGTCCCTGCGGCCCTTGCGGACCAGGAATGCCTTGCGGCCCGGCTGGACCTTCTTCACCTTGTACGCCTGTTGCGCCTTGCGGTCCTGTTGGTCCCGTTAATCCTTGCGGTCCTTGAGGTCCTACATTTCCCTGTGGTCCTTGCAGCCCCGTGAGTCCTTGCGGCCCGGTTGCACCTTGAGGTCCTACGGCACCAGGTACGCCCTGCGGCCCTTGTGGACCTTGGATTTGCCCTACATTCGTCCACATATTTCCATCCCATACATAACCATTGCCATCGGCTGCTACGATGTAGAGGTCACCTTGGTTATTACCGTTGCCGGGTAAGTCATTTGTAGTTGCTACGGTCCCTTGAATAGAGATGCCCGTACCGTCTTGTCCTGCGGGGCCTTGTGGCCCTTGCGGTCCCGGAATGCCCTGTGGCCCGGCTGGGCCTATTTCTCCTTGCGGACCTTGATCTCCTTGTGGTCCCTGTGGTCCTACCGCCCCAGAAGGGATGTTGACGGTGTTACCATTGGAGATCGTAAGATTACCGGTATTGGGGTCATAGGTCAAGCTCTGACTGTTAGAACCGGCAGTGATATCCAGGACGATGGAGTTTCCGTCAGTAAGGGATAAGGTTTGCGTGTCAGGATCATAGACCAGTGATTGCAATTCATCCGTAGGATCGTCACCGCCGCTACCACTTGCTCCGGCATAGATGGCATAGGGGACGGAGAGTAGTTGACTGGAGCCTAGGTTCAGGTAGTTGTTGCCGCCGTCGGGGTCAATGTCGATTTTTAGATAGTAAGGGTGGTTGGCCCAATCTACATCTTCCATCAAGCCGCTAATGGGGCTACCATTACCGATAGCTAGGTCAAAAACACCTAGTGGAGAAGTAGTGACGGTGTGCCGCTCGGAGTAGTCGATAAAGCCTGCGGTACCGTCGCGGACAATGCTTACTCGTACGGCGAGGTTAGCGTTGTTGTAGGGGTTGCCCATGGCGTCGCGGGCGACGGCCTGAAACTTAAACTGTTGCGGTGCCTGAGCGTTTAGGGCTCCGACAAATGAAAACATACTAAGGAGACAAATGATTCTGAGGATCATGATTAGGGTTTTAGTGGTTTACTTTGAGGATTTGAAAAGTGCCAGTGCGACCATTTTGGTCTTGCAACTGTAATAGGTAGGAGCCAGCAGGCAGCTGACTCATATCCATCCGACCTTGGTGTAGGATCTGCTCTTGTTGTTGGAGCAGTTGGCCATTGGCATTAAATAGTTGAGCAGCGACCTGCTGGTCTGTAGACCAACGGAAGCGAATCTGCTCGGTAGTGGGGTTGGGGAAAACAGTCACTTCCCAGGTTTGGGGTAAGATTTCCTGTGCATCAACCAATAGGTCATAGTAGGATCGATGGAACCCTTCGCCCAGTTCGATATTGTTTTCGAAGCGAGCTACAGCTACTTCCCCTACGGTAAAATGTAAGCTGCCAAATAGCAGGTTCTCGTAGTAGTCGCCAGCATTGCCAACCACAGTTCGGGGGAGATCTTGTGAGAAACTTGGGCTCAATACACAGCAAAGGACAATGGCCAGTAGATAGCCTTTGCCAGTGCCCTGTAGAGGTGCAGAAGGAATCCAGAAAAGAAGGTGTTGGGATATCATCTGAGTGATGTTGATTTGTCCCTTAGTGCACGGATTCGCACCTAGGTCAACATCACCAGTGATTTTTTTCTAGAAAAGTAGTGATACCGCTAATGGCACTTGAAGTAATCAAAGGGCTCCAAGCAATCCAGACAGCGGTACAGTGACTTACAAGCCGTAGAACCGAATTGGGCAATCATGGTAGTGTTACGGCTGCTGCAACGTGGGCATTCGATCTTTTTATCATCCTGGAAAAGAGCGTGCTTATCTACATTGCCAGGCTCCGGTGGAGCAATACCGTAGGCCTTTAGTTTTCGTTTGCCATTTTCGGTCATCCAGTCGGTCGTCCAAGCTGGTGATAAAACAGTGGTTACCGTCACCGGATCATAACCGTTTTCTTGGAGAACTGAACGAATGTTAACCTCAATGGTGTTCATGGCCGGACAACCAGAATAGGTTGGTGTGATTACTACTTCAAGCTGGCCATTGTCATCTAGTCGTACATCACGAACAATACCGAGATCGGTTACCGTCAGTACGGGGATCTCCGGATCACTCACCTGTTCGAGCACATCCCAGACAGCTTGTAAGTCGATGGTAGTAGGGTTAGCCATGATGTACGATTTTATTATCTGTTCGCTACAAAAATACAACAAACGAACATTTGTTCGGGTTGTGTAAAAGCTTTATGACAAAGGCAATAAGCGGCGGGAATCATTATTCGAAATTCCCGCCGCTTACTGTTCTTTTTACTGTTTTATCCAAGCTTGTTGGCTGATCACCTGACCGTTCTCATTGAGCATCTTAAACCAATACATACCGGCTGTTAGCTGACTGGTATTGATAACCCTTTGTTGGGTACCTCCACTAAGTACCTGTTGACCTAAACTGTTGTAGAGCATCCAGGTAGCTGTTTCGGGCGCATTGCGGTAGAAAACCTGATCATGACCAGGGTTAGGAAAGAGTAGAACAGGTGTTTCCGTTAATACCTCATCCGTATCCGTAAACAGATTACAGTTTGCAGGCTCGGGTAGGCCCTCCAGGCCAAATACTCCTCCTTCTTCTATTCCGGTGAAGGTGACACTACAATCTGACGCTACCGTGAAGTTCCAGGTGTAAAAGTTGTCGCAACCATCAAAGCAGTCGTTCCATTCATAACGGAATGCATAGTAGCGATTACTGGTTTCATCAGTGCTGTATTCAATTCGGCCAGCGCCACCAATGAGGAAGTCCGGTTCTACGTATTCAATGCCCGGCACACTTCCACTTAAAGAATCTGCAATAGCAGCAATGTTCCATATCTCATTGCTGTACAGAACACCTGCGCCAAAACTCAGATAACTCTGTAGCACGAAGCCGTGGTCTGCTAGTAGTGTGTCTAATACGGCGTTGCCAGTAAACGTATTTCCGTTTTCCCAAGCAGTGGCAATAGGGGAGTCTGTATCCACACCGATGATCATGCCAAAGACCGCTGGTGAGATCGCATTGTCATGTACGCAGTAGAGGTTGAAGACGGAATCCGCTTCTGGAATTTCCGACATCGTATTCAGTATAGCTGCCATACCTTCGTAGATACTGTCTTGAACACTAGTGGGTATGTCTATCAACAAATTATCCGGGCTGTTTTGGGCCTGCATACGCTTCATGGCTAGGCCTTTGACATCTCTATCGTAGGTACTGCGAAGTAGTTCGGGAATGGTACAATCCGACAGGACTTGCGCTCCGGCGAAGGAATAGACGGTGACCAATAGAAAGGTGATGATTAGTCTCATTTTCTCGTTTTTGGTGGTATTTGTAAAGACAATATTAATATTCAATGGACAAATCAAGTCAATTGGAGAAAAAGTTTTCATAAGGTTGTTCAGCCGGACCACAAGATTATCTTTGCGAAGTCTTTATTGAAACGCTCTCTTATCATTTGAAAACTATTGCGACTCTCTGAATCCGCAACAAAAATTTCTAGTCTTTTGGTTACTCTTTTGCTCCTCGAGCAATGAAGGGGTAAACCTATATTTTTAATAATAACATTACTGTTCTCTTTATGAAAACACGCATTTTCGCAGTGTTAACTGCGCTCTTCGCGCTCTTCAGGCACAGGACACTCCTGTGGCCGAGCTTTCTCTACAAGGTGGTGCTCGTAGTATTAATATTCACGAATTTACGGGCATTCCAATCGTTAAAACAGACCAAGCGTACACCGCCATTAACCCAATCAGCCACGAAAAATTGTGGACTATGGATCGTAAGCAAGGTGCTGGTACCATGGAATCCGTAGGCAGCGATGTATCCGATTATTCGGATATCCTAAGCACCGCGTTTGTCTATGTTAACGGCTCCATCGTGAATGTGCTTACCGGCGATATCTTAGTTGATGGTGCCGCTGATGAAATCAGAGGGTTCTCTACTTTTTACATCGTTCCAGATGCAAACTTAGTTTTAGTAGAACTTCAAGCTAAAGGGGCGGTTCGACTGTACGGTCTTGATCCATTTGCAATGGAGAAGAAATGGGGTGTTCAGCTTCGTGAGCAGAGTGGCCTGGGGCAGGCTGTAGGCTCATTAGAAACAGACGGCGCTGGCCCCTACATTATTCCACCACTATTGACGGCAGCAGGTAACCTACTGTATCATAACGATAAGTACCTGGCATCCATTGATCTTTCGAATGGCAACTTGCAGTGGAATAATAAGCTAAACCCTGGCTATATCTTCCAAAATGATGACGCCACTAAGCTCCTCGTTGCAGAGAAGCGTGGTGGACTTGGTGGTGCGATGACCAATAGCGGTAGTGCTGCACCTCAGAAATTTAGTAAAACCTTGTACCTCCTAGACGCTGAGTCTGGCGAAAGTCTTTGGAGTAAAGGCGACACAAAAATGGACGGCAATATTCAGTTTATTATGCCGTATGACGGTGGCTACATTGTGGTGCACGATGAAGGGTTCAATATCTATGATTATACCGCTGGAAAGCAGGCAGAAGGTCGCTGGAAAAAGGACTATGGTGTAAAAGACATCAAGAAAATCGTGCCACAGGAAGACGGTTTGATGGTGTACTTCAAGAACCGTCGTATGCTAGTAGATCCAGCCACGGGTGACGATGTATGGAAAAAAGATGAAAAGCTTGAAGAAGAACCTTCTGCTTATGCTATGGGCCGTCAGCGCGCTACTACACAGGTGGGAGCTAATCGTTTCTATATCATCGGGAACTCCATGTACGTGTCTATTAATGGCCGTTTGGACACCTATACTTTTGACGCCTATGATTACGATGAAGAGAGTAAAATATTGGTTATTACCGACTTTAACGAGGAGAAGGAAGGTACAGCCAAAATTGGTCCTTGGACTCACAGTGCTTGGGCATTTGACCTTGAAAATGGTACCCGTAAACGTACTTCTTATGGCATTCGGAAGGCGGTCCAAGGTGTGGATAGGGTAGAGAATGGCTACTTCTTCTACAATGACCGTGGCTATGCACTTCTCAACTTTGATGGTAGTGATTGGGAAAAAGTGAAGTGGGAATATTATCCAGATCCCTCTCGTGGCGAACGTTTTCTTAAAGGAGCCGTGTCTTACACAGCTTTGGCTGGTGCCAATCTCCGAAATGGTTTTTCCGGATTAGGTGCAGTAGTAACTAATAACGATGCTGCTTATGATCGCTATGTGGCTCGTCAGGCTGCCCTAGAAGGTGGAGACGGACTAGTAAGTGAAATGGTGAAGCATCGTCGCATTGGCCGCGTAGAAGAAGAGTTTGCTTACTTCTTTGCTCGTAATGATGACAAGGATCTAGTTCTTTTCAAGGTAGATAAGGACAACGGGGAGGAAGTTAAGCAATACCCATTTTCGGATACCAAACCAGTCTACGAGGTAGATAGTGCTTCCCGGCAATTATACTACGCAGTAGATGATCAACTGAAGATTTTTGCGCTCTAAGCGCCGAAGGTTCTGTGAAAAAAATGGCCGCGTATTCCAAGCAGGAGTACGCGGCTATTTTATTGGTACTTACTGAAATGTTAGTAGGGTACGAATGAGTAAGTGTCTAGAAAGGCTGATGAGAGCAGCGTAGTTTTGACTAATGGCTAGAGCCATTAGTCACACAAAATGAACGTATGTTTTCTAAACCAATCTGGATTTTGTTGATCACACTCCTATGTGCTACTCCAATATACACGCAATCGGTAGAGGTGATGCCGGGTACGGAGTACTTCTTTGCGGATGTACAGTTCTTCAAACCGCTGGACAAGCAATATCGAACAACCTTTTTCCATCGCACCCGGGTCCAGCTGGATTATGATAATCAAACCAGTTTCTTCACTGCTGGCTACTTCAACTATACCACAACTTCTGGCTTTGGGCCAAGCCTGGTTAGCCGCTTGGATAACGGTGGAGGAAACCTTGATCTAGGAGTACATTACTATCGTCAAGGTGGGCAGGCTACTTTTTTCGGGCTGCTTTCTGCTAGCCTTACCGATGGAGGGGTTCTGAGTTGGTTTTCGATTTTCAGATTCACTCCTCCTTTGACGGAAGAGTGGAAGTTGTACACCTCTGTCGAGTTATTTACGGTTTTGCGCAAGGCTGATCATGCTGCTAGCATCCAGCGGCTGCGCCTTGGCCTGAGTCATCGATCCTACCAATTTGGCCTGGCAGCAAACCTTCTCGAGTTAGGTAATGACTTCACCTTTTTAGACGATAACTATGGCTTGTTTATCCGCAAGGAATTCTAGGCGGGCTCCTTGAGACTGATCGTTTCTTTATGGACGAAAATAATCGTGAAGAGCAGAAGAAATTGGACGGTGATAGCAAGTGCCATCAAGGAGTTGGCCCCAGAGCGTTCTACAAATGCCAGTAGGGCCAGAATAAGGGTTGCTGCACTCACCAAGCTATATATCTTCCCCAGTAGGTGCTGTGGGAAGAGGTAGAGGGAAAGCGCCCCCAGGCCAATGGCCAAACTCCCCCATTTGAGCCAGGTAAAAATATAGAGGTAGCGAAGCTCCATCATCATATCCCCTTGATCTACCAGGTACGTTAGCGCTATCATCTGCAGATTTTCAGCCGCATCGCTAGCCCCAGCGACGAGCGCTAGCAATGGTATTGCATAGAACCATTGCTTGCCGGTTCGGCGAGCGGCGATCCAGCCCCAAAGACCAAGAAATAGGCTGTAGAACATTAGATAAAAACTATCGGCCAGATGCCCTCGCCGCATATCCTGTAGCCACTTGGTACGTACTTCATTTTTTGCTTCAAACATCTTACGCACTTCGGCTGGAGTTTCTGCGAATTCCAACGTCACAACCGGGCTGGAAAATCCGTCAGGTAGCGTACCTACTTCAGAAGGGAATAACCACAGAAGCATCATCAAAGAAATGGTCGCAATACCGAACGTCAGAAATAGGAGTAGTGGGCGCATAAGAATTAGCTTAGAATGATCTATTAAGGCAAGGTGGAGTTGGGCTTAGGGCGTTGCAATAGTTAACCAAAAACCAAACTCGCAGTATAGCGTAGAAATTAAAGGGTAGCGGGACGGTGCATTGTCTTTCTACTATCTCCCTTCTTCTTTCTACAACTTGAGGTTTTGAGTTCAATAACTTTGTAAGTAGTAGAACCCAAACCTCACGTTAAGTTAAGATGGAATTTATACTTGTCGGTAGTGTGCCTTGTTTCGGTTAGGCTTACCGTCGTTTCTCGAACTCTTCGTAAGCATAGAATAACCCCCAGACGATAGGCAGAAAGGCTAGCCCAATCACCAAGCCTGGGAGTAAAAAGAGAATTCTGGGGTAACGGCCAGGAGGAAGCATTTCTGGCGCAATTACAAAGGCTCCATACATCATGCATGCGAACATTACGATCATCATCACGACCTTCATAGCCGACCATTCTTCGACATCTTTAGCCTGTACCTGCCCCATGAGGAGGTAGCTTCGACCTTGAAAATAGATGTTGGCGTATATCCCACCGCACTGGACATCAAATAGAATTTATCTCCTTTTCGAAGTTTGTTGTTGCCGTCGATAAATTGACCATTCTCGAGTTTGTGGAGTGGCATGGTACTGCCGGTGTTTTCGTAATGTGGCCATGCATGTTGACTCGCTTTATCTTCGAGGAGGAAGCCTTTCGTTCTGTTTTCGTCCACCAATTCTACCTCAACCCAGGTAGTGCTTTCGCGATACTTAACTTCTTTGTATCGCATAGAGGTACCCATTTGCAAGGTCTTTAATACAGCCGATCTTTTGCTGCGGTCGGAATAGAGTGGTGTTTCTTTGGTAACGGTAATGCCGTAGGGAGCCATGTAGAGAGCGTTCTTAGAGAAGTAGTTCAACAATTAGAGCCTGCTTGAGGCGATCTCAAACAGGCTCCTGATTTCGTACTAAATCTACAAACATTGTCGACCTCCACCAAATCAGCTCATATCAATCAAGGCGTGGGAGGTGTCAATGTGTATTTTCAAGTCTTTCCAGTGGGCAGGCAACTGTACGCCTTCTTCGATTAAGCCCTCTTTATTTAGGCGAAGGCCTCCGAAACCAAATAGCATGGTTTGCAATGCACCTCCGGCACCAGTGGTGAAGTACGGACTGACGCCACGCCCTCCGGCACATTCGGCCAAGATGCCAAACGGTGGAACTCCATTTGATCGATAACTATGGATGAACACTTCATAGGCCTTCTCCGGATTACCCAATTGCGCATGCAGGGTAGCCAAAGTAGCAAAGCCCATTGCCGGACCATCAGGCGACATCCGAGGTTCGTAGTAGTCTAGGTCCCTCTTGATCTGTATTGGATCCTGGTATAAACCCAGTGGATGAGATAGCAGGTTGGCATCAGCTTGCTTGATCTCAGCACCATTGTAGGTTTCATTTTCCTTAGTGGTGCCATCTTCGAATTCGAGGATAGGAATATTCTCCGCCACATGGCGCCAATCCGGATTAGGATGCTCATGTAGGGCTTCTGCTGCTTGGCTAGCGTATTCCAGCACTAACTTTACGATACCATTCGTAAAGGCGTTGTTGTCGATGTTTTCCTCAAATTCATTCGCTCCGATGACGTTATTGATCTCGTATCTACCCGAGCCAGTTCGCTCTACGCGGCTACACCAGAAAGTGGCAACCTCCTTTAGGACGGGATAGCCTTTCTCTCTCAACCACTCTTGGTCATGGGTACGTTGATAGTATTTCCAGAAGGCCCAGCCTACGCAGGCTGTGATATGCTGTTGGAATGGACCGGTGAGTGCCCAAACTGGTGTCTGTTCCGTACCATCATCCGCACTTTCCCAAGGGAACATAGCACCCGCATAACCGTGCGAGAAAGCATTTTGACGGGCTGCCTCTAGCCGATCGAAGCGATAGTCAAGTAGACTTTTGGCAATCTCCGGTTGCAATACCAGTAGGGTAGGATACATCCACAGCTCTGTATCCCAAAACACATGGCCATTGTAGCCTAGACCAGACAAGCCTACCGGCGATAAGCTCAACCCACTACCAGCTCTGGCGGAGGAGTACAGGTAGTACATCATCAGGCGGATTTCGCGCTGCACTTCGTCATCCCCTTCAAGTTCGATGTCGCTCTGCCAGAGTTTGGTCCATTCTTGCTGGTGGCGCTTCACCAAACGCTCTGTTCCTTCTAACTTGGCAAAAATGCTCAAGCGCTCGGCTTCGTTTTGAGCATCCTCAAAATGTACGGAAGTACAAAGGGAGCTTACCACGCAGAAACGATATACCTGCCCCTTTTTTAACGGCTTGTAGAACTTGACTAAATGACTATCAAAGTCCCAATCTTCATGGATCAGGTCCGGTTCTTCGCCGTGGGCTTCTTCAAAGATGTAGCTATTGGAAGCTGCTAGGGTAATCGCTCGGGAAGGGCTTTTGGCCACAGAAGTCATCAACGGAATTTTCACGTGTGGGCGATCAATCTCACTGTAAAAGTTACGCACGTCATGGAGATGACTAGGAGCCCGTAGGTGGTTGTAGACCGTTACGGTAGTATCTTCCAAAGCTTCTAACTCAAGTTGTACTAAGGCGGTATAGGGCAGCGAACGCAGGGCGCAAATTTGGTGCTGTACCTGCAGCTTTTCACCAGCCTTGAAGGAGCTATGCAAGACCGCTTCTTTCATGTCCAAAGTCTGCTGATAATCGCTCACCTCTCCTTGCTGATAGATGTGCCCGTCGACAGCTACTTCAATGTTAAAGGGGTTGAATCCCTGTAGAATATTACTCACCCGACCGCGCTTGTAGCGATCATAAACGCCATTGAGAATCACTTCCTGTATGTGGAGTGGCTTGGCAGCACTTACCATTCCAATCATACCGTTGGCTACGGTTACACCAAAATACTGGTTAGGGTCAATCGTATTGGCTGTAATTTGCCAATTATGCTTACTCATTTAAGGATAGTTGTTAGTTGTACAGTGATTATGCAATTCTTGCTTCGGTTTCGCCATCGAAGAAACGAAGCCGATTAATGTCAATACCAACTTCCACCTTTTGGCCAGACTGGTATTGGTTGGCGGAGCTGGAACGGAAGCAGTAGGTCTGGTCTTCCATGCCCGCAAAGTGGAAATAGTTGAAAGCTTCACTCCCGATTGGCTCTGTCACATCAATGGTGATGTTCATATCCACGCTAAGCTGTACCTGGCGTTCAGTGGATTTGTCATAGAGGTATTCTGGGCGGAAGCCAAAAGTAACGGGCTTGCCTACGAATGGGCTCAGTTTTTCCCGTAGTTGCAATTCGTTGGGTATACCAAAACTCACTGAACCTGCGACAAACTTCAGCTCATTACCTTGTTCAATAGTACCGTTTAGGAAGTTCATGGATGGGCTACCAATGAAGCCCGCTACGAACTTGTTGGACGGGTTGTTGAAGAGGTTCATTGGTGAATCTACCTGCTGCACAACACCATCTTTGAGCACCACAATTTTGTCTCCCATGGTCATAGCTTCGATCTGATCGTGGGTTACGTAGATCATGGTCGCTTGCAGCTGTTGATGCAAACGCTTGATCTCGATCCGCATCTGAACGCGAAGTTTGGCATCCAGGTTAGACAAAGGCTCATCAAACAGGAAGACTTTAGGTTGGCGTACCAACGCACGACCTATGGCTACCCGCTGACGCTGCCCACCAGACATTTCCTTTGGACGGCGCTCCAGGTATTCTGTGAGGCCAAGGAAACCTGCAGCTTCTTCCACTCGTGCTTTTATTTCTGCCTTCGGGTATTTGCGTAGTTTCAGACCAAAGGCCATGTTTTCAAACACAGTCATATGCGGATAGAGGGCATAATTCTGGAAGACCATCGCGATATCACGATCCTTAGGAGAAAGGTCATTCACTCGATCTCCATCGATCATCAGATCGCCACCGGAGATTTCCTCTAGACCTGCTATCATCCGCAATAAGGTAGACTTACCGCAGCCCGAAGGGCCGACGAGCACTACAAATTCTTTATCGTTAATGGTGACGTCAGCGCCTTTGATGGCTACCACGTCTTTATCGTATACTTTCTTAAGTTGGTTGAGTTGTACTGTTGCCATGATGGAGTATAGTATAGCGCTGTGAATCGCGCGGTTACTTTAGAATTTGGTTAATGCTATTCCTTGAGTCCAGCTGAGGCTACGCCTTGTACGAAGTAGCGTTGGAAAATGAGGAATATTGCAATGGTTGGGAGTGATATCAAGATGGTACCTGCCATGAGCAGTGGCCATTGAACAGAGAATTCATTCTTCAAGAAGGCCATACCCACGGGGAGGGTAAACATATCTCTGGTGGTAGTGACAATCACCGGCCACATGAATTCATTCCACGATCCCTGGAAAGTATAGATTGCAACCGCCGCTAAGGCTGGTTTGGAAACGGGTAAAAATATCTGCCAGAAGATGCGGAAGTAGGAGCAACCATCTATCAGTGCAGCTTCTTCCAGGTCTTTAGGAATAGTCTCAAAGAACTGTTTCATCAAGAAGATATTCACCACGCTCACTAACCCTGGCAAGATCAGACCGCCATAGGTGTTGATCAGGTGAAACTCGTTCAAGATGATAAACTTCGGTACTAAAAGGACAATACCAGGAATCATCAAACTGGCTAGTAGTAGGCTGAAGATGATATTCTTACCAGGAAAGTCGAGGCGGGCGAAGGCGAAGCCAGCGAGCGAGGCGAAGAACACATTACAGATGGTTTGGATCACAGTGATGGTAACACTGTTCAGCAACCAAGTGCCAAAGGGCAGGTCCTGCCAAACGCGTTGGTAGTTATCTAGTGTCCATTCTTCTGGTAGCAGCTTAATCGGCCAGGAGAAGACGTCCTGTTCTGCATTGAAAGAAATAGACAAGGAGAATAGGAAGGGCCCCAGGTAGATAGCCGTCATGACAAACAAGAGGCCATAGAACAGGAGCTTTTGTAGTTTAAGGTTTTTCATAGCTCGGTCGGATTTAGTAGGCCTCGGATGGGACATATTTCTTCTGCAACCAGGTGGCGCCGAAGATGATGATCGCTAGAACGATAGCGGAAGCCGCACCGTAACCCAGCCGGAAATATTTGAAAGAGTTGTTGTACGTGAAGTACGACATCGTGGTGGTAGAGTTAACTGGCCCTCCACTGGACATCACGTAAATCTGATCGAATACCTGAAAGCAGCCAATCAATCCAAGAACCACTACGAAGTAGGTCACTGGACGTACCATGGGTACTGTGATCTTCCAGAACTGCTGCCATTGGTTAGCACCGTCAATCTTGGCCGCTTCATAAAGTGAAGCAGGGATAGATTGCAAGCCCGCCAGGAAGGAGATCATGAAGTAACCGGAGGTCGTCCAGATATTAAGCACCATGATTGCGAAAAGGGCAGTGGATGGATTCGTGAGCCAGTCGGTACCTTCCATACCTACTAGCGAAAGCAGGTAGTTGAGTAGACCTGGCTTAGCGTATATCCATACAAATATGATGGAGGTAACCACGGAAGAAGTAATAGCCGGAACGTAGAAGGCAAGTCGGAAGAAGGCTCTACCACGTAGCTTTTGGTTCATAATAAAGGCCAGTACCAGAGCCAATAGGGTTTGGATGGGCACCACACCGATAGTATAAACAACGGTGTTTTTGATAGCGATCAGGAAGACTTTATCCTGAAACAGCTCAAAATAATTGGCCAATCCAACGAAGGGTTTATCCGGGATCAGGAGGTTCCAATCGTAGAAGCTAATGATAAAAGCGAAGACGATTGGGAAAAAGGTGAAGATGGAAAACAGTAGCAGAGGGAAGCCTATAAATAGATAGGCCGTCCTGGACTGTTCTTTGTTTTTGACTTTAAGCTTCATGACGATCGGTTAGATGGTTTGAAGGTTAGTTGGTTTGGTAGTTAGGTGGTTGGGGAGTTAGATTAGTTGAGGTAGTTTGGTTAGTTGAATTAGTTGGGATGGGTGCTTACCTCACCGTTTTAATTCTTTAACCCGCTCTAATCTATTTGTCGATCAAGCTGTATTTGCTGATTTGTTCTTTGCTTTCTTCCATGGCTTCTTTGGGCGATTTGCCGGTAAAGAAGACGGCTTGGAAGGCCACTACGACTTCTTCAAAACCACGCTCACTGTATTGTATTTGGAACGGGCGGGCAAACTCTGCGCTTTCCATGAAGACTTTGTAGACCGGGTGCTCATAGAAGCCATTTTCTTTGGCAACACTCCGGCGGGAGGGCATCGCTACTCCAGAACTGGTCCAGCTACTCATTCCTTCTTTGCCTACCAGATAGTTGAGCAGTTGCCAGGCCTCAGGTTGAAAATCACTGGATTTGGGCATGGCGTAAGCAGTGGTAAAGGCTACTGTCGCTTTTTGCTTACCAGCAGGTAGTGGAATGATACCATATTCTACATCTGGATAATTATCCGCCATAAAAGGGATAAGCCAACCTCCAGACACGGCCATCGCACAGATCTCGCGGCCAAAAGCATCTCCATTCCAAGCAACTCCCTCATCCTGGGGTAGGGTAGCGATACCCTCTTCATAAAGGCCGAGGTAGAATTCTAGGGCCTCGACGAAAGGCTCGTCGGCAATACCCAATGTACCATCGGGGTTCTGGAAATGACCGCCATTTTGGAAGACAAACGGCATCACCATCTCCACTACAGGTTCTACTATGAATCCATATTGATCGGTGGTGCCATCACCGTCTTTGTCTTGAGTGAGTTGCTGGGCAAGTGCTTTAAAGCTTGCCCAATCAGTAGGTATCGTATCAATACCGGCTTCCCGGAACATCTTCTTGTTGTAGAAGAGTACGTAAGGATTGAAGTCTTTAGGAAGGCCATACTGCTGACCGTTTCGCTGAAAAGCCTCAATGGTAAATGGGAAGAAGTCTTCCTGATCAAAGTCAGGGGTAGCAGCCATGAACTCATCCAAAGGCTGAAGGATATCAAAGCTCATGTAGGATGGAGCAGTAAAACCTTTCAGATAGAAGAGGTCTGGTGCTGTGAACGTACCCAACATGAGCTGCAGCTTCTCGGAATAATTCCCTGGGATCGGTTCGTACTTGAAATCAATCTCAGGGTTAGCCTCACGGAATTGCTCTAGTGTCTGTTTGTACAGTTCTGTTTCACTTGGACTGGAAACCCAACTGGATAACCGGAGACGATTATCATCAGCTTTTGAACAGGCGCTCAATAAGATAAGGCTTCCGCAGAGGAAAAGAATGAATTGCTTGGTTTTTGCCATAGTTGTTGGCTTAAGATTCGGCTAGTTAGGCTTCTGGGGCAAAAGGATTATATCAAAGGTAGGAGCGAGTATGCTCTTATTTCAAGAGGATATTTGCGAGATATAGCACTATTTTTGCTTTATTTGTTAAAATGTGTTTTGAAGCTGGCAAATAAAGTAGCTGTCTGGAATGAAGGCGAATGTTCAACATCTTGGGCTAGAACAACGTGACCGATCTTTTGAATGCTATTGGGTACGCTCGCCAGAGTTTGGATTCCACTGGCATTACCATCGGGCATTGGAGATCACCTATGTTGTTCAGGGGCGTGGGATTCGTATGGTAGGAGATAATGTTAGCTACTTCTCCAGTGGAGATTTGGTGTTGCTCGGTTCTAATCTGCCACATACCTGGATTTCTGATGATGAGTTTAATGCCAACTCAGAGCACATGCAGGTAGTGGTGCTACAGTTTTTACCTGAACTATTTGGTGAAGAATGGCTGGCCTTACCGGAAATGCGTCGAATCCGCTCCTTGCTGCAAAAGGTCCGGCGAGGAATATCTTTCAGTACAAAGACGAGTGAACAGGCCGGTAATCTATTACGACAGTTGACCAAAGAGAATGGCGTTTTTGGCTTGCAACGGCTTATGTCAGTATTCCATGTCCTAAGTGAGGACGAAGAGACGGTGTTGTTGAGCTCTAAAGGGTTTACCCCGGTATTGAATGAGGTAACTGAGGAACGGCTACTCCGAGTTTGTCAATATATGCACGAACACTTCACGACGGTAGTTCGATTAGATACATTGGCGGCACTAGCGAATATGAATACTTCGGCATTTTGCCGCTTTTTCTCTCGTGCTACCGGGCAGACGGTTACAGATTATCTGAATGATCTCCGAATCGGGAAAGCCTGCAACTTGCTCATTGATCGACCCAAGATGACTATATCCCAGGTTGCACATACATCAGGGTATAGCAGTCAGACCTTATTTAACCGTTGCTTTCGCCGGAAGAAAGGCGTGACGCCTCGGGAATTTCGTACTCAATTTAAAGGTTCCTGAGGCCAACTATCCAGGTACTAGACGGTTTACTTTGACAAATAACTTATTGGCATGCCCAAGTTCTCCATTCGTAAGGTTCAGCAATTAACCGGCCACAACGGTGCCATTTACGCGCTAGCTCCCGGCCCCGAACCCCGTACTTTTTTGTCGGCAGGTGGTGATGGCTGGGTAGTGCAATGGTCGTTGGCCGAAAAAGATGAGCAGGGAGAACTCCTTGGCCGCCTCGTAGCGAAGGTCGATACGCAGGTTTTTAGTCTGGCTTATATTCCAACAACACATACGGTCGTCGCTGGAGATATGAATGGTGGTGTGCATTGGCTCAACTTGCGGGAGGATCGCCCCAACCGTCATATTGCTCATCATAAGAAAGGAACATTTGGTCTGCAGATCGTCGGTGAAGAACTCATCAGTATCGGTGGCAGCGGAATGCTGACGAAATGGGATATCCTACGGCAAGCCAGTATAGAGAGTTTGCATCTAAGCAGCCAGGCTTTACGTAGCTTGGTCCACGTTCCAGGTACGAATACGATTTTCTTCGGCAGCAGCGATCACAGTATTTTCAAGCTAAGCGTGGATAGTTTAGAGGTGCAGGAAAAGGTTGCTGCTAGCCATGAGAATTCTGTCTTCGCTTTGCATAATCATCCTTTGCACCCAGGCACGCTATACAGTGGCGGGCGGGATGCACAATTGAAGAAGTGGTCTATTGGAGAATCCTTAACCTTAGAGAATGCTCAGCCTGCGCATTGGTATACGATTAATCACCTCATTGCTGATCCTAGTGGTGATTATTTGCTTTCGGCTAGCCGCGATAAGACTATCCGCATTTGGGATAGTACTGAATTCAAACTACTCATGACGCTGGATGCAGCACGTGATGGTGGACACGTAAACAGTGTAAATCGTCTAATGTGGATTGAGGGCACATCTTTCTTCGTCAGTGCTAGTGATGATCGTTCCTTAATTCTATGGGAATTGACTGCGAGCTAAGGTTGGTCTCAATTAGATCATTCCGTACCAGGGAGGAAGGGCACAAATCGAAAGGATCCATGATCCTCGGTCTTCCATTGGTCCTCTGCCACCCGAATGATACGTAGCATACGCTGATCATCTGTGCCTACGGGAATCACCAGTTTACCACCAATTTGAAGTTGCTCCTTGAGTGCTGTGGGGACTTCAGGCGCTCCGGCTGTGACCAGAATGCCAGCGAATGGTGCCATTTCCGGCAAACCTTTATACCCATCGCGATGGTAGGCTCGAATGCCATGTAGCCCCAGGTCGCGAAACATCTGTTTAGCGGTGAGGTGGAGTGGTTTATGACGTTCTATGGTGAATACCCGGGCACCCATTAGTGACAGCACGGCTGCTTGATAACCACTTCCCGTTCCAATCTCAAGCACTTTCTGCCGCGCCTCTAGCTCTAATAAGCTGGATTGGAAGGCCACCGTATAAGGCTGCGAGATCGTCTGTTCACAGTCGATCGGGAAGGGCTTGTCCTGGTAAGCCCATTCCTCAAAAGCCTTCTCTAGAAAAATATGGCGCGGTAATCGACCAATGGCCTGGAGGACTCCTTCATTGGAGATTCCTTTTTTTCGAAGTGTGGCCACTAGTTGGCGACGTTGACCTTGATGTTTGTAGTTATCCTGCAAGTTGAAGGTGGCTTTAGAACGAGTAGGCCTGAGGTGACTGAGATAGGGTGAGGTGATTTTCGGACAGACCGCCTACGGCGGGCCCACCCTCACCCGGACCGATCATGACCACCGACCACCCTGTGGTCGGTAGCATGGGATTACTTCACTATCGTTTCGTGTACTGCGTGCACACACCCTTTGCCATGCTAACACATCACAAAGGCCAACTAATCCTTTCTAGTTGTCAGTAGCTAAATGAATGTTCGATTGGTTTACCGACTGCGCTATTCCGCGGCTTTCAGTCGGCGTTTGTGGTCTTTGCGAATAGGCTATGACGAACTCGGTTGACAATTTAATAAAAAATTCGTGTTAAAATTAAATATAAACTAATTTTTTTGATGAATTAAACGCCCAAGTCCGTCATCAACTGGTCGATCTTAGCATCTAACTTACCTTCCACCGCTGCAAATTCCGCTCTACTACCGAGTGGCGCATTTACGCTGCAGTAGAATTTGATCTTAGGCTCTGTACCTGATGGACGAGCGGAGATGATACTGCCATCTGCTGTGAAGAATTGTAGCACATTGCTTTTCGGGAAATCAAGAGGCGTAACGGTACCATCTGCCTGGTTGGTTGTCGTACTATTTAGGTAGTCCTTGATTTCGCTCACCGCTGCACCACCTAGCTCTTTTGGTGGATCTTTGCGGTACTTCTCCATCAGCGCAGCAATTTCTTCGGCGCCACTCTTACCTTTTTTGGTAATGGCAATGAGCTTTTCTTTATAGCATCCGTATTCTACGTAGATATCGATCAAGGCATCCCAGATGCTACGCCCTTGGTCCTTATAGTAAGCAGCCATCTCAGCGATCATGGCACATGATACTACCGCATCCTTGTCACGTGCATGCTCACCTACCAATAGGCCATAGCTTTCTTCACCACCTGCCAGGAAGGTTTTCTTACCCTGCAGGGCTGTCATGATCTTACCAATCCATTTGAAACCCGTCAAGGTGTTGAAGCACTCAATACCTTTCGACGCAGCCATCTTATCGATAAGATAGCTGGTTACGATTGTTTTTACAATGTACTGGGTGCCGGTCAACTTGCCACTTTCTTCCCAGGCGGTCATCACGTAGTTGATCAGCAATGCTGCAGTCTGGTTGCCGTTGAGTAGGATGAATTCTCCATCGCCGTTCTTGACGGCAATACCTACACGGTCAGCGTCGGGGTCATTGGCCATTACCAATTCGGCATCCGTAGCCTTGGCCTGATTGAGGGCCATGGTTAGGGCTTCTTCCTCTTCGGGGTTAGGGTATATTACGGTAGGGAAATTACCATCTACTACCATCTGCTCTTCCACTAGCTGCACGTTGGTAAAACCAAAGCGTTCTAGGGCAGGTGGTACAAGTACACCACCCGTACCGTGAATAGGAGAAAACACAATCGCAAGATCATGCTGGCGCTGGATAGCTTCTTTTGAAATAGAAAGCTTCAGGATGGCTTCGAGGTACTTTTCATCCATCTCTTTGCCAATGGTCTCGATCTTGTCCTCTTGAGGAGTAAACTTAATCTCATCAACACTCTGGATCTTTCTTACCTCTTCCATGACGTTTACATCATGAGGCCCCGTAAGCTGACCACCATCGGCACCATAGGCTTTGTAGCCATTATATTCCTTAGGGTTGTGCGATGCTGTCAACATCACACCACTCTTACAGCCGAGTTCGCGAATGGCAAAGGACAATTCCGGCGTAGGCCGTAAGCTCTCGAAGAAGTAGACATAGATGCCGTTGGCAGAGAATACTTCTGCAACCAAGCGGGCAAAGGTGTCAGAGTCATTACGACAGTCATAGGCGATTGCTACCTTGATTTGTTCATTAGGATAGAGCTGTAGCAAGTAATTGCTTAGCCCCTGGGTAGCCATGCCTAGGGTGTATTTATTGATACGATTAGAGCCTACACCCATGATGCCACGAATACCACCAGTACCAAACTCGAGGTCTTTGTAAAATGCATCGGTTAGTTCGGTGATTTTTTCTGCGGCAAGCAGATCGCGGATGTGTTGTTTGCTCTTTTCGTCGTAGTTGCCATTCAACCACTGATCGATATTGGATTGTACGGTGGGGTCTAAAGCCGATGCGGACATTTTGATGTTTCTTATGAACGAATAAAATGGGCTCAATGCAGCAATTTCAAATGCTGAGCAGTAAAGTTACCCAACGTGTCAGAAAGTGCTTGGAATTGTGGGTGAATTTTTTTTATCTTTACAACAATAAAGGTGCCTTGCCATCGTTTTCAAGGTGCAGTTAACAAAATAACACTGATTCAACTTTTACATCATCAGCTACTGAATCAGTCAAGAATAATAACTGGGGTTTAGTTTTCTATTGTGAAAGTGCAGCAACAGCTGCACTTTCTTTTTTTGTCCCTACCTAAGGATTACCGCGATTAGAAGTGACTAGGAAGCCTCAACCTAGTGCGCGGCACGCACCGAACATAGCGTAGATCAGAAAGGTCGTTTTGGGGTAAGGCAAGTAGGTTTTGGACAAGTTCTTTATCTTGCGGCACCAAATAAAACCAACATGGTTGTTCGCCCTTTTGCCGCGGTGCTCTCCAAGCCCGAGGAGATTCCAGATTACACCAAATTCTTAGGTAACGTCAAAGAAGACTTTACCAAATTCCACGCCCAAGGCTATTTCTCAGACCCCCAGACTCCGGCTATGTATGTCTATCAGGTGGTTGTAGGTGATCAGTCACGTACGGGCTTGATCGCAGCTGTCTCTATCCAGGATTATCTGGAGGAGCGCGTGAAACGTCACGAGCATACCTTGGTAGCTAAGGAAGTGAAGCAAGCGGATCTTCTTCAACATCGTGGCGCAGTAGTAAAACCAGTATTGCTAGCCCATCGCCACCATCAGGCTTTGGCAGACCTATTGAGTACGCATGCTAACCAAAACCAACCTACGCAAGAGCTCCATTTGAACGAGCCCCAGGAAATTCACCGATTGTGGGCTATTACGGACAACGAAGAGATAGAACAAATCCAATACTACTTCGGGCGCTACATTCTCAATACATATATCGCGGACGGCCACCATCGCTTTAGTGCAATTGCGCGTTTGTATCAGCAGCGCGAGGGGCAAGACGAAAGTAACCCCTATGGCTACTTGATGTCGGCCCTCTTTCCCAGCACAGCTTTAGAGATTCACAATTTCAATCGTGCTGTGAAGGGCTTAGCAGATGGGCGGAGCCCTTTGTCTTTTATGGCTTCTCTGTCTCGCTTCTTCAATATCAAACCATTGGCAGAAGCTAGAGAACCCTTACAGTCACATGAGATGACGATGCTTCTTCAAGGAGAATGGTTCAGCCTTCGCTGGCGGGAGAAAACCTTGCAGCAAAATTCCTCTGCCGGGTTACCCACTCTGGATGTTTCTATGTTGAACTATTATGTGTTGCAGGAAATCCTTGGGTTTACCGATATCCGAAACGATAAACGCATTAAGTACATAGAGGGACCAAAGGGACTCACCGCCTTGATTGAAGCTTGCGAAAATCGACCTTCTTTTGCTTTCTGTTTACACCCCTTAGGATGGGATTCGTTTTTCCGAGTCATTGATCACGGATTGGTGCTACCGCCCAAAAGCACTTGGTTTGAGCCGAGAATGCGCAATGGAATTGTAGTCCAGCCAGTGTAAACTGTTTTGGGTAATATTAGAAGTTAGTTCCCAAGTTAAGATTGATCAATCCTGTTTCTTCTTCCGAAAAACCCAGTAGTACACTCAAGGTGTAGGAACGGGATAGTGGTATCACATAGAATCCACCGCCGTAGGCGTGCTTGAATTCTGGACTGGTGTCGATCCCATTTTCCTTCACAAAACCGCTATCATAAAAGGTTCTGATACCCAATACCACTGGGAGGAAGGTATTTCGCCAAAGCGTAATGGGAAACCGAAACTCGAAGTTATAGTAGAAGTACTCATCTCCTGTGAACCGGAAATTCTGGTAACCTCTCAGCCCTTCATTCATGCCGAGGTTAGGCAGCTTGTAGAACGGTGCGTTGCCTTGTGTGGCCGCCCAGCCTGTACGAGCCGCCACAGTGATAGGATAGCGTCGAGTACTGAAGAAGAACTCCGCAGCCAGTTTACTAACACCAAAATCGACATCTTGTCCATAACCCCACTGCTGCCCGGCCTGTAAGCGGAAGCC
The DNA here is from genome assembly GCA_913057725.1 of uncultured Lewinella sp. Taxonomy (GTDB): domain Bacteria; phylum Bacteroidota; class Bacteroidia; order Chitinophagales; family Saprospiraceae; genus Lewinella. Next base: position 31,660 of record CAJXOS010000033.1, read on the forward strand.
ACGCGACGGGAAGACTGGGTGATCGCGGAAATCCAAAACTAAACTGGGGTGCAGATATGCCCAACTAAGATCACCGGTACCGAAGAAGGGGAGTTCTTGATCCAAAATGGTATTCTCAATTTCGGTCGTAGCGTTGTCTTCATAACCCAGGCGTACCTGGAAAGCACTGCGTCCACGGAAGATCCTGCGCAATGCTACTTCACCTTGATAACGCTGGAGCTTAACAAGATAAAAGTTGTCGTCGAAGGCCTGGTCATCTTTTGGGGTCTCATTGCCCAAGCCAAAGAAAAAGTTGTAAAAGGCCGGACGCTCTACTTGGGCCATAGCCAGGATGTCCCATTTGTGTAGCACATGATGCCAATCCGCCTGGTATTGTAAACTGAAGTTACTCAGCGTACTAATCGAGCCCTGTAGTTGGTGTTTGCTACTATAATCGCGTCTGGTGAAACTGCGTCTTGTAAAATTGACACCTGCTCCCAAAGTCACTCCAGAAAAGGTGTTGAAGGTCAGTGACGCAAGCGGTAAATAGGAATTGTATTCGTAAGCATCTCTACGGTAGTAGTAAAGTTCGTCGCGCCAGTTATCTACCTGTTTGGATCCATCCTGCAATTGAACCTCTGCTTTGGGGTCGTTTTCATAGACCCAGGTATGTGTGCCTCCCTTGTCAATTGATGATTGATCTTTGATCCGATCATTACCCGGGCCACCAATAATTCTAAGCGGGATGGCTTGATCTGCCTCACCTTTAATGTCAAACAGGTCTTTATCTCCTAGTCCATATACCCGAAGCTCCTTTGTTTCTGCAGGTAGAAAGGTTCGTTCATATAGAATTCGTCCTTCTTGGTCTCCTTTGGGGTCAATTACTTCAATGTGGGTACTACCATCTGCTCGTCGGTCAATGTTGAATTGTTCTTCTTTGTTTGTTCCTACAACATCCACGTAGCGAGCGTGTAGCTCATAGTATTCCTGAGCGTAATCCTGCAAGCGACCCAATCTAGTCTTTAACTTCTCACCAATCGTTTCCCCGGATACGGGAATAACCTCTTCTGGAAAGGTTTGAATCGCCCGATCAATATCTTCGGAGCTGATGGATTCCTGAATGTATCGCGCTTCCGCTAAAAAGTCTTCCCGTTTCAGCGGACTCAATATCAAACGATCCATATGCCGGGCCTGAAAGGTCAGTGAACGGATATCTGGATCTTTGAAATCAAAGTGTTCTAAGTTTGGCACCGCCCAGCGCCGGCTAGCTAACCATGGGAAAAACCCGTCTAGCTGTGAGAAAGCATGATCTCGGTCTCTTGGTATTGGCCGTACAATCTCTTGCCGCTTTCCATCCTTAAAGCCAGCCCATTTCCAATTGTCTTCGTGTTTACTCCAGTCGCCGATCAGCATGTCAAATAGGCGAGCCCGTACAAACTCCCGAGAGTTGATCTGCAAATCCTGGTCATCATAGCGTTCATCGAAGAGCTCGAAGCTCTTGTAAATGTTGTCAGCGCCAAAGGTTCCGGCGCGATCGCTTTTCTTGTCTTTAGGCGTTATTTCTAACATACCCAGCATACCACCAAATTGGCCGCGGAAGCGGCTGAGGCGGGGTATATCTCCCATTACATATAGCGTTGGATCCGCATGCAGGATGTCAATTTCATCCAATAAGACGGAAACTGGCATGGCACCGTAAGGATGCTGTGAGCTGGTTTGGTCGCGAGTGATATCAGCGATAATAGTGTTTCGCAACTCTAGATTTAAGGTGCCAGCAGGGTCCTTGTCGACGGACCGAAAAACGAAGTAGCGCTCCGCATCCGAGCGGAACTTTACCGACTTCGTTTGACGCCCCCCTCCGCGTTTAGTGGGGAAAAGTCCACCCTGGATTGTATCTAAGTCCATAAGTGGAACGCGCACTGGCGTTGTCCAGCTGGTGCGGTAATGATCACCAAAGAAGAAGCGTTTCAAGGCAGGAGCTCGATACTGGCTGCCAGCAACGACCAAGGTGTCATATGGTAGAACTGGCTTGATAAGCTTCAGCGGATCTACTTCCTTTAAGCAGGGTTGATAATTAGGGTTAGGGGGGAGGTCGGCATTATCTGAAGGGATACAGGGTTGATCAAATAAAGGAACTTGTTGATTGAGCGCAATTCCATCTTCGTTCACTTCGTAGAAACTGTACTGCACCTCGCCATTGGCTCGGAGATCGATTACAGAGAAACCTGTCTGACGAGCGGTAAACAATGCTGGTTTGTGCGCAGCCACCCAAGTAGCTTTACTTGGGGCTCCGCTATTGATCAGGTAATTGTTCCGCAGCCCTATCACCTGTTGGTTCGTTTCATGGCCACTTAGAAAGAGCAGGCCTTCATGCTTATAGGTCATGTCCACCATGGCGTCCCGAAAGGGTAGGAAGCGGGCATTGTGAATCTCTTCCGGGCGACCTACGTTTTGCCGGTAGGCCGTCTGAATACCACCCCAAACAGGAGGGGAGAGGTAGTCACTTAGCGGAAATTCACCACCGTAGTGGCTCTGAGAATACATGGGGTAGTGCCCCGCAATCAGGACATTCTTATCCAGGTTCTCCTCAATAGCATCATTGATTTCTTCCAGGATAATAGCAGGCTCCGCAAAATCGCAATCTGCATCAGCTGGTAAGGGCTTGCGAAAGGGGTGGTTCCACCATTGGGAATTGACCATGATTAAAATAGTGGTCGGTGATATTTCTTTGACCTCTGGCCCTGGGCATCCCTTTTCTAATGGCCAATGCAGGTTTTTCAAGTCTTGATCTTCCAAATATTCCTCCAGTTCGCGTACGGCCTCCCAACCCCGGCGCTGACTTTGATGCCAATCGCGGTCTCCGGGCAAGAGGTAGAAGTCAACGTTCGGTGTGCTCGCAATCAGTTCAATGAGTGGTGCCAGGGAGGCGAAAGCCTGGTCATCGCGGGCCAGTACGGCATCACCGTCGGCAATGAAATCACCATTAAGAACCACCGTGGTGTGTTCATCAGAGGATTGCAGGTACCCCTGTAAGGCAGCAAAGAATGCTGGCTCAGCATCGGCGGTATTACCTAGGTTGATGATGCGTTCCTGGCCTTGGGTTACCAGACTGGACAATAGAATCAATCCAGCTATCCGTGCAGAAAGTAAGCGTGCGTTAACCATTGACTTCATAGTTCGTGTGTCTGCTAGTCTTCAACAAGGTAATAACATAATGAAGACCAAACTTTATCGAGTTGCTCACTAATCGGGCACTTGTCCGACATCAAGCTTTGAAAAAGTCGCCTTTGAGTCAACCTTTTTCGATGTTAAACAGGTTTTCTTTTTGGGCGGAAATAAGCCTATCTTTGCGGCCCTAATTAGAACTAACCAAAATACCAAACCAACATGCAAGAAGTATATATCGTTGCAGCATTACGTACACCACTCGGGAGTTTTGGCGGAGTACTTTCCAGCCTCAGCGCTCCTGAACTGGGAGCAGCAGCCATCACTGGTGCCCTGGAAGCGGCTGGCCTGACGCCAGAGCAAGTAGAAGAGGTGTACTTTGGTAATGTATGTAGCGCAAACCTGGGACAAGCACCAGCTCGCCAGGCAGCCCTTAAGGCTGGTATTCCAATGAGTGTGCCTTGTACCACTGTAAATAAAGTGTGCTCTTCAGGAATCAAGACGGTCATGATCGGTGCTCAGGCTATTATGACTGGCCAACAGGATATCATCGTAGCCGGTGGTATGGAGAGCATGTCGAATGTTCCTTATTACGTACCAAATGCCCGCTGGGGAAGCAAGTATGGTGATAAGACTTTAGTGGATGGTTTGGCAAAAGACGGCCTAACTGACGCTTATGATGGTCAGGCAATGGGTGTATGTGCCGACGCTACCGCTGAGAAGTATAATATCAGCCGTGAAGCGCAAGATGAGTATACCATTTCCAGCTACCAGCGCGCAGCAGAAGCAACGAGTGAAGGTTGGTTTGGTAAAGAGATCATCCCAGTAGCTGTTCCTCAGCGCAAGGGCGATCCGGTAATGGTGAGTGAGGATGAGGAATACAAGCGCGTGAAGTTTGAGAAAATTCCTGCTTTGCGTGCAGCATTTACCAAGGGTGGTACGGTTACTGCAGCTAATGCTTCAACGATTAACGATGGTGCTTCCGCGATCATCCTAGTGAGCAAGCGCAAGGCGGAAGAACTTGGTTTGAAGCCGCTGGTAAAGATTGTTGCCTTTGCCGATGCAGCTCAAGAACCACAATGGTTTACCACAGCGCCTACTTTGGCAGCTCCTAAAGCGTTGAAGAATGCTGGTATGGAGTTGAGCGATGTAGACTATTTCGAGGTAAACGAAGCTTTTGCGGTAGTAAGCATGGCCTTTGCCAAGGAATTGGAAATCGACCGCGAACAAATGAATGTATTTGGAGGATCTGTATCAATTGGTCACCCACTTGGTGCTTCCGGTGCACGGATTCTTACAACCCTCAATAATGTCCTTACTCATAAGGACGCTAGTGTAGGTATGGCTGCTATCTGTAATGGTGGTGGTGGTGCCTCTGCATTGATCATTGAAAAGGTGTAAAAACCGGTGATTTTTGTAGATAAAGTGACGATTTTCAGCAACTTAACATTGCTGAAAATCGTTTGCTATAAGATTTTTGAAACGTCAAAAAACGCCTTAAAATAGCAATTTGTAATTTTTTTGATTACATTTATGCTGTGTTTCCATTATTTGAGATCGTTAGTTTTCCACATTTTGGTTAAAATTGTTGGAAACTTGTGACTATGATGTACATTTGCTAGAGCCACTTGAAACGAACACCCCTGATTTGTATTAAACCAATTCGCTAAAAGAGCTTTGAGAGAGAAAAACAACTAGTCCTTTAGACTAATCCAATTATTGCGAATGGTTATTTGTTGGCTAATTGTCAAGCACTTATGAGAAGAGAACGTTACGTTTTTAATAAACAAACGCTCCGTTACGAAAAAGTAGTAGAACCGTTAAGCACGACGCTCCTGAGAGTTTTTGGGTTTGTTTGTGCTGCATTGTTTACAGCTTTTATCTTTACGCTGGTTGCACACCAGTACTTTCCATCTCCAAAAGAGAAAGAACTTCAGGCAAAAGTTGAGCGTCTGGAAGCATTCCTCCAAAACGAGTCTACGCAGACCATTGGAGAGATGCAACGTGCTTTGGATAACCTTCAGAAGCGCGATGCCTACGTCCACCGGATGATTTTCGGAATGGACCCAATCGATGAAAATATCTGGGAAGGTGGTGTCGGTGGACACGATACCTACCGGGAATTTAATAACTATGGCGCTTCGGGCGAGATCATGGCTGATATCCAAGGCCGTATTGATCGTCTCAAGCACCGGATTTCCCTCCAATCTCGTTCCCTCGATACTATTGTAAACTTAGCTCAGGACAAAGAGACTTTGCTGGCAACTATGCCAACAATTAAGCCTGTTCGTTCGGACATGCTTTCCAAGGATCTGCGTTTGCTTTCGGGCTTTGGTCCACGCTTGCACCCTGTATTTAAGGTGATGCGGATGCACAATGGTATTGACTTTACAGCTAAGACTGGAACACCAATTGTTGCTACTGGCGACGGTACGGTGGAGCGTGCACAGCGCGCAGGAGGATTCGGTAACCTTGTGGTTATTCGCCATGGTAACGGTTATGAAACCTACTACGCTCACATGAGTAAGATCAACGTGAAGAAAGGTCAGAAGGTAGAGCGTGGTCAGGTGATTGGTCTTGTTGGAAGTACAGGTACTTCTACTGCACCTCACTGTCACTATGAGGTACACTTCCACGGGAAGCCAGTTAACCCACTTAGTTTTGTCATGGATGGCTTATCGCCAGCTGAATATAAAGCATTGACTGAAGCAGCAGAAACCGTGAATCAGTCCTTGCACTAGCAGAACGAAAAACGATTTAAACTTTTTTTCATCCCGAATTTTGGCTTCCGCCGGAATTCGGGATGTCTCGTTTAAGGGGGATTGTTAATGACGGGAGTCACTTGCTGCTCTGATTTTCATCAACTAACTTAGCGTTAAGGCAATATTAAATTTACACCGTAGGTACAGCCTGCTCAGGGATTATCCTGAAGTATTGCTAATTTTCCAGCCATTCAAGACTATTCGGATATGCGTACCATTCTCTTTCCAACGGATTTCTCCAATGCTGCTACTCGTGCATTTATCTATGCTTTACGATTAGCGAATAAGCTAGAGGCCCGGATTGTGACTCTGCATGTGTTCGAAAAGCCCGATATGAGTGGCTTTACGCACATCCCAAAGACACTAGAGGAATTCTACAATACCATTGACCTCTATGAGTTTGAGAACTATCGGGATGCGATTCCAGCCCTGGATGCTATCCAAGAGGAACAGAACCTCAATAACTTAGAGGTGGTCCACACCTTGTACGAAGGAGAAACGGTGGAAACCATCCTAGAAAGAGCAAAGGAAGAGGAAGCAGCGCTGATTGTCATGGGTACAACGGGAGCGCGTGGTCTGAAGGAGATTATCCTTGGTAGTGTAGCCGGAGAAGTCTTGGAAAATGCGGCATGTCCTGTACTCGCCATTCCAGAGCAAGCAATCTTTGATGGTCTGATCAATAATATTGCCTTCACGACCAACTATCAGACAGAAGAGGTCAAAGGGTTTGCTAAAGTGCGGGAGGTTTTTGAAAACTTCAATCCAAGCATTCACTGCATTAACGTAGACCTGGCACATACGGAGGAATATCACGGCCGGATGGATACTTTCAGTGCTGAGGTAGGTGATGCATCCAATGCATCTTTCCATGTTTTGGACGGTACTGATTTTCAGACGGTCTTAACCAACTTCCTGGACCAAATGGAGATTGATATATTGGCGATGGTCACGCACCAACGGACCTTCCTGGAAGAGCTTTTCCATTACAGCAAAACCAAGTCTCTGTCTTACCACAGCCGGACACCTATCTTGAGTTTACCGGAGGGGATTTTATAGGATCAGTCTTTCTGCTATTTCCTGCTCGATTGGACTTGTCTGTTGTCGGTCGTACTTGTTTACTAAAATGAGGTGATTGTCTATGGCAAACACTAATTTAGTGTGAAAAGCTGCTCTTATCCCAATGGGTAATTCCTCCAACATATGACACGTTCAGTATTCTCTTTTTTTGCCATACTTACCGTTCTACTCACTTTTGAGAACTGCCGTACTACGGGTTCTGTGATCGCAGGAGTAGACATGAATTTGCAGGATAATATCCTGGTGCGCTATGGGGAGTACTTGTACGAGCGAGAAGATTGTGCGAGCTGCCACACCTTAGAGGTAGCTGAGACAAGCGAGCAGTTGGTTAGTCTAGATGGCTTAGGAGGGAAATACTCTAATGAATGGTATTACATCTACTTTGCTGATCCCTCTGCTTTGATATTCGATTCTCAGAAGGACGACTACTCTCACCTTTATGAGGGTTCACTGGATCGTTTTGTTGTAGAACGTTTAGCTAAGCAAGGCCCTGCCAAATACAATAAAGAGGACCTGGATCAACTATGGGTAGCTACGCTGAATCAAGCTTATGAGGTGGCTACAAAAGCGGTGTATCGTGCTCCTGGGGAGGATGCGCGAACAGATCAAGAGGTACTGGCGCTGATTGCTTATCTGCAGCAGATTCCTTTGTCGGAACAGCAAGAGGAACTTGATCGTGTTCAATCAGAGCAGCTATTTGATGGCGAAGCTGCCTGGGCCGAAATTGAATTAGATAGTAATAGTATAGTTTTCCAAATAGCGGAAGCCCCTGGTAATCTTCAGGAAGCGCAAAGTCTTTTTAAAGGACGTTGTGGAATTTGTCATGGCCAACAAGGGGAAGGTGGGATCGGTCCTAATTTGACGGATGATTACTGGCTTCATGGCGGCAAAACACTGGACATTATCAGAACGGTCGTTTACGGTATTCCTGAAAAAGGGATGATCTCCTGGAAAAGCCAAATGAGCCCGGAGCAAGTTGGAATGGTGGTCGGTTATGTTAAGTCACTCCGAGGTACTAATCCGCAACCTGCTAAGGCACCGCAAGGAGAATTGGAAAGAGGGTAAGATAGAGAACTGGCTCTGACCTTTCCGTATCCATTGCGCTACGCCACGCTGGCCTGAAGAAGATCACTCCTTAGCATGAAAGTAAAAAGTTCCGAACACCAACGAAAGTTGGCATCCGGAACCGAGGGCTCGTTGCTGGTCAATGACACATAACAAGCGCTGCATTCAAGGGATTAAGAGGGTTAACACACCGTTCTCGGGATTGACGTAAATATTTGGGAATATATATTTTGGTGAAACCATGCATTGTGGAAGGAGTAGGGTAGAAAGTAGGGACTCTCTACCCAGTACCTTCTTCCTTCTACCCTTTACCTTCTACCTCATTCTATTCACGTACGCGTACGATTCTGCGCTGCACTACTTCACCATCGTCGAAGCGAACTCGAATCAAGAAGACACCGTCATTGAGGTCTTGTAAACCTACACGTACCGGAGCACCTTCAAACTGAGCAGCTTGCTGTCGCTGGACTCGTCCTTGCGGGCTGAGTAATTCTATTTGTGCAGCACCATTCCGGTTCACCGTTACATGTACCTCGTCGCGTGCTGGACTTGGATATGCGTAGACGGTCGTCAGTTCCATATTTTCTGGGCGGAATACTTCTGCCTCATTACTCGGAACGATATCACCCGTTGTGGTGATTCCCAGGACTTGATAGATCAGGCTGCCACTTGTCGTAGTTGTTCGTAAGAAGTTATAGGCTGCCATGCCATTGGCTGGGATCAATGCTACTTCTTCGAATGCATAACCATTTACTTCGGCAGCTTCTCGGATCACGAAGAAGTCATAGTTGTTCGGATCGTCATTGATGTTCCAGTTGAGGCTTACTCCGCCACTGGCTAGTTGGACTTCCAGACCAATTAATCCGGTGTCTTCGAGATTAGGATCACATGGTCCATCTGTCCAATTGATGATACCGGCATTCTCGGCGTAACAAACGTTGGCGTAGGTTCGGCCATCACAGCCGCATACCGGATCATAAACATCTTCGCACGGGAGTTCTTCCATTACCTCTATCGGACAAGGGAGTTGCGGTAAAACACTACAGGGTAATAACTCTACACAATGGGTCGCATAGCAACAGGTAATGTTGATAGCATCTCCTATGATTTGTCGAAGGACAATATCAAAGCAGACTTCATCACCGGGCGAGCCATTCAACTGTACCGGTATCGTACCACTGTAGGTGCCTCCCGGAGGTACCATGGTTCCTAGCATGTAAACACCAGGGTTGCCGACTGCACCAGGGAATCCACTGGCATCCAGCAAACTGACCGCGTTGACATTAAACGGAGAGTTGTTGACAAAGCTAAACTGGTAGACATAGTCACCATTGTCATCACAGTAGAGTTCATCTTCTACTACGGTCAGACAGTTCGGGCAGTAGATGCCCACGGTATCCGTACAGACTACAGAATCTTGGTTGAGCCAGTTAATGGCGATGAAGATAGAGTCCGTATTCGTCACACCTTCCACACAGAAGTCAAATAGATTGTAGTTGGTGTTATTGGGCACCACACCACTACTGTGATTCCAGCTGATCGTCGTCGGAGCTGCAGGGTTGTCATAGGTTGGCGTCCAGCCATCTAATATAGCGGGGAAGGTGATCAAGCCATCGTAGACGACACCTGGGGTGACGATGTTAGTTTCGATACTTGTGAACAGGTTCGGATCGAGTCCAAAAGTATCAGTGATCAACAGTTCAAAGCAGCAGTATTCCGATTGATTGTCCTCCGCAGGTACTACCATGGCGTCTACGTACGGACAAGGATCACAGAGTGGGAACGGAATACAGGCTTCATAAGCGAAGCAGCACAGTCGTTCCTCCTCATCGTCGTGTGCCGTAATGGCTACACAGAGGGAATCTCCATACAGATCCACCGGAGAGGTGATCTGGTAGGTCAGCGTGACCTGATCGCCAGGTTGAAGTTTTGGACTGAAGGTGTAGCCCATTGGTGATATGATCGTGCCGGCCGGCAAATTATTCGGATTGAGACCGAGCTCGATGTACCCAATGCCGCCAGGGATGTCACTTCCAGGTGGAACTTCAAAGTCGATCGTGTAGAGATAGCCCATGGTGTCGCATACCAGGCTGTCGCTCAAGTATTCCAGACAAGGAGCTTCGGGTGGACATTCAAAACGGAGCGTATCCGTACAGAATACTTCGTAGTTTTCGTCCAGGTACTCGATCACGAGAAACTGCGGGGTCGCATAAACGTTCTGCCAACAGAAGTTGAGTAGGCCATTGATATTGGTTGGCATAGTGCCCAATGCTGTTGGGACGATCAGCATAGAAGTATCGGTGTAGTTAGGCGCATAGTAGCCTCCAGCGATGGTATAGCCCGGTTGGAATTCTACTCCGTCCAGTACACTCAGATTGATACCGTACACATCAAATGGTCCTGCATTACTGAAATCGAGAATGGCGCAGCAGTCACCCACACCTTGAGGATCATTGGGTGAATTTGGCGTCATAGTCAAACCACCACTTTCAGCACAGGTTTCCCGAGGGCATTCACAGTCATAAACTTCCACATCACCGAATTCCGCTTTGGCGTAATTACCCGCAGCCATATCTACATAATAGGAAGTCGTCTTCACCCAATCTGGTGCACCAAATACGGAAGAGTTACCACTAACTGGTACGCCTGCTAAGCCATAAAGCAAATCAAAACCACCTAAGCCAGGGGCATTGTTGTAGCTGCTCCAGCGCAGGGCATCACCTGTACTCCAGATGTACTGGTCACATTCTTCTTCCAGGAAAATACCATCGGCATCATAGCTGTGCGTATAATCGATACCACCAGCAGAGTTGTGTCCTATGGAGAAGTTACCGATGAGCAAGTGTTGGTCAAAAGTGAAGGTGCCACCACTATTCGTAAAGGTGATCACGCGACCACGATGCGAAGCACCAGCACCACTACCTACTCCCGGAGGATAAGGACCGGCTGGTTCTAAATGGAAAGTACCGTGGTCATAACGCATAGACTTCTCACCAATGGCCATATTCCCAGCCTGATCAAAAGAGATGTCAGAGATGGGGCTGGAACTATTGCCGAGGCCAATGGTACCCATGTCCACTTCCAATGTCAAGTCAGGAACACCAGAAATGGCTCCACTACCGTCCAGTGCAATTGACCATACTTCGTTATTACGAGTACCATCCAGGCGACTCGGACCATAATCTTCATTCCATACGCTGAAGTAGACACGGTTGTCCAGTACGCCTACGCCCCACAGACGTTCGCCCAAGGGGGCAAAACCAGCTACGCCCACGTGCAGGATCGTGCCCGGGTAGTCATAAGTTTCCAGTATGATTCCAGTATTACTGACACGGTAGAGTAAGCCGTCCTCAAAATTGGTGAGGAAGAACTGATCATTCTGCGCATCATAGGCGATATTACCTAGGCCACTGCCGGTATTGTAGATGGTGTTGGTGCCTACATATACACCGGGTACGGCGGTGGTCGTGATGAAGTCTGTGACAACCAGGCTCACGGGATCAATGCGATACACACCACCAGGGCCAGCCGTGCCGGCTGGGAATAAACCGTAAATACTGCTAGCGGAGGTATAGATAAATTGGTTGTTGTCGAGGGCAAGGCCAAAGATTTGCCCCATGCGGTTGGCATTCCAGTCTGGCCCCATAATCTTGGCGGCACCTGGAGGCCCCCAGTTCGAACCAGGGGTATTGCCAGTAAGGCTAGTAAGGTCTACGATACCTAATACCGGTGCATTCACATCCAAGTTAGGAGGTTGATTACTAACAAAACCAGAGAAACAGTTCAGGACGATCTCACCACAATCGATGCGGTCGCCAATGGGTTCGTAGTAAAAAGCACGTCTTTCAATGTTGCCACCTACGACGTTGATGGCGTATTCAGTTGGGGTTATTGGAGACAAATTGTAGCCGGGATCAGTGCTACGTAGGGTATAGGCGCCAGGGGATACGCCGATAAATGCAAATTGTCCATTAGGGCAGGTAGCAGCAACACGGACGCCACCTTGCGCATTGACGAGCTCAATATTATGCATGCCTATGCCCGCAAAATCTTGCGGTAGAACGGCGCCATCGCCATCCCAGTCCACGCAGACAAAATCTGAGATTAGGCCGAACTCATTGTTTATGCCATACAGGAAGTCCACATCATTGACTACCATGCCATTGGAGATCACGATAGTCTGGCTGATCTCACCAATGAGGTCCAAACCCTGGGGAGCAGGGTTGGAGGTAATTTGATATTCTCCTTCTGGCAAGCCTACGAGCTGGAATCGCCCTTTGTTGTCACTTAGAATTGGGAAGGCGTTAGGATCACCAATTCGCTGTACGTTGATGGTGTGGAGGAAGCCAGGTTCATCCAATTGACGCTCACCGTCGCCATTGATGTCCACGTATACTTCGCCGCTGAAGCTACCGTAGCTTTCGGCCGGTACGAGTGGGAAGTCATTGTTGGGGAGGGGCTCACCGCTGAAGTCTACGAGCAGTGCATTATTGGCGATGTAGTAGCCACCAAGCTGGGCGTAGATGACGATTTCGTAGGTCCCGTCTTCGAGATCACAGAATTCGTAGTAGCCTTCGGCATTGGTGAATGTCTGGGCGGCAAAGCCTTCGGCGGATCCGAGGCTCACCTGGAAGTTTTCCAGACCGGCTTCTCCGGGGTCTTGGACGCCGTTGAAGTTGTCGTCAGAAAAAACAGTGCCACTGATACAGTTTTGGGCAATCATAGGGACTGTACCACAAAGTAGCATTAATAGGATTCCGATCGTTTTCGGGAGGGTGGTAAGGTTAAGTTTCATGGCTATAGAAGCTTTTCTAAGCAATGGAGTGTTTTGCTCCTTTTTAAGCTCTATTGCAGCTCAGGACTTAACCTTACCCTCTGCCCTCAAAAAATTATCAATTATTTTTTTGGTTACTCATCTTCGTACTCAGCATCTCCATGATCTACGACCATGATTTCTGCTTTTCCGGCTACCCGAATCTGTGCTTCGAGTGGCACGGTAGGATCTTCAGAAAACAGGTACAAGTGAGCATCTGCTCCAGTAGCAATGGCAGCATCCTTTATCTGATAGCTACGCATAATCGGTTCACCATCAGGAGTAGCTACTAAGTAGCCTACAAAATCAGGCCAGTCTTGTGTAGGGTCCAAGGCGTCTAGGACCTCAATTTGAATCGTGTAATCAAGTCGCCAATGACCGATCTGTTTTTCAAAGTGCCTCAGAAAGGGATATGCGCGCCAGCAGAACCCGGCACAAGTGTTGAGCAGGTAGTATTTACCGTCCTTGCGGCGTAATTCTATCTCGTGATCTTGTCCTATCCATTGATACCAGTGGTGCGTTGGGAATCGTAAGAATACTTCCCAGTCCTGGATGTCCTTGTCTGCTTGAACTGGATCGGTATCTTCCCAACCTTCATAGTAGAGCTTTAACGCTCCCGTTAATAGTATTGGTGCTGCATCATCTTGAGCATACAACGCGGGAGTAGCATCAGGCAGCTCCGCTAAACGAAGATCATAGAGACCAGGGGTTAGTATTGTGTCTGGATCAACAAAAATTGGCACTACCCAAAGACGAAGCTCCGGTAGACCAAGTTTATCTCTAAGACCCTGCATCCATTCGCCAGACCAGCCCCAGTCTGGTGCCAGGAGTATTGGTTGCCCTTCTTTAATGTCAAGCTGAACCTTTGAGGCATCAGATAGGATAGGAAATAGATCCTGGAGGAAGATGAATTCTTCTTGATCCTTTGCTGAAATGGGCGTTAACATAGCTTTGGTTTTTGTTCTTGTACCAAAGCTCTATTGTTGCTGCGCAAAGGAATTGCGTAGTAGAATAAGAAAGGGGAAGTAAAGGCTAAATACCTTCAACTTCCCCTTTCAAATGTCCGTTTTCCGATTCCGGATTAACTATTTCTTCTTAGCGTAGGCTACATTTTGCTCAATAACGTGCCCTGGGCGAGACCATTTGATCTGACGCTCTGGCTCCGGCACTTCTGCTTCTTCCACTGGCTCCCGCTTCTCGTGCTTGCTGTACGCAGCAGTTGGCTGTAGGCCCAATAGGTTGAACATGTCAAGGTCGGTGTGCATGTCCGGGTTCGGCGTGGTCAATAGCTTGTCGCCTGCGAAGATGGAGCCTGCTCCCGCCATGAAGCACAAGGCCTGGCCTTCGATTGACATTTCAGTACGACCAGCAGAAAGTCGAACAGTAGAGTCTGGCATTACGATGCGTGTAGTGGCTACCATACGTACCATCTCCCAGATAGATACGGGCTTTTGCTCTTCCATTGGGGTACCTTCTACGGCTACCAAGGCATTAATCGGCACAGACTCCGGCTGAGGGTCTAACTGAGCCAGCGTTAGCAACATGCCGCAACGATCTTCTGCTTTCTCTCCCATTCCGATAATACCACCAGAGCATACCGTAATGTTGGTCTTACGTACGTTGTCCAATGTCTCTAGGCGATCTTCATAACCACGGGTAGAGATTACTTCTTTGTAGTATTCTTCGGAAGTGTCCAGGTTATGGTTGTAGGCGTAAAGGCCTGCATTCTCAAGACGCTTAGCTTGGTTCTCCGTCAGCATGCCGAGGGTGCAGCATACTTCCATGTCGAGCTTGTTTACTGCCCGTACCAAATCCAGTACTTGATCAAATTCTTCGTTGTCTTTGACGTTACGCCAAGCGGCACCCATACAAAGACGAGAAGCACCTGCTGCCTGCGCCTGGATAGCGGCTTTGGTCACTTGGTCTACCGTCATGAGGTCGTTGGTCTCAATATCGGTATGGTAGCGGGCTGCCTGTGGACAGTAACCACAATCTTCTGGGCATCCACCGGTCTTGATGGATAGCAGGGTGCTGATTTGTACTTCCCTAGGGTTGTGGTGCTCCCGGTGTACTGTTGCTGCTCGGTATACAAGTTCCAGTAATGGGGAATTATAAACTTCCAGAACTTCCTCTAAGGTCCATTGCTTACTTGCGCTCATTACAATTTGGCTTTTTCAATAATGATACTAACGGCATTGCCGCCGAAACCCAAAGCATTGACCATCACTCGCTGAATGGGTCCCTGCTTATGGGGTACCGTTAAGTAGGGGATAGGTACAATTTTTTGGTGTAGAAGCATTAGCATTGCCATTTCCAGGCTTAGGCCTCCTGAGGCCCCTAAGGTGTGGCCAATCTTCCACTTATTGGAGGTCAAAGATGGTATATTTTTCCCAAAAACGGCGCGTATCGCCTCGTATTCACTCCGATCTCCCTGGCGAGTGCCAGGACAGTGACAAACTATCGCATCGACGGTAGAAACACCAGCTTCGCTTAACGCTTGACGCATAGCCGTTTGTAAGGCGATGCCGTCCTTTGATATACCCGCTAAGGACGGTATGTCTTCACGGGCATAGCCTAAACCGCTAATCCAGGCTAGCGCCTTTTCAGGATTGCGCTCTAAGGCAAAAACGGCGCTTCCTTCGCCCAGGACCATGCCGTTTTGTTCTTTGTCCAGATCTAATGATCGGTTGGGGTAGGGGAGTGTAGCCGCAGGTGAAGCATAGATCTTCAAAGCCCGCATTTGCGCAATCGTAAATGGGGTAAGCGGCGCTTCTGTACCACCAGCTAGAAATCGTTGATAGCGCCCAGATTCCATCCAAACTATCGCATTAGCCAGAGCATGTAGCGCACTACTACAAGTGATTGAGTTGTCTGAGCTGTAACCGCGCAAGCCCAAATGTTGAGCAGTACGCGTGGCCAGGTTCCCAGCTGTGCTAAGCGGTGAAGCAGGCGGAGGAAGTGCTTCCTGTTGGGCCTGAAATTGATTAAAGTAAGCTTCCCAGCTGCCGGTAGCCCCTCGGGAGGAGCCAATGTATAAGCCAGTAGCCTCACCGGGTTTCCAGGAGGTGCCCTTTACCGCGCGATCTGCGGCCAGCATGGCCAGCAAAACGGAACGGTCAAGCCGACGATAGTTCTTTTGCGTAGCCTGAAGCAGCTGTAACTGTTCCTCTTCTTCCGCACCCAAGGATGCTACCCAAGGAGTGTTTGGGTCTTGGCGAGTGATGCAGCTACTATCATTCAGATAGCGTTCCCAAATAGCAGATGGAGATCCACCTAGCGCGGAACTACTTCCCCAGGCTACAATTCCTATGCGCTTGTTGCTGCTCAAACCGCGCCTACTTCAGCTATCACCATAGTCAAACAATCCTCTATTGCACCATATACGAGGTCAAGCTGCTCATCCGTCATGCAATATGGCGGCAGGATGTAGATGACATTGCCCAGTGGTCGCAGGAGAATGTCCCGGTCTAGGAAGAAGAAGTAGAGTTTGTCTCTGAGCTGGTTAAAGTAGCTGGTTCCTTCGGCCGTCTTAAACTCAATAGCCAAGATAGTACCTGTTTGTTGGACGCGCTTTAAGGTAGCGTGTCCTTTGAGTTTTTCCGCGAAGGCGGCATGACGATCCATGATGCGTCGAATATCAGCCTGGCAGGCATCACCTTCTAAAAGGTCAAGACTAGCCAAGGCAGCAGCGCAGCCTACTGGATTAGCGGTATAGCTATGGCCATGGAAGAACGCCTTCATTTTGTCATCCGACCAGAAGGCGTCGAATATTTTGGCACTACAAGTGGTAATAGACAGTGGCAATGTACCACCAGTAAGGCCTTTGGACATCGCCATAATATCGGGCTGTTCCTTTAGCTGGTTACTGGCGAAGGTAGTACCTGTGCGCCCGAAACCGGTCATGACCTCATCGGCAATGCAGAGTACGTCGTAGCGATGGCATAGCGCAATTAACTGGTCGAGGATCTCCGGGGTATACATGAGCATACCACCCGCTCCCAATACCAGTGGCTCAAAGATGAAGGCGTAAACTTCGCCAGTCTTCAAATGAGCCTCCAATTTTGCTAGGGCTTCCTGGCTCTTGGCTTCATCCACTGGTGCAGGAATTCGCCAAACCTCAAAGAGATCATCCTGGAAGGCCCGGAAGAAATTGTGGTCTCCGCTGGCCGCCATGGCACCGAAAGTCTCTCCGTGGAAGGCCTCATCAAAAGCGATCAGTTTGCTACGGCGAATACCTTGGTTGAAGAAGTACTGCCGTGCCATCTTGATCCCAATTTCCACGGCGGTGGAACCATTATCCGAGAAGAACACCCGTGCCTGATTATCGGGCAAGTGCTTTTGTAAGCGCTCAGCGATAGTTACTGCTGGCGGATGCGTGAAGCCTGCGAAGATGACATGTTCTAAGGTCATCAACTGCTCATGAATCTTGTCGGCAATGTAGGGATGGCCGTGTCCATGCAGGTTGACCCACCAAGATGCAACAGCATCGATATAGCGGCGTCCGTCCTCATCAATTAAGTAGGCGCCCTCTCCTTTTACAATGGGTAGGGGGGAGGCGGCGGTCTTCATCTGGGTGTATGGGTGCCAGATGATCTGGTTGTCACGTTCGCTTAGTGTCGGCATATCGGTTAAGGAATGCTAGCGTGAGAGACGGAGAAAAAATAATGTGCCTTCTGCCCAAGGATTAAGAAATGAAACGATTCATTTGAAGTGACTTTCTTAATCATTGGCCTCAGAGAGAAGGCACATTTATTTCCGTCAAATTACTAAAGTTAGATATTCAGGGCCTGGCGAATTTTTGGTCGCAGCTGTTCTGCTAAAGCTCGAACAGTCGGCAAAGATACATGGTCTAGCTCAGGAATACGAAATAGTACTGGAAGCTGAGTCATATGTTCAATCACACTTTCCGTACTTGGGTTCACTGGTCCGTTGAAAACGATACCGGCAATAGGTACTTGACGCTGCTTCAATTGAGCTACACTTAGTAGGGTATGATTGATACTCCCCAAGTAGTTTCTAGATACCAAAACCACTGGGACGTTTAGGTCTGCCATCAAATCTAGAATGGTATCATCGTCATTTAGGGGTACCATCAGGCCACCGGCGCCTTCGATAATGAGGGGGGCTTGCGTTTCCGGAACCTTGAAATCATCCATGTGAATTTGCACACCATCAATAGCGGCGGCAGCGTGTGGAGACATAGGCGTGACCAGCCGGTGCGTCTCTTGGTGAAATCTAGGGTGCGGAAGTTCCAGGCCATTCCACTCAGCTACCTTCATGGTGTCGGTATGGTGGAGGTCGCCAGACTGGACGGGTTTCCAATAATCAGCCTCTAGGGCATTTACCAATAAAGCGGAACAAACCGTTTTCCCAACCTCGGTGCTGATACCGCTGACAAAGAATTGTTTCGGGGCCATAATCGTTGTTCTTAATGCACTTACGTTTAATATACCACTTCGGCTTCGGTATACTTAAAAGAGTAGAATTTTTATGTGAAATACTTATCCAATGTAGCTAACAATTGGTCGATCTGATCGTTCGTGTTAAAGGTGTGAAGGCAGATCCTCAGGCGCTCTTCTCCCTGAGGTACAGTGGGATAGCGTATTGGCAAAACAGCAATTTTTTTTACTTGCAAATGGGCTGCCAACGTCTGAACTTCCTCATTACCCGGACAGAGTACTGCTTGAATAGGAGTAGTGCTGGGAATGAGTCGCTCACGCACGTTTTTAGGACATTGCGCCAGGAAATACTGTATCCTTTCCTGCAATGCTGCGACTACAGGTGTTTCCTGCATCTGCTGATAAGCTGCCTTAATATGGGCCAGACTGATCGGTGGTAGAGAGGTGGTATAGATAAATGAGCGGGCAAAGTTAATCAAGTACTCCTTCAATAGCTTGCTGCCTAATACTGCCGCTCCGTGGCTTCCTACGGCCTTGCCGAAAGTATGTACACGTGCCCATACCTGATCTTCCAGGCCAAGGGCGCTTACACTACCCTCACCATGCTGACCAGTTACCCCAGTACCATGTGCTTCATCGACGATGAGGTGTGCACCATGGGCTTGGCATACTTCAACCATCTCCTGAAGGGGGGCTTCATCTCCATCCATGGAGTAGACACTCTCAATAATCACCCACTTTTCTCCCTCCGCCACGGACAGCTTCTTCGCTAGGTTTACTACATCATTGTGGGCGAAGCCCAGTGCGCGTGCTTGCGTCAGTTTAATGCCATCCCTCAAAGAAGCATGCAATAGTTTGTCAAAAATGATGGCGTCTTTCCGACCAACTACTGCCGGTAATAAGCCAATATTAGCCGAATAACCGGAAGGGAATAGTAAGGCTGCCTCCGCTCCATGAAAGTCAGCGATCAGGTTTTCTACCTCTTCTGCCAGCTT
>CAJXOS010000034.1 GCA_913057725.1 uncultured Lewinella sp.
GCGAAAAAGGCAATTTTAGACATTGTGAGTAGTTTTTAGACAAGTTCTCAAAGGTGCAGATGCAGACTGTATTTATATCTGCAACAATTGCAAATAATGTTCTTTGGAGGCTCCACTTGGCGCCGGTGGGCGCTAGTGTCAGGCTATCCGGGCGCTCCTATGGTCGGCCCTTCTATCCTTAGCCCTTGCACGCTCCGCGCGCGAGGCTCACCACAAGTGGTTCGCGCTGGTCCATCTTCACGGACTTTTTGGGCGCATAACAAGCGTTGACATCTTATTAACAATCCAGACTGTGTAAAGGCTCGCTCCATTGCATCTATTCTTACAAATAAATCCTATTCACAATGTTTATGAGAACGTTTCTTTTAATCCTTTTCCTCGGCCAAGCACTATTCACCAGTTGTAGTTCAGATGGCAACTATTCCCACGCTCCAGAAAATGCCTATGCAGCAGAAGGTGATTATTCTGATGAGTACAGCAAGGATCAACCTGCTGCCACTACAACGGCACAACCACTAGCTGCTCAGGAAGCAGAGCCAATGCAACAGCCAGTGCTCCTACGTACGGCCAATAGCCGCATGGAAGTAGATGATATTCAAAATAAAGTCCAGCACATTGAATCCCTCTTGGCCCAGAAGTCCGGTTATGTGGCTAATCTCGAGTGGCGTAACTACGGCAATCAAGAAGAGGCACAACTGAACCTGCGCATTCCGGCCAAACACTTCGATTGGCTCTTAGATACGGTTGCTACACTGGCAGTAGAGGTCAATTTTCAGGAAGTCAATACGCGAGATGTGACGGAAGAATACGTCGATCTGCAAACTCGCCTAAAGACTAAGAAAGCAGTACGCGATCGCTATGAAGAAATCCTGCGTACCAAGGCCGAAACAGTAGAGGATATTCTGAAGACCGAAGAAAAACTACGTCGACTACAAGAAGAAATTGAAGCCAAAGAAGGTCGCTTGCGGTACCTGTCACAGCGCGCTGAACTCAGCACGATCAGCCTTCAGTTGTACGAAAAATATGAAGCAACTGCTGGAACGCCCTGGTGGCAAGGTTTTGGCGACGACATCGGTGATAGCCTGGCTTTCAGCCTCAATATGATCAAGGGCTTGTTCCTGGGTATGATTAGCCTTTGGCCGATCATCCTAATCATCACCTTGCTGATCTGGCGCCGCAAGAAAATTTGGAAGCGAATCCGCCCGAGTAGCGCCAGCTAGATAATCTTTCGTTCAGCAGGCTTTAGTGAACAGGCTAAAGCTTGCTGAACCAAAGGTTTTGTTTTCTGCTAGTAGTGAGCTTACTGCGTCTGCAAAGTATTCATTTGCAGGTAACCCACAATCTGGTCATAGCGCGTACCAAACGGACGATAGTAGATCAAGATGTAGTAGTCGTTCTCTGTATCCGCATGACTGCCCTCTGTCTTCATAATACTAGGTACACGAGGCTTACGGGGATCAGCATCTGAAGGCGAAGTGGCTATATAGTAGTTATAGTAGCCTTGCTTGAACGGGAACCGACCTACGTAGGAAGAAATAGCCGGGTTGTAGCGGAGTTGGTACTCGTCTTTTACTTGCCATTCAGTAATATCTCCAATCAGATACACATGATCGTCCAGGTAGGGTTGTTCTACCTTATAGGTAAGCATCGTATAGACGTATTCGCTGGCTACATCACCATCCGAGTTGTCTTGGTTTTCGATCAGGTAGCGGCCGTTGAAGTCGATGAAAGATAAGTGCGGGGCTCTACTTCTAGTGGTAATTGGAGCCAGCTCCGCCTCCATCTGTTGGTCCATGTTGACATCAATGAATACCACATCCCGATGCGGAATACGGATGCTACGCAAATCAATGAGTCGGAATTCATTTCCACCAGGAAAAACCACTTTCCCTTGATAGTCATAAATAGCCTTATCTGAGCTCAGAAACTTAGGCTCCAGATTGGTGATGGCGTTGTCCCAGCGCTGGTTCTGTATCACCGTGGCACTGAGCTCGATCATTGGATTACGTACGTTTAGCCGCAAGAAGTTGACTTCGAAATCAATCTCTTGGTGGGTATGAATTTTTCTTACTTCTACCGGGCGCACATTCTCTGCCGAAATACCCACTTGCCGGTCCACCACCACAAAGCGGCGAGTTATCACTACTCGCTTCTCTTCTTCGTCTTCATAGACCACCAATAGGTAATTGCCAGATTTGGTGACCCCAAAGTTGTTATTGGGTATGGAGAGGGAGTAGTGCGTATAGGTTTCGAGCGCCCTGTAGGAGAAGTCAAAATTTTGGATGTTCTCCTCTTCAAAGCCATCAATGTATTCTAGCGGGGCTAAACCGGATGGTTGCCAGTTGCGGTCGCAGTGGACTACGGTGTAGACATAGTTCTTTACCTCAGAATCGATATCATCAAAGCTTAAGGTAAGGCTCTGCCTATCTCCCAGCTGCATCATCGGAAAAAGATGAGGATAACCAGATGGTCCGAAGACGATGGTCTTGAGGTTATCTACGTAGGTGTTGTTGGTAAACATGTAGTCTTGCTGCCCTTGAAGTAGGGTAGAGGAAAACAAGCTCAGTACAAGGAGTAGGGTAGTAGTGAATCGGAAGTTTAGCATCTATCAGTTATCAGTCGACATTAGCGGGGGCGGCTTACCCACCGGCAGTCTTTTTGGTAAAATCGCCAGGGCCAGGCGGCGCATTCTTCGGCATAGTCAACGCCAATGCGTGGTCCTGCTTTCATTTCTTCTGGGTCTAAAGGTGGAGCGTCTTCTATCCAAATTGGACTGTCCGGGGCAAGTAGGCTGGTAGCATCATATTGCTTGTAAATGCCCATTGCCATTGACATAACGCCCGGTCCGGCGGTTAATTGTGGTTTAAGGCGATCATGCTTTCGCCTAAGCATCATCGTTTCCACTCCTTCTACCGGTTCCAGTCCTCGCACGAGTACCGCATGGGCTGCTCCTTCTGGCCCCGTGACGACATTGAACAGGTGGTGAATACCATAGCACAAGTAGATGTAGGCTACCCCACCCGGCAGGAACATGGTTTTGGTGCGATTGGTGTTGCGATTCAAATAGGCATGGCAGGCCTTATCTTCCGGTGCTTTGTAAGCTTCCGTTTCTACAATTCGGCCGGCCGTCACTTGCCCATCAAATTGAGTGAACAGGATTTTACCGAGCAGGTCCTTTGCAATTTGTACCGTATCTTCACGCTGGTAGAAGCCGGCAGTTAGTCGAGGCATTAGTTTACAGTTTTTTGCAACTTGTGGATAGACCTGCTGTCTTTTACAATATAAGGGTGAAAGAATAATTTCACTTGGACTGTAAAGTATTCAAACGCAAAAATAAATAAGCAAGCTATGAATCTGAAAATTTGGCTGTGCAACCTGGCGCTCCTATCTGTCTTGACTCTAAGTGCTCAAAGCAAAATGGGTAATGTTACTGAGATTGAAATTGACGGACCTGTAGTGGTACGCTTGGTATCAGGCGCTGAAACAGGAATAGAAGCATTGAAACAGGAGGACTTGGTAAGCTGGGAGGTGAATGGCGAATCTCTCGTCATCATTGCTCAATACCAGAAAGGCCGTGACGCGGCAGAAATCGAAGTGACCATCAATGATTTACAGGCACTAGAGACTACCGGAGCAGTTATTCTAGACGGTGAAGGAGAATTCGCTACCCGCCGTATGGAGCTCGGTATCAGCGGACAGTCGATCGTAAATATGGATGTTGATGCGGAGATTTTGATCGCTCGCGTTAAGAGCCAGAGTATTTTGGGCTTGAGCGGAAACGCCGACGATTTCAAACTCACGGTAGACATGCAGTCGATCGTCAATGCAGAAAGCCTAAACTGTGCTGTTATTGACGTATCCGCCAACCGCCAATCTGTGGCGAATATCAATACCGATGGTGCGAAGTTGACTATGAAGAGCTCGAACCAGAGTTTGGTCGTAGAATAATAGTCCCTTATTATCTACCATAAATTGCAAACTGCCGCGGTGAGTCTAGCTCGCCGCGGCAGTTTTGCTTTATAGAAGAATACTCGTGATTAATTTTCGGGCAGTTCCTTATCTGCGCGAGTAATTCGGAGCCTCTTTGGTAATCGTGATGTTGTGAGGGTGGCTTTCTGTCATACCTGCATTAGAGATACGAACGAATCGTGCACCTTGTAGTGCTTCAATGTTACCAGCACCACAGTAACCCATACCAGCACGCAGGCCTCCCAGGTATTGATTTACCACTTCTGCCAAAGTACCTTTGTAAGGAACTCGGCCTTCGATACCCTCTGGTACCAACTTCTTGATATCATCCTCCACATCCTGGAAGTAGCGATCCTTAGAGCCTTGCTTCATGGCGCCTAGTGATCCCATACCTCTATATACTTTGAATTTCCGGCCATCGAAAATGATGGTTTCACCCGGAGCTTCTTCCACTCCAGCAAACAGGCTACCAGCCATTACGGTGCTTGCACCCGCAGCTAAAGCTTTAACGATGTCTCCAGAATAACGGATACCTCCATCTCCTACAATCGGAATACCACGTTCCTTCAGTGCCAGGGCAGCCTGGTTGATGGCGCTCAGTTGTGGCACACCTACACCTGCTACAATACGAGTAGTACAGATAGAACCAGGACCAACCCCTACTTTCACACCATCCGCACCAGCGTCAGCCAGGGCGATAGCTGCCTCGCCAGTAGCCACATTGCCACCGATCACCTGTAGCTCAGGGTAAGTATCTTTTACTTTGCGTACGGCATCTAGTACACCTCTTGAGTGTCCGTGGGCCGTATCAAGACAGATTACGTCTACATTAACTTTTACTAACGCTTCCACGCGCTCCATCATGTCGTGTGTTACACCCACTGCTGCACCTACTACCAAACGGCCTAGGGCATCCTTACAGGCATTCGGGTAATCCTGCACTTTCATGATGTCCTTATAGGTGATTAACCCTACCAGACGATCATTCTCTACTACTGGAAGCTTCTCAATCTTATGCTTTTGCAGAATTTCGCGAGCTTGATCAAGGGTAGTACCCACGGGTGCTGTGACCAAATTCTCGGAGGTCATCAGTGCCGTGATAGGAGCCTGCATGTTTTCCTCAAAACGAAGGTCGCGGTTGGTCAGGATGCCAATGAGTTGATTGTCATCGTTCACAATCGGAATACCACCGATCTTGAAGCGGCGCATTAGTGCTTCTGCATCACCAACGGTAGCATTGCGAGGCAATGTCACAGGGTCAACGATCATTCCGCTTTCACTACGCTTCACGCTGCGCACCATTTCTGCTTGTTCCTCGATCGACATATTCTTGTGAATAATACCGATGCCACCCATGCGTGCAATAGCAATCGCAAGCTTATTGTCGGTCACGGTATCCATGGCCGCCGAAACGATTGGTGCATTGAGTCGCAGGGAACGAGTTAGCTGTGTGGAGATATCAACTTCGCGAGGTAAAACTTCGCTATAGGAGGGGACGAGTAAGACGTCATCGAAGGTCAGACCTTCACCGATAAACTTAGTGGAGTTTGCTTGTATTCTTTCCATGCGCAAAAATAGAACATGCGCGCGAATGGACCAATACCCCAGTGAAAAAATGTCCACGTACTTACCATAAAACAAGCGCGCCGATCTGGAACGGATCCAAACCGACGCGTGCTATAGGTGGTTCTTGCTTTAAGTATATGTTATAAGTCGGGTGATCTTCAGTGTTAGTAGGGGTAGCAAAAAAATACCGGAAGGTAGCACAACCACTACCTACCGGTTAAGTCTTTTATACGCCAGGCTGGAAAGTTCCGTTACGAACGCTTTCAAAGAATTCGCCCAAGTACTTGGTGATCTCACGCTTGCTGCGCTTCGTAAGGTTAGGGAAGTTTTCTACCAGGCTTAAAGCGTCTGCTTCCTTATCCATGAACTGTTGAATGGCAGTATCTAGCTGAGGAGCTTCATCATATTCCCAGATGAATACACGATCAGTGATCTTTTGCAAGCCGTAGTTAGGATTAGGAATGGCGTATTCTGCATTTACCAGGCCAGAGAAATCAAAGTCGTAAGGAATTACTTTGAATGCACCACCTGCTTGCTGCTGTACATGCTTGGTGTTGCGAGGGGTACGGATACCGAAGTCGCTATTACCAATCATATACTGGAACAAAGCTACTTGCTCACGGGTACCTGCCTCGTAGCGGTCAGCGTCGATGTTGAAGCAATCGTCACATTCCTCACCGCCATTAGCTTGTGCCATTTCGTCGGTGTCTTCGATTAGAATGCCATAACGCTTCACTGTTTCGCCGGTATAAGCGTGGCGATAGGTAACTTCTACCAATTGGGTGCGGTAGCCTTCACCTGTCATTAGGTTATACAGCTCGTAGGCCAAATGCTCGCGCAATACATTATCATCATTGTCAAAGTTGTCAGAACAGTGGGTTACCAACTTGAACTTGTTGTGGCGCTGCAAACCAGCAGCTTCCAACATATCTTTATTCAACTTCAACTTTAATGGAGGGAAGTCACAAATACGGCGACGGTAACGTCCACGTACTTTAAGTTTTGCATCCCACTGCTCTCCATTGTGAGAGAAGGTAGCTGGGAAGTACTCGTCTGAGCTCTTCATTTCATTCAGACCGTCGATGTCGAATGTAAGGGTTAAACGAGTGATCTCAGGGGTTACCAGGCGGTCAAAGAAGCTCTGTTGAGCTCTGGTGGTTAAACTTGGTTCGGGTGCAGCAGACATAAGAAGCCCACCTAACAGTACGGTGAGTACTGCTGCGTACAACAATCGGGATTTCATAATAACGTCGGGTTGTGGTTTCAATCGGGTTCGTACATAAGGACGAGGGTTAAGTCCGATTGGTTGCAACAAAGATGCATGCAAATGCCCCTTACCCCCAATTTTATTACCTGAATCACCCAAAAAACGCGACGAACAGCTAGAATTCTGGAGTGAACGGAAAGCCATTTCGATGAACGACTCAATTTTACCGATGAAGATGTGGAATGCGTGCATGTCTGTATTGCAGTTAATTAATGTATTGA
The DNA here is from genome assembly GCA_913057725.1 of uncultured Lewinella sp. GTDB lineage: Bacteria > Bacteroidota > Bacteroidia > Chitinophagales > Saprospiraceae > Lewinella. Next base: position 7,024 of record CAJXOS010000034.1, read on the forward strand.
CTGCAAATTGCACGTATTCAGTGTTTTAAGTAATGCTGGAGGGGTGGGAGGGGAGTAGTACGGGGTAATGTACCGTTTCGTTCGGGTAAGTGGTAAATGGCTTTTTAACTAAAAAACAAGCGACCACGCCATATAGACGGGTCGCTTGCCTGGTTCTAATACACTGCCGGTATTAGATACCGAACAGTTTTAGATAATCATTGCCGGGTGATTTCGGCAATATGCCACACAAATGTACACCAAAATAATACTGGTGCATTTCCACTTTCAAGGTAAATGTAGACTATTTCTTGGCGGTAAATGGGTAGATGCTGTGAATTAGAGCCGCACTGCAGCAGAACCGGTGGAGGCCGCAGTGACAAAATGCAGCGATCGGGTGAAATGCTGTATTTTTGATGCGTATTATACCGCCCAAATCACAAGAACTTGGCACAACCATCTCCGACAACGAGAACTTGGTCTGGAAAGCAATTGGTGCTTGGCATTGTCATCCTCTATGTCTTTCTCCAACTAACGACCGCAGCAAGGGTATACGCCCTTAACTATCTGGATGATCTCAATAGTCCAGTAACTGAGATTATTCGCGACCGCCTATTGGGTATCGTCGTGGGTCTAGTCTTCATTATGGGGATTATAACCTTTACACGCTACCTATTGAAGCGCGGTACGCCGGCTTATCGAGTCATCCTCATTCATGTACTCATTATATTTCCAGTCACCTTTATTTGGTATTACATATATGTGAAGTTGGCTCTAGGCCTCTGCCAAATATTTGAAGACTGTGAGATGGTAGAAGGGGAGCATATCTATGGCTACCTGATCAATGCCAATACCTTAGTGCCCATTTATCTCTTAATCGTAGCCGTGACCTACACCTATTATTATGTACGTAGGGATAACGAACATCAATTGCAGCGCTCTCAATTAGAAACCAACGTACTGCAAGCCCGGATGAAGATGCTACGTTCCCAGTTACATCCTCATTTTTTATTCAATACCCTGAATAGTATTAATAGCCTGATGGACATTGATGTGCAGAAGGCTCAGGTGATGATTGTCGATTTGGCGGATTTATTGCGCAAAGTACTCGACTGGAAAGACACCCAGAAGGTGGCATTACGGGATGAGTTGGCATTGCTTCAACGTTATGTAGATATTGAGAAAATGCGCTTTAGCGAAGATCTGAGTGTGAATTGGTCCATTGCTAACGATGTACAAGATGTGAAGGTGCCAGGCCTGTTGCTACAGCCGTTGGTAGAGAATGCAATCCATCACGGGTTTTCTTCCGATCATCTGCACCTAGAGATTAATATTGAGGCGCAAAGACAAAATGGTCATCTACTGCTCCGAGTGAGTGATAATGGGCAGGGCTTCAATGAAGAGGATCAGGACCAGATTTTTGATTCCGGTACAGGGCTACAAAATACCAAAGAGCGCCTCCGCACCATGTATGGAGATGCTTACCGATTTGAGGTTTACAATACACACCCGGGTGTTGTCAGCGAAGTGGCAATCCCTCTAAAACAAGAGTAAATGACAAGGGTCTTAATTATAGATGATGAAGCTTTAGCACGACAACGTGTTCGCAAGCTTCTGGAAGATCGCCCAGATATAAACATTGTCAAAGAATGCCGTAATGGAACGGAGGCCATCGCGGCCATTAGTACAGAAGCGCCAGATTTGATCTTTCTGGATATCCAAATGAAGGATATGACGGGCTTTGATGTACTACGCTCCCTGCCACAAGAGAAATGGCCATTGACCATCTTCGTGACAGCTTTCGATGAATACGCTATTCAGGCATTTGACATCTTCGCTTTTGACTATTTATTGAAGCCTTTCAAAAATGATCGCTTTTATCGCTCATTGGATAAAGCTGTAGACAGCCTTCAGCAAAGAGAACAAGGAGAGCGAGTAGATCAGCTGAAAGAATTAGTAGACTACCTGCAACAGCAGCAAACGAAAGAGGAGCCTTTGGCCCTCAAGCAAGGCAGTAAGATCAGTCTGGTGCAGATGGATGATATTCGCTACATCGAGGCTTCGGGCTATTACATTGAGGTGTATACCAGTGAAAGTAAACGACTCCTCTTACGCGAGTCGATGACCAATATGTTGGAACAGTTGAATAAGCCCAACTTCATTCGAATACACCGATCTACCATTATCAACACCGATTTCCTGTCAGAGATCCAGCACACCGGAGCGGGCGATGTTGTGACCAAGATGAAAGATGGGAAGACTTTTCGGGTAAGTAAGTCTTACAAGGAATCACTCTTCAAGCGGCTCAACCTCTAATAAAATATTCCTAAGCGAAGAGATCACCTTGAACAAAGGTTGGTGGAGCTGATTTTCCTTGTTGAGTGCCGATGGTTATTACTTTTCCAAGCAAAGGAAAGTGAACCCAGTATTGGCTGACTTCTGGCCGTCCGGCTGTTTTCCAGGCTAAGCCTGCAGCCATTAGCTCTGTACCAATTTGTAGCGCGGCGCGGCTTAGATCTTTACCGCTAAACGAGCTGTTCTGCACAAAAACACAGCCCGCGTTGTCGTTTAGTACCCAATCAATGGTAGTGTTAAATTGCCGCCCATTCTCAATGTAATGGATGGGAACAGCTACTTGGTTTTTAGAACCAGGAGCAAGACCTGCCAACCATTGATCCCAAGCAGTTGCTTGTGCGATCAGTAAATCCGGTACGGTATCCTCTGGTGCGGCAAAGCGGATGCAGATATCTCGCACTAGCTGTTTCCTTTCGGCCGTATTCGGATAGTAATTTGCTGCTCGCAGGAAGTCTACTTGAAGCCGATATAAGATCTCATCGGAGATATCTGCAACAGGGGCAAAGGAGAAGTACTGAACAGGTTTATTAGCTGAACTTGAATGTTGCGGGCCTAATAATTCTTCTCCTCTTAGCTGTACGGGGAGGTAGCTGTGGTTTCGCCCAGCCACGGGCTCCAAAAACGGTGTGCTGCTCAGCGTAGGTTCAGCCACTGTAAATTGTCTTGGATAAGTATAGACACGAGTCGTTTTGTTGAGGAACTGACCCTTCCATTCCCAGGGGCTATCGGAGGTGCCCGGGTCCAGGGTTGGGATAGACTCATCTCCTTGGCTCCAGCAGCGATTGAGCCAATTGGTGTTGCGTCGTTCCTGGGTTGGGAAAATCAGATAATCCCTAGCTCTGGTTAGCCCTACGTACAGCAGGCGAGCCTCTTCTGCAAGGGCTTGCTTTGTTTTTCGTTTTTGAGCTTCGCTATTAGCCATGGCCTCTGCCAAGGGCGTTTTGCCAATTTGATCCGCATACGGGTTAACCCAATAACGCAGCCATCGACCTTTTAGAACCTGGGTAAGGTCTACTTCTTCTTGTTCAGGTACCAGGTCTACACCCCAAAGATCAGCCCGGAGCTTTTGCTCCAGGTTATGGCAAATTACGACTGGCCACTCTAATCCCTTGCTCCTATGGTAGGTAAGTACGTTGATGGCATCAGGATCTTCGGCCGCGCCCTGCATGTCATCATCGGCAGCGGCTAGTTGGTTAAGCCATAGCAGGAAACCACTGAGGCTTGCGGCAGTATGCGTGTTGTTGCAATTTGCTTCATACTCAATAGCCAGGTGCCGAAGCTGATCGATGTTCGAAAGTCGCTGTTCACTTCTTCCCCAGGCGACGATACATCTCCGAAGATCCAGACCTTCCAGCACCTGGTTCAGCGTCTCAGCTCCGGAAGTTTCAGTAAGCTGAGGGCGAAGCTGATCTAGATCCTTCACATATTTGTAGTCCAAGGCCCAGGCGGGGCGTTTGTAGCGTGGTGTTTCGTCGTGTTTCTCTAGATAGTCCAGGCGGTCTTCGATTACTTCTTCTACTGACAATCGAGTAGCCAATACCAAAACCTCGGCTACGGAAAGCGAATCATCAGGATTTAGAATATATCTCAGGCAAGCTAGCACGAGGCGTATTTCAGCGGTTGCCAGTAGGCCAGCACGAGCTATTGCCGCTTTTAGTCCTGCTCGGTGTAGTGCTTCGGCCATTGTAGCACAATCGCGGTTACTACGGCAGAGAATGGCTACATCTCCAGCTCTAGCCGGGCGTTCCTGTGGCTCTCCCTTCGGTAAAATGTCCCCCTGCCCTTCGAGCCATTCCTTGAGGCTTCGGGCAATGCATTCTTCCATCCAGGGCTTACCTGGGACCCGACGACCTTCATCTGCCTGAAAATGCCAATGGAGGATAGCTTCTTCCATTTTGTCTGATTCGGCATTGGCGAACTCAGAGCCTTTGGCCTTGCGCACTGGATCAAGTGCTACCTGCTCTTCTGGTAATTCATCGAAGGCTTTACAAAACAGAGCATTTACCATAAAGACCAGATCTTCCCGCGATCGCCAGGAATTCAACTGGATATTCTCTGCTTTGATACCGCCAGCGGCCTCAATAATCGCTTGCATCAGACGAGGTTCCGCACCCCGAAAACCATAGATTGATTGTTTAGGATCACCTACCCAAACAGAATGCTGCGCTAGTTGGGAGAGCTTCAGGAAGATGGCCAGCTGAATGGGGTTAGTGTCCTGAAATTCATCGACCATAAGCAGGTCTAATTCTTCTGCCAAGACTTTGCTCACCGCTGGTTTGTCTAGCAGATCACAGACGAGGACTTCCATATCGGTATAATCAATGAGGCCCCGTCGTTTTTTATATTCATCATATTCTGCCAGCGCGGCAATAGCGGTGTCGAATAGATGGTGAATGAATCGTTGTATGTCCCCTCGAAACTCAGGTAGACTCTGATGCTTCCAAGCCAGCTCTTGTAGCGGCTCTACAGCTTCACGACTTTTGGCTCCGGGTTCTATTTTCCCGATCGTTGCCCACTGATGCCAGTGTAGTTGACCACGCAACTGGATTTGCCGACGAAAACTAGTTAGTCGATCGATGACAGTACTGGTTTTCTTAGTTTGATCTTCCCCTTGCTCTAGTTGAGTGATGGTCTCGCTGAGCTGTTGCTCTAGTGTTTTGTGAAGCTCGTTAGAAGAAGTAGTATTTTCTTCAGGAAGGAATTCGGCCAAACTCTCCCAGGACTGTTGATTGCTTTTCTTTAAGTCTTCCAAGGAGAAGTCGTTAGCCCGGGCAATGTCTACAATCTGTCGGACTTCTTGTCGCCAATCGAAGAATCCACTTCGTTTGGTAAGGCCCAGCCGATCGGCGAGCTCATCCATTTCTTCGATGAGGTCCAGCTGAAGCGTTGCAGCAAGTGCTTGATTAAACATTTGTTGCTGTTCTCCATCTGGAAGGATATCTACTTCTGGAGAGACACCGGCTTCAAAGGCAAACCGTCGTAGTAGTTTTACGCCGAGTCCATGTACGGTGCCAATGAGGGCATTGGTCAATTCATCTGCCTGTTTGGTGAGGCCTTCACTAAGCAGTTTTACACGAACTCGTTCTTGAAGTTCAGCGGCGGCTTTACGTGTAAAGGTGGTGGCAATAATACCGCTAGGACGAACGGTATTACTTCTTAGTAATGCAACCATTTCTTGCGTAAGACGGTACGTTTTACCACTTCCTGCACCAGCTGAGATGATTTTGAGCCGCTCCAAATTCATGCAGGTAAAAGTAGTATCTTTACCCTAGATCATATTGGCATTTCATGATTAAATTCTTTAAGCCGGAAGAAGAGCAACTCATCATTGCAGCTATCCGCCGCGCAGAGGGCGCTACCTCCGGAGAAATCCGTGTCCATTTAGAGGAAAATCCTCAAGCTGATGCATTGACGGAGGCAAAACGAATCTTCCGTAAACTCCAGATGCACAAAACTGTGGACCGCAACGGAGTGTTGATTTTATTAGCACCCGAGAAGAAGGAGTTCGCCATTATTGGTGATGAAGGTATCGACAAAGTTGTAGAAGGAGACTTTTGGGAGCAAGAACGCGATCTGTTGCAAGGCTACTTTCAAAAAGGACATTTCTGTGCTGGAATCGTAGCAGCGGTGGATTTAGTTGGAGAAAAATTGAAGACTTTTTTCCCTGCCACGCGTCAAAATGAAAACGAGTTGCCTGATGATATTTCCTACGGGGCAAAAGATGTGTGAGGAGAGGAGGTAATTAGGTTTTGTGTTTGAGGGATAGACCGCCTTCGGCGGGCCCACCCTCACCAAGACCGGGACATAACCATCTCTAATCATTCAGAGATAGCATGGGATTCACACCCTGAACTGTGACAATTCACTGAACAGGCCAACAAAATCCTATGGCGAGTAGAAAAACCGGGAAATGAACCTCTGATTGTTTTACCATCGGAGCTCCGGATGGTAAGGGAATATTAAGCCTTATGAATTATGGCTTTTCTCGATACTCAGATTAAAAATACTAAATTTGTTTTAATTAAAAAAATTAATAAACAAAAAATTAAATCGCTTTTTTACAACCGCCAGATGAATAACACGTTTCGAATCGCTGCTTTTCTTACTGTACCCCTGCTTGTTTTAGGTCTGCTTGCCCCTTTTGCACTCCCAGCGCAAAAGACAATTCCTGAACCTACGCAGTATCTGGTGAATGACTATGCGGGCATCTTGAATCGCTCGCAGGTAGTGGCTCTAGGGACAAAATTGCGCGACTATGCCACAGAAACATCAACTCAGATTGTCATTGTAACAGAAGAGTCCCTTGAAGGAGATGATCCCTTTTCCTACGCGCAGCGCCTAGCTTCTGCTTGGGGCATCGGCGGAGGTGAAAATGATAACGGTATACTCATCTACGTAGCGCAACAGGATCGACAAATACGAATCCAGACGGGCCGAGGTACTGAAGGTTTCTTACCCGATGTTACGGCGAAACGCATTATCGAAAACATCATTGTACCATCATTCCGCTCCGGCGACTATTACCGGGGCCTCGATCGTGCTACTAGCGCAATCATGGATCTCGGGCGAGGTGAATATTCTGGCGACGGCCAAACAGGAGCCCCCATCGATCACGTACCCGGTTGGATCGTCATCTTGTTTATCATTCTGCTTGTAATAATCTTATCCTGGATAACCCGCAACCATGATGACGATGACGATGGTGGATATTACCGCGGTGGGCGCTATGATATGCCAAAACGTCGCCGGGGACGTACTATTATCTTCCCAACGGGGGGTGGTTGGAGCCGCGGAGGTGGCGGCGGCGGATCTGGTGGCTTTGGTGGTTTCGGAGGAGGAGGCTTCGGTGGCTTTGGCGGCGGAAGCTTTGGCGGCGGCGGAGCAGGAGGAAGCTGGTAATACAGAAAAACTTAACGCATCTTGATGACGCGCAACAATAATATTTCTATCTCGCCACTTTTCGGTGTATTGGTCGTACTTCTGATCATTATTAGTGTAGCCTGTTCTAACAGTTTAAGACGGGTGCAAGCACGGTATCTCACTGATATAGAAATGGGCGTGTTGCCTACTTCTTTTGAGAGCGGCACGAGTGATATTCGCACGGATGTTAAAGGCCCTTGTTACCAGAACGAAAGTTATGAGGTGGACACTAATCGCTTGGTTGACTACCCAATGCGGTACGTTCGGATCAATATCCACTGGATGAATAGTGAGGATAGCTTGCAGAGTATTCCAGAGGCAGAGGCGCGAGCCTATACTTTGCGCTTAGTGGACGCTATGAATTACGCTTTGCGGAATAACAAGAAGATGTTCCTGCCTCCTCGTAATACTACACCAGTTCATCCTACTAATTTCAGATATGTACTAACAGGCCGCCCTGATGACCCCGAAGATGATGGAATCTACTATCATTATGATGACTCCTTGTACTATTATGTACACTATAGAAAAAAGGACTCGAACCTCTATGATCGAGGGGCGATTGAAAAGTATGGGGTGCAACTAGATACCGTCTTGAACCTCTTCATGATGCCACATCAGCCAGATAGTGTGGCCTCTCCTACTTACAGTGCAGGAAGGGTAGGTGTGGCCTTGCGGAATGCCCTCAAAGTGGCGGCGAAGTGGAAACAAGACTTTGAAAAGGATCCCAAGAAATGCCATTGGCGGTACCGAGGTGTCATTAATCATGAGGTAGGCCACATTATGGGACTGAGCCATGCCTGGGGGCGGAGCGATGGCTGTGATGACACACCTGTACACCCTAACCGCTGCTGGAGTAAAAACTCTCGCCCGGGGTGTGATACCATGGCCTCCAACAATGTTATGGATTATACCTCCGTACAGTTGGCTTGGACTCCCTGCCAAATCTCAAGAGTGCAGCGTAGTCTTTCCGATCCTCGTCGCCGGCAGCGCAAGTTTCTGGAACCTCGTTGGTGTGTGCGAAACCCTGAATTGGATTTATTGATAGAAGACGAAGTGGTATGGAATTGTATGCACGACTTGCACGGTAACTTGACTATTGCTCCCGGGGCTCGACTCACGATTAAATGCAGGACATCTGTACCTCAAGACGGGACAATTACAATACAGGCAGGAGGGGAGTTGATCATAGATGGTGGTGCCTTACATCAAGATTGTGGCGGTACTTGGGAGGGTGTAGTAGTAGAAAAAGTAGGCGAACTAGAGGGAAAACTAACGATGATTAATAGTGGTCGGATTTTGGATGTGCTTCCTGATGAAGGCCTCTAGAGACGAGATAATTTCACCTAATTGTTATACCTAAATCACCTGTCAAAATGAGTAAAGGAAGAATTACGGGCATTGGCGGAATCTTCTTTCAATGCGATGACCCCAAAGCCATGCGCGAGTGGTACGCAGAGCACTTCAGCCTCATTACCGACGACTATGGCGCGCTGTTTGAAACGCGCAAGGCTACTAATCCAAATCAGCCAGCTTACCTGCAATGGAGTACCATGTCTCGTGATTCTGATCACTTCAAGCCAAGTAAGAGTCCTTTTATGATCAACTACCGGGTAGAGCATATCGAGGCCTTGGTAGAACAACTCCGAGAGCAAGGTGTGACTATCCTGGATGATATCGCTTCCTTTGATTACGGAAAGTTCGTCCACATCCTTGACCCTGAAGGCAATAAGGTAGAACTATGGGAGCCGGTAGATAAAGTTTTTACTGATTACAGCAAAGGTCGCACGAACAAGTAAGGGCCTGTTATTTGCCCGTAGCTAGTTCTCCAAAGCCGTAGGTCTGTCTCATTTTGTGATAAATAGCAGTATTCTCATAGATACCATTGAATAATTCTGCACCAGGGCCATAGGCAAATACTGGAATCAAGGCGGCAGTGTGGTAATCGCTAGTGAAAGCACCTACAATAGTATCATGTGTAGATCCAGGGTTGATCGCAAATCCCCCAGTTTCATGGTCAGCGGTAACGATGACCAGGGTATTCCCATCTGCTTCCGCAAAATCCATAACTGCGCCGATTGATCGATCGAAGTCAAGCATTTCTGTGATGATGTAGTCTGTATTATTGGCATGACCGCCCCAGTCAATTTGTGCACCCTCAATCATAAGGAAGAATCCGTCATTAGCCCCTCGCTTATCAAGAAAGTCACAGGCGAGTTCGCTGGCAAACTGCAAGTACTTTCTGCCTTGGTTATAAGTTAGTGGATCACTATCGGCGGTCAGGTATGCGAGGTTTTTGGAGTAGTCAACAGTAACGGCTTCAAGTTTTTCCTCAAAATAACTACTCACATGATATCCTTTCTGACGCAATTCCTTTAGTAGATTGCGATCGTCTTCTCGGCGATCAAAGTACTTCTTGCCACCACCAATAAATAGGTCAATTTCAGTGTCCAGAAAATCGGCTGCAATTGCTTCGTAGAAACTCCGTTGCTTCTCGTGTGCAATGAAGGAAGCAGGTGTGGCGTGAACGATAGTAGAAGTAGAAACTAAACCCGTAGCTAGCCCTTGGTCTTCGGCTTCTTCAAGGATGGTGTATAGTGATTTGCCGTCTGGATCAACACCAATGGCTCCATTGTAGGTTTTGCGGCCCGCACTGAAAGCAGTCGCGCCGGCAGCTGAGTCCGTCACCAGGTTGTCTGAACTGTAGCTCTTGTGAAGACCGATCGCAGGAAAGCGCTCCAGGTTAAGTTGATTGTCGTTACTATATAGGCCTGCTGTGATTTGGGTAAGCCCCATTCCATCACCGACCATCAGAATGATATTCTTAGGGCGCTCCGTTTCCGGAAGCTCAATTTGTGCAGCGGGATGATTCATATCCTCAGGAAGGGGCGGCAAACTTGAGCTTTGCGGTGGATTACAAGCCACGAAAGTAATAGCCACTAACAGGCAAGGGAAAAACTTTGTCATCGTTTAAGATTGTTATGGATTGTGGCAGCCCTCATCTTTTCAGTACATAGCGCTTGCCGGGCAAGGTGCGGATTAAGCCTTTACATTCAACCTCGAGGAGCACGGTAGCTAGCAACCCATGTGGAAGCTGGCTCTCTCTACTGAGTCGGTCAATATGTAAGGCCTCATGAGCTTTTAGCAAATTTACAACTATTTTCTCTTCTTCGGTCAGCTCCTCAAATAGCTGCAGTTGTTCCGCTGGAGCTTGATTAGTTGCTTGCCAATGCATCAAGTAGGCCAGATCATTGGCGGATTCTAATAGAGATGCCTTATGGGATTTGATGAGCCAATTGCAGCCTTCCGACTTTGGCTCACCCGGCCGGCCGGGTACAGCGAAAACATCGCGATTGTAATTGTTCGCATATTCTGCCGTAATGATGGACCCTCCTTTTCGTGCTGTTTCTACCACCACTAGTGCGTCACATAAGCCTGCTACAATCCGGTTTCGCATCGGGAAATGGCGCGGGTCGGGCTTCGTTTGAAAGCTGTACTCCGTGAGTAGTCCGCCATTTTCAATCATCTCTTGTGCTGTTGCCCGGTGCCGTGATGGATACATGAATGATAAGCCATGGCCCAGTACGCCTACCGTTGGCAAGCCATGCTCCAAGGCTGCACGATGAGCAGTAATATCTATCCCGTACGCTAGTCCGGATAGGATAAGGGGCTGGTAGGATTGTAACCCTTCAACCAGTTTTTCTACCTGCCAAATGCCGCCGGGGGATGGTTTTCTGGTACCAATAATACCAACCGCCCGCAAACCATTTAACGGCGCGTTGCCCTTATAAAAGAGTAGGGTAGGAGGCTGGTGAATAGTTCTTAGTCGTTGGGGGTAGTCATCGTCTCCAATGAAGAAAGTCTGGATGTCATATTGCTCGACCCAGCGTAGTTCAGTCTCAGCCTTTAATAGAGCCTGCCCACTACAAATCTGCTGAGCAATATCTTCCGTAATCCCAGAGAGCGCGGTCAAGTCTTGTTCTCGTAATTCGAAAATCGTACGGACGTCCCCAAAGGTGGCCAGTAGCTGTTGGGCTCTGATACTACCTACCCCTTCCACGCTGTGCAAGGCAAGCTTGTACAGTTGATCTTCCATGATCATTAAATTAATTGCCGCTAAGGGGTAAAGGAACTCTGACTGTAGGAATATTGATCTCTGATGATCCCGTTCGGCGCGTTGTGTAAATATAAACTTGGCTTATTAAGCCGTTATAAATTTACTAACTTTGGTATAGAGTGAAAAGTATAAAGCACTAAAAGTTTCAAAATGGCGCAGGAAAAAGCATCGGGCTTGGTCAAGTTTCAGTTTATTCTATTTGGTGTTCTACTATTGGTATTCTTTGTTTGGGCCAATCGCAAATGCACGCGAAGCCAAACGCAACTTCAAGAATTAGAACGATATCAAGCCATAAATGATAGTTTGGAACAAGCAGCGCAAGCGCCTCAGACGCCTGCACCTGCCACAACTCCTGCTCCACAAGCTAATTCTACCCAGCGAGATACCATTCGTGGTGGCCAGATGCAGATTATTCGCGACAAAACGACTCCTCTCTATATCACCATTGAAAACCTCGCCCTGCGAAAAGGCCCTGGCTTGAATTATGAAGTCGTCGACCGATTCTCTTTATTCGAAGAAGTCAATTTCCTTCATGAGGTTACGGACTCTGCTTATACGCTTAAGTTGGGACAAATCACTACCACCGAGCCGTGGGTTAAGGTGCGTAGCCGGAAAGGTCGAGATGGTTGGGTATACGGCGCCGGTGTAGATTATTACAAGCATAAACTGGAGGGGGTAGAGTAGAAGCTTCTTCGATATTCCGGCAATTAATTATTGGTTGCGTGCTCACATTTTTCAAATTTTCATGGTACTAGATCACAGGAAACTGGCCGGTGATCACATATATCTTACCGCTCGCCAAATGGCTGGTGCAAAGGTGTTTAGTGGGTGTTATACTTGCGTAAACGGCAACATCAATGATGATTCATTAAAGGGTGAAGCCCCTTGCTGTTCAGAAAGATGTTGCTCTCTCTTTCAGTATCTGTACGACTTAATTGGATCGTGCACTAACAAGTACGCAAGATGAAAAAACTAAGCCTCCTGATCCTTCTATCACCTGTATTTTTCTTTCTTTCCTGCGATGACGACGATGTAGAAATTCGTCAAGCCCCAATCGTCTTCTACGACAATGATGGTTATCTGCTGCAAGCCACTTGTGTGGATGATTACATCGAATTCTTTTTCGATATCACTCCTGATACCACCGATGCTCGTATGCTCACTTTTCCAAATGGTGATTTCTACACCCTCTATGTTGATTACAACAACAATGGAACACTGGATCGTAACATCGATTTGCTCTTTGGACCTCTGGAAGATGGTCGAATTTGTCGTTCAGAGCTGCTGACGGAAACGAGCACAACCCCTTGTATGTTCTCTGGTGAAATTACTGGCGAGACTCTTTTCTCTGCTACGGAAAATTCAAGTGTACCGCATATCAACTACCTGCTACGAGTACCAAAGGAAGTACTCTCAAATGGTTCTACCATTGGCGTGATCGTAGAAGTCTACGATTCCGCTAGTGGCCGGCGTACCCTGCCAATAGGTGCCGACCGCTTCGGTAGAACACTGACCATCAGCTGGTAAAATCCAGTGTAGCTAAGCTAGTCATCATACTGGTCGAGCTTGAATTCTCGAATAATTCGAATCAATTGCTCGGCCAGTAGGTCATTGCCATTGTCCTTGCTTGCTTCCATGCCTTCGGCCCAATTGCGATAATCTTCGCCCTTGAGGCGTCGGAGGTGACCATTACTCCCCGAGGTGTAAAAGAGGCTGTGATCTCGAAAGCTCATCCATGCATTGTCATAGCGACGTAGGCACGCACCACGTTCACCATCTTGAGTCTGCCCTTGCCAATCGTCGGTGCAAGGTAGTAGGAAGTAGTTGGTGCCACGCTTGGTTGCCGGGTGTTGCCCAGCCATACTTTTCAGTAAGCCATTAGCAAGGATAACGCTAGCCGGTATACCAAATTTTTCCTGTTCGGCCTCGGCTACGTGAGCAAAACGGTTGATGAACTGCTCTACTTCACTTTCATCTGTTTGCTCCAAAAGTAGCATCAGTTGCGCGTTCGGGTCATCTCCCCAAGAAGGCAGCAGATCAAAACGACTGGAGGTCTGTTCTGTGCTCAGTCCATTATCGGTGAGCGTTTCTCGACGGGATTGTCTGCGGCTCTGGAGCTCTTCTTTAGGTTGAACGGCGGGTTCTTGCGGAGCTTCAATGCTGATGTTGAAGGATAAGTCTTTGCTTAAGACAGCATACAGAACTAAAAATACTAGTCCTATCTTAAACCAGTGTTGGTTGAGCAGGGGCCATAAACGCCCCAGCACGAGCTTGCGTGATTCATTTTTCATGGCTGATTTCTTTTGATTTATTCTCCTCGCCTAGCTTTGTCAAAAGAATTTGGTGCAGCTATTTGAGGATTGTACTAGACTTGGATTACGAGACTTACCCTAAAACCAGTTTCTAGTAAATGGCACCCTGCGAAATGCCTTGATCTGTGGATGTGTGGTCAAGTTTTACAAAAATAAGCAAAATGTTTTAAAATGTAAATGTTTTTAAAATTTTTTGTTTTATTTTCATTTCTCTAATAAGACGCCTTCTACAAGTTGCTCTTACGTATCTTTGCCACCCTCAACCTAAGAAGCAACAGTATGCGAATCCTTTTATTGGGCAGTGGTGGCCGAGAACACGCCTTTTCTTGGAAGCTCAGCCAGAGCCCGAATTGTGAAGCACTCTTTATTGCACCCGGTAATGCGGGGACCAAAGCACACGGCACTAACCTTGCCTTGAATCCCAATGATTTTCCTGCGGTGAAGGCTGCGGCCTTGGAGCACCAAATTGATATGGTGATCTGTGGGCCAGAAGAGCCGTTGGTACGTGGTATTCAGGATTTCTTTGCTCAAGATCAAGAGCTACAGCATATCCTTTTCGTTGGGCCAAGCCAAGCCGGTGCCCAATTGGAGGGGAGTAAGGCCTTCGCCAAAGCTTTCATGGAAGACCAGGATATTCCCACAGCAGCTTATCGTGAATTCACAGTAGAACATCTGGACGATGGCTTGAAGTACCTGGAAGAACAGCAACCACCAATTGTACTGAAGGCGGATGGATTGGCTGCGGGTAAAGGCGTTCTGATTCTGGATAACATCATCGAAGCTCAAGAAGAGCTACGAGCCATGTTGGAAGGTAAATTTGGAGATGCCTCTGCTACCGTAGTTGTGGAGGAGTTCCTTTCTGGAATAGAATTCTCCGTCTTCGTCTTTACGGATGGCAAGGACTATAAGGTTTTGCCAGTAGCTAAGGACTACAAGCGGATTGGAGAGGGGGATACAGGTTTGAATACTGGCGGTATGGGTTCGGTATCTCATCCACCTTTTGTTGATGCGGAAATGATGCGCAAGGTCGAGGAACGGATCATTAAGCCAACAATTGAAGGTTTGCAGCAGCAGAACTTAGGCTATAGAGGAGTAATCTTCATCGGACTGATCAGTGTCGAGGACGAGCCATTTGTGATTGAATACAACTGCCGGATGGGCGATCCTGAAACCCAGTCGGTATTTCCTCGGTTGAAGACTGATTTGGTAGAGCTTTGCCGAGCTACTGCGGCCGAAGAACTGGCTAATGTCAACATTGAAATGGATGAACGTGCTGTGGCTAGTGTAATTCTCGTTTCGGGCGGATACCCCGGAAGCTATGAAAAAGGCAAGGTCATAACCAATTTGGACGCAGTTGAAGACAGCATCGTTTTTCATGCTGGAACCAAAGAAGGTGAGCAAGGCGAATTGTTGACCAATGGAGGCCGAGTGCTAGCTATTACATCCTACGGTGATACTTTTCAGGAAGCGCTTGCGCAATCGCTTAAGAATGCGGAAAAAGTCCAGTTTGATGGGGTCTACTATCGCAAGGATATCGGTTTCGATCTATAGATCTTACCATAAATGACATAATTGAAAAAGGGGCTCTGCGAATAAACGCAAAACCCCTTTTTACTTGGTGTGCCCAGAACAGGATTTGAACCTGCACGCCCTAAACGAGCACCAGCCCCTCAAGCTGGCGTGTCTACCAATTCCACCACCTGGGCAGGGTATGTGTTTTCAAAAACCAAGAAGGTTTCTCGAAAGTTTCGCAAAGATATAAAAAGGTGATTGTTTTCAAATAGGGAGCTCAGAAAATCTGAATGCATACTGTTTACTCTCCTCCATTAGCTAGTGCCTGCTGGCGCAATCGCTGTAAGAACGGGCTAGCAAAGATGAAGTTCTGAAGGAACTCGTTATCACTTTCCAACACTTGGTCCTTGTTTCCGCGCCAGGCGATCTCACCCTGATAAAGAAGAATAATGTTGTCGCCAATCTCCATCACCGAGTTCATGTCGTGCGTGTTGATGACAGTGGTGATGTTGTTCTCGACTGTGATATCACGAATAAGCTCGTCAATGACAATAGACGTCTTTGGATCAAGCCCCGAGTTGGGCTCGTCACAAAACAGGTAGCGTGGTTCCAGCACAATAGCTCTGGCAATACCCACACGTTTTTGCATACCACCAGAGGTTTCAGAAGGGTACTTAGCATTTGCACCGCTCAAGCTTACTCTTTCCAAACAGCTATCAACGCGCATGGCTTTTTCCTTAGCTGTAAAGTTGGTGAACATATCGAGTGGAAAGCGCACGTTCTGTTCTACGGTCATAGAATCGAATAGTGCGGAGGCTTGGAAAAGCATCCCTACTTGCATGCGGATCGCACGAACAGCTTTCTTGTTTAGAGAGAAAAAGTCGTTATCGTCGTACCATACTTTGCCGGAAGTAGGCTGGTGAAGACCTACCAGCAGCTTCAACAATACCGTCTTACCCGCACCCGAGCGACCAATGATAAGATTGGTCTTGCCAGGGTAAAACTCTGTGGTAATACCCTTGAGTACCGTGGTGTCGCCGAAAGCTTTTATTAATTCTTCTGTTCTAATCATGGCTTCTGCATTTGAGTTCTTTAATGAATGATCCTCGTCTTTTTTAGGTGAAGACTACCGCAATGAGATAGTCAAAGAGAAGAATGAGGATATCACTAAATACCACTGCATTAGTACTGGCTTTACCCAATTCAATACTTCCACCTTTTACATAGTAGCCTTGATAACAAGGAACGGAAGTGAGAATGAAGGCAAATACAAAGGCCTTGATGAACATCAAGGTGATATTATAAGGAATAAAAGCACTACGTACTCCTAATTCATATTCAGCATGAGAAATAAGTCCCACTGGAACAGTTGCGATATAGCCACCTAGTACACTAACGAATGCTGCAATCGCTACCAACATTGGTACCATGATGAGGGCACCAATAATTTTGGGCATGATCAGGTAGGAAGCGGTATTCACACCCATGATTTCCATCGCATCAATATGCTCCTTCTGGCGCATACCCCCAAGCTCGGCAGCTAGGTTGGATCCCACCTTACCCGCTAAAACCAAGCAGGTAATGGTTGGTGCTAGTTCGATAATGGTAGTATCCCGTACGATATAACCGATGTAGTAGCGCGGTACAAAGCTATCCTGCAACTGGTAAGCGAACTGTACTGCTGTTACCGCACCGATGAAGACCGCAATCAATACTACGATGACCAAAGATCCGACACCGATGTCATTCATCTGTCGCATCGTCTCGCGATAGTACATTGTGGCCTTTTCCGGGCGTGCGATAGCAGTTCCCAGAAGCTGGAAATATCGGCCTACATGTCCTAAGAATCGGGTTATAATCATGACTGCGTTTACGTGGGTGTATTTTTGGGGAAAGGCAAAATTAGCAAATGCTGATGAATCGGGCATAGTACCACGCATTCTCTGCGGTTCGTTACTTTTACATCCTCCTCTCAACAATGGTTGAGGCAGGGAGGTTCTATGCCTGACAAAATTTATCAAATTGACTACTCCTTCCTCCGTTCCTGTAATTGCAATAAGTGGCGCTAGCGCTGGTATTGGCTTAGCTATTGCCGAAGATTTTGCTGCGTTGTCCTGGAATGTCAGTATTTCAGCCAGGACCCAAGATGATCTTCTGAATTTGGAAAAACGCTGGGCTACTGATTATCCGGAAAGCCAGCTACATACAATTGCTCTAGACTTGGCACAACCTACGGCTGCAGAAATGTGGGCAGAAGCTATTCAAAAGCGTTTCGGTCGGTTAGATGTGCTGGTGCACAATTTGGGGCAATTTCAACCGGGAACGCTTTTGGGAGGAGAAGTTGAGCAGTTAACCAATTTGATGAATACGAATGTGCTCAGTGCCCATTACCTTACTAGAGCGCTGCTTCCTTTTCTGGAGACGGCAGAAAATGCTCACCTAATTACCATCGGCTCAGTGGCTACTACCGATTGGCCAGCGCCATTGGCCGCTTATAGCATTAGTAAATATGCTTTGGAGGGTTGGCACCGAGCTATGCAAAAAGAACTCTCGCCGTATCGTGTGCAGACTACTCTAATTCGACCTGGTGCGACCTATACCCGATCTTGGGAAGGAGTAGAAGTAGATCCAAAGACGTTGCTGCAACCAGCACAAATTGCTCGCTTGGTGACTCAGACAGTGCTAGGTAGTACTGGTGCCCACCTCGATGAAATAACCATTCGACCAGAGGCTAATGGTTAATAATTTCTTAGAAATTTGTGACAAAGTGGGCAAATGCGAAAAGCCTTACGCTTTCATTCTATTTAGAACTCTACAATTATGAATTATCTCATTACTGGAGCGAGCCGAGGAATCGGCTATGATTCAGCTCTCACATTGGCAGCTTCACCTGAGAACCGACTATTTGTTCTTAGCCGTACTGAGAAGGGATTAGAACAACTGGCCAGTAATGCATACGATAAATACGGTCATCACAATATTGAAATTCGCATCGCTGATCTCGCTGCTGTTGATCCTGTACAAATTCATGACTGGATAGTACCTTTTGGAAATTTAGCGGGGGTAATCAATAATGCAGGAGTGCTAATCAATAAGCCTTTTCTAGAGTTGAGTATGGATGATTGGACGCGTTCGTTCGAGGTGAATTTCTTTTCGATAGTCCGCTTACTTCGAGCATTACACCCTTTGTTGACGGGAGCTCATATCCTCAACATAGGCAGTATGGGCGGTTTCCAAGGGACTTCAAAGTTTGTGGGCTTATCAGCCTATAGTGCCAGCAAGGCAGCCTTAGCAAACCTGACAGAGTGTTTGGCAGAAGAATGGAAGTCAGACCAAATTGTGAGTAATTGCCTAGCGCTTGGTGCGGTGCAAACGGAAATGCTTTCTGAGGCGTTTCCTGGCTTTAAGGCGCCAGTGAGTAGTGAAGAGATGGGAGCAATGGTAGCTTGGTTTTTACAAAACGGTCACCGATTCTTTAATGGCAAGGTCTTGCCGGTGTCGGTTAGTACACCCTAGAAGAGAAATTGATGGACAAAAAAATCGCCGCAAGTAGTGCTTGCAGCGATTCAACTTTTCATGTGATATGCCTTTTGAAGTCGTTGGTCGCGAGGACTCATCATGATTGTGTTCATGACATTAGTTTTTGGTTAAGCACAGTAATTTTGACTATCGTAACAAATATACACTTGATGTAAATAAAAATATGTACTCCTTTCTTTGTTTTGTGACAGGGTATTTTGCATCAAAAATATTTCACCTCTGGTTCGAGAAGAAAATTTGGATACTTTAAATTTCACCTAATTTCAAATGGGTTTAGTGTTAAAATGAGGCATGTTCTTTTGAGTATTCAGGCTTGACATGTCTTTAATAGAGAAATTTTCTCTGTTACACAAATTTAATGTTCAGCAATCTATATATTTGTGCCGCGCCAGAAGCGCAAACCCTTTCATCCCCTATCAGCATCACAGGCCATGTTCTTACTTACACAGCCCCCAATAAGCCAAAGAAAATGATGCTGGCACTGATTCATCCATCTGCGCATTAATGCGGGGTGTGTCTACGCCATTCTGACTCCAAGCGCCCTGCGCCTTGGTATTCTTTTACATCCGGATTAATTGATTGGAAATGAGGAAACTTCTACTCCTATTATTGGGCTGCCTGTTTTATCACTTTTCTTACGCTCAACTCGAAATTGAGGAATGTCCTGACCAAAATACGGTCACACTCGCCAGCTTCTGTGCTGATGCTTGTGTGATTTGTGATATTGATGGATTTACAGGAACGAATTCTCTACCGGGGCTCGGTGAAGCGCCTCCTGGATTTTGTGCGGGTGCCCTGCACAACACCCAATGGGTAGGATTCGTAGCAGGTTCTGAGAATTTAACGCTGAATATTTCGGTTTACGATTGCTTCCTCGATCAGGATGGAAACGGTGTAAACGAAGGACTACAGATCGGTATCTACAATACTACCGATTGTAACAGTTGGAGCTTGGTAAGTAATTGTGATGACCAGGTTTTCGATAATACCTCGCAGAACTTTGTAGCCAATGGTCTGACCATCGGTGGTATCTATTTCATCGTTATTGATGGCGCGTTCGGTGATGTCTGTAGCTTTGATATCAATGTTACAAGTGGTAGTACTACAGCGCCCGACGTAGATGACACTCCTGCCCAGATATTTTCCGAACTGGAAGTTTGCCAAGGCGGCTTACTCGATGTTACCGCGGAGGAAGTATTCGGTGCCGGTGCGTATCTGTGGACATTAGAAGGCGAGCAGGTAGCAACTGATCTCAGTAGCACCATCCAATTCCCTACTGAACTTGGAACCTACGAGCTTTGTGTGTTCCCATACAACCCTTGTGACGAAGGAGTAGAGAGTTGCGTGATGATTGAGGTGGTTGAACCGGAGCCAGAGCCACGCTTGGAGATCATCTGTGAAGGGGATGAATTTATCCTTGGAGGTGAGTCCTATACAGAACCGGATGTGTATGATATTGTAATTCCTATTCCCGGTGATTGCGATCTACTTTATGAGCTCACTTTAGAGGTAAATCCTATTGTGGAAACCTTCTTGGAAGAAGAAATTTGTGTGGGCGATGTCTTTATGATCGGAGATGAAGAGTTCACACAAGACGGGTCTTACGATGTGACCCTACAAAATCCACTTACCGGCTGTGATTCGATTGTGTATCTCGATCTAACACTCATTGGTACTTTTGAAACCACTTTCATAGTAGAAACTATTTGTGAAGGCGAAAGTATCTCAGTAGCTGGTCAGGATCTGACAGAAGATGGCAGCTACTTCTTTGAGCTGACGGATGAGTTCGGTTGTGATTCTCTTATTGACGTCTTCCTGGATGTCCTGCCACGACCTTCGAGTTTGACTGAAGCTACTATTTGTACCGGAGAGACTTACACTTTCAATAATGTAGACTATACCAGCACTGGTACCTATGAAGCGGTATTTAGTAACCCCTTTGGATGTGATAGTGTAGCAATGCTAAACCTATCGGTGATTACGAGTATTGATGAGAACTTGACGGAGACCATCTGTGATGGTGAATCCTTCACAGTGGGTGGGGATGACTTTACCACTACCGGTATATATACGGTGCCTCTAATTGCTGCTAACGGTTGTGATTCTATCGTTACGCTTGACCTTACGGTACTCGGAGTATTGATAGAGGAAGACAATGCCACCATTTGTGATGGCGATACCTATACTCATGATGGTAACGACTACACCATGGCTGGAATCTACGACCATCCATACACTGCCTCAAATGGCTGTGATAGTATCTACCGTTTGACAATAAATGTATTACCAAACTCCATTCAGACCCTCAATCCGGTCATCTGTTCTGGCGATACCTATAGTTTCGGTGGTAACGACTATACAATGACCGATACCTACGTGGTCACGCTTACATCTGCGAATGGCTGTGATTCGGTTACTACAATTAACCTTACAGTTCAAGATCAAATTACTACATCGGAAGATGTCTTCCTGTGTAATGGAGAGTCCATTACCATTGACGGGCAGGATATTGATCAGACTGGTAGTTATGATTTCAGTTATATCTCCGTTGGAGGTTGTGATAGTCTAGCGACGGTAAATGTAACCGTTGGTGACGCTATCGTAACGAATCTGACCGTAACCATTTGTCAGGGTATTGCCTATGACGTAGGTGCGGAGTCATTTGATATGACCGGTATGTACACCGTTGTTCTAACTGCCGCCAATGGCTGTGATTCAACGGTGAATCTAAATCTAACGGTAACTGATCCACCGGTAAGCACTACTGAGGTGACGATCTGCGAAGGTGATTCTTATACCTTTAACGGAACGGACTACACGGTAGCAGGAAACTATTCTGCACCGCTCGTCACTGCTGAAGGATGTGACAGTATTGCCAACCTTATGCTAACGGTAACGGCCATCATCACGAATACGATTAACCCACTCATTTGTACCGGAACTTCATTCGAAATCGGTGGGGATCAATTAACGACGACTGGGCAGTATACCTACACCTTCACCTCAGCAGCTGGCTGTGATTCCGTAGTGACGGTAAACCTACAAGTGGATGATGCCATCATCAACGAACTGACAGAGACCATCTGTGAAGGCGATGTATTTACGGTAGGAGCCAATAACTATGATATGAACGGTATGTATGAAGATAGCTTCATCACTGCTGACGGATGTGATAGTATTGTTCGCTTAGACCTTACAGTCATTCCGACTGTATTCACTAGTCTTACGGAAAGAATATGTTCTGGAGAATCCTTTGAAGCTGGTGGCATGAGTTTCACCGAGACGGGAATTTTCACTACAACTATACCTGCAGTAAGTGGCTGTGATTCGGTGATTACGCTTAACCTTACCGTAATCGATATTCCGGATACGCCAGTTTCCGCTTCGATCTGTGATGGTGGTACCTATAGCATAGGAGACAGCACCTATATGGTTGCCGGTAACTATACCATTCCATTGACCTCAGTAGACGGTTGTGACAGCTTGGTTGTATTAGATCTGGCGGTAACCGACTTCTACGAGACCAACCTCAATATTGCACTTTGCGAAGGAGAGACTTACACCGTCGGTAGCAACACCTACGGCACCACGGGCATGTTCCAGGATAACTTCCTTTCGCAGGATGGTTGCGACTCGATCGTGAATTTAAACCTGACGATCAACCCAATTCTGAGAGATACGCTCTACGAAGAATTGTGTCAGGGAGAAAGCTTCTCGATTGCTGGGGTGCCTTACAACACTACTGGTGAACATACGGAGACCATCTCTTCATTGGTAACGGGTTGTGATTCAATAATAACCCTGTTCCTAACCGTTCACCCGAACGAGAACGTTACGATCTCTGAGACCATTTGTGATGGTGAATTCGTAATGGTGGGAGATAGTACCTATACAACGACAGGTAGTTTCTTCACGCCACTAATTTCCTCTGAGGGTTGCGACTCGATCGTGACGCTTAACTTGAATGTTATTCCAATTCCGATTACCAACTTGGAAGAGGAACTCTGTGATGGCGAATCCATAACAATTGGTCCCGATACTTACAGTACCACGGGACAGTATACAACGATACTTACTTCTGTAGTGAGTGGTTGTGATTCGATTGTGAACCTTGATTTGATCGTCCATCCGTTACCGGTAACGAATCTCACTGCCGAAATCTGTGATGGAGAAGTTTATAATATCGGTGGGGTAGATTACAGCACTACCGGGGTGCACCAAGAGGTGATTCCATCCCTACTTACTGGTTGTGACTCCACTATTGTTCTTGATTTGACGGTGAACCCGGTTTATGACCAGATGGTCAGTGAGACGATTTGTGATGGCGAGTCGGTAATGATTGGTGATAGTACTTATACAACCACCGGTACCTGGCCAACGCTTATGACTACCGTCGATGGTTGTGACTCTCTAGTTACCCTTGACTTGACGGTACTTCCAGTCTTGACTACTGACATAAGTGAGACCCTTTGTGCTGGAGACAGCTACATGGTAGGGACTTCAACCTACACGCAGACTGGCGTCTACCAGGATATCTTGACTTCCTCCTTTGGCTGTGACTCCATCGTTAATCTGGATCTTGAGGTGTTGGCACCAATCGAGACCTTCCTGACGGAAGCGATTTGTGATAACGAATCCTACACAGTAGGTAGTGATGTATTCACGCAAACGGGGGATTACACTGTAGTGCTTACGTCTATTGCGACCGGTTGTGATAGTACAGTCTACTTAGCGCTGACAGTGAATCCAACTTACCTGACGGAACTGGACGAAACGATTTGTGATGGAGATGTATTCCCAATGGGTGGGGTAGACTACAGTACCACAGGTATGTATCAAACTACCTTGAGCACCGTAGAGGGTTGTGATAGTACGGTAAGCTTGAACCTATTGGTTATTCCTTGTTCGCTGGAGTTTACTTCTTCGGTAACGCCTAATGACTGTCAAGGTGGAAGCGATGGTTCCATAAGCTTTACGATGACAACTGGTACACCTCCTTATACTTATACTTGGCCAGGTGGTACGGGTACGATTGCTGATAACAACATAGAGGAAGAACTCAATGGCTTGTTGACAGGATCATACCAAATCGTGGTTACAGACGCCAATAATTTCCAAACGGTTATTCAGATGACAGTAGAAGAACCTACTGCCATAACTGTAGATTTGACGGATAGTAGTTTTGGTCTATATGGTGTGAGTTGCGCGAGTGCTGCTGATGGTAGTATCGCTGCCACAGTTGGTGGAGGTACACCTCCTTACACGTACGATTGGAGCAATGGTGGCTTTACAGCTGAGATTGCGGATCTAGCTGAAGGTACCTACGAACTTGTTGTTACCGATGCCAATGGTTGTACAGCGACTGCTTCGACTAGTCTTTCGGCTCCACTACCAGTGAGTGCTGAAATGTTCATAGCTTCTCCAATCTGTGATGATGCTAATGGAGGTACGGTTAGCGTGGAGGGTGTAACTGGTGGTACAGGACCATATGTGTATGCCGTTGACGGTGCAGCATACACTACCAATGCGCTATTTGCTGGCCTGACAGTTGGTACGCACCAAATCAGTGTACAGGATGTCAATGGCTGTGTCTATGAAGAGATTGTTACCGTTGATCCTGCTCCAGTCTTAACGGTTGAGTTGGGTGAAGACGTGGAACTTGGTTATGGTGAGAGTATGACGCTCTTTGCTCAGACATCTTACCCCGTTGTGGATTACCAATGGGATGGTGGTCCGATTGTGGAGTGTGATACTTGTGCTCGTCCGGTGATTCAGCCAAACGATGCGGTTGCCTACTCTGTAACCGTTACCGATGAGAACGGCTGTAAAGCATCAGATCGATTGACGGTATTTGTACGGAAGGACTTAGATGTTTATATCCCTAATGCCTTCTCTCCAGATAATGACGGCACCAACGATATCTTTATGATCTTCGGTGGAAACGAGGTGAAGGAAATTTCGTCCTTCTTTATCTTCAATCGTTGGGGAGAGACCATGTACGAAGGATACAACTTCTTGCCTGGTGATCCGGCCTTCGGTTGGGATGGTCGTCATCGTGGTGAGTTGCTCAATGCCGGAGTATACATTTACGTCGCCGAAGTTGAGTTCGTAGATGGCGAAGTGGTTATCTACAAAGGCGATGTGATGCTGATGAAGTAGCAATAGTTGACAACTGCTAAATCATAAAAGGGGTGAAGAACATACCGTTGTTCTTCACCCCTTATTTGTTAGTTGTAGCCTGCTAAAATTGATTGATTACCTGTACGCCATGTTGCTGAAAATTATTCATGGCGGGTAGTGCCGTAATGACCTCCTCTAGCCTCATAGTTCGTGCTACCAGACGTTCTGGTTGGAGTTTTCCTGAAGTTATCATGTTCAGCATCTCGGTATAGCGGAAGGCTTGCATACCGTGGCTGCCTAGAATCTCCAGCTCATCGGCTACAATACGATCCATGGGCACACGGGCATGGCGATGATCACCTGTCATGAGCCCTACCTGAATATGCTTACCCCGTTTACGAAGACAAGAGATCGAGTTAAAACAAGTTTCGGCACTTCCCAAGGCATCTACGGATACATGCGCTCCACCATTAGTAAGCGATCGGATTTCTTCTGGTACTCGATTGTTGTTTCGGGCATCTATAGTGTGAGTAGCACCTAGCTCACGAGCCAGCTTTAGATTGTCAGGATTAATGTCAATGGCAGTTACTTCGGCACCAAGTGCGTTAGCAATCATAATCGCCGATAGACCTACACCACCACAAGCATGAATGGCAACCTGTTGCCCGCCTATGACCTTGCCCTGATCTACCACAGCACGAAAGGCAGTAATAAACCGGCAACCTAGCGTAGCGGCCGTTACGTCTGATATTGTATCCGGTAGTCTTACCAGGTTGACGTCCGCATAATCTAATGCGACAAACTCGGCAAAGGATCCCCAGTGGGTAAAGCCAGGCTGGAATTGATCATCACAAACTTGATGGTTGCCGGAGATACACTCGCCACAATGTCCACAGCCACCGACAAAGGGAACTGTTACACGATCACCAAGTTGAAAGTTCTTCACGTCCTTTCCGACCGCCACCACTACTCCGGCTAGTTCGTGTCCGGGAACATGGGGAAGGGTAATATCAGGATCATGCCCCATCCAACCATGCCAATCACTGCGGCATAAGCCAGTAGCCGTAACCCGAAGTACAACTCCACCGGGCGGCGGAGTGGGATCAGGAACATTTTCTAAGTTGATAGGACCTTGATATTGTTGGTAGAGGATTGCCTTCATGAGTTCTGATTAAGGAGTGGACTTTATTGGTTAGTATCTACCTCGAAGTCTATTTTTTCTTCGATTACTTCGAGTTCTCTTAACCATGATTCATATTGTTCCATAGTGAACATGGGCTTCCATTGAGGATCCTTGTTATACCTGAGCTCGCCATCACTGTAAATTTCAGGTCGATTTACCTCTACATCCTCTTCAATGCTAAAAAATAGCAACTGCTCTTCCACGATCATTTCTTCCATCGAATCATAGCCCTCGTCCTGTCGGAAGGTTTCTGTGATTGGGATAAAACATACCTCGCACTCCACCCCTTCAGATGGGATCGCTTTGTATCCACAAATCTGACAAGTAAGCAAAGCTCGTTTGGCTGATTCCGTTTGTGGATTCTGTGAGGCTATTCCAAGTGTGAATAATAGAAACAATGCGGCTAGTGCTACCGATTTTGTGATAATCTGTTTTTCCTTGATGGTCCACATAAGAACAAATCCAATGCCACCTCCTATTCCGCCCAAAAGAGCACTTAGGGCAAGTTCGGGTATGTTAGTATTAAGACTCTCGCCCAACTGCGGCAACATAATCACAGGTGTTACCAACATGGCCATGTCAAGAATGGAACTAGCTTTATTTTTCTCCTCTTTCATCATAAGATTATCTGGCTCACAGCCTGAGGTATATGTAAAGAATTACGAGCTACTACTTTTGTACTAGGCTCGATAAGTTAGAAGAATTGTGGTAGATTGAGTCATCGACGTCGACTTCACAAAATAGCGTTTACTACTGATAGCCACACATCACTTATTTTCTAAACATATATCACACTTGAATTGTCTGAAGTATTGTACATTCAATTGTGTGACAAGTGGAATAATCTTTCTAGACTAAAACATCACTTGATGATGAATTTCTTAAAGCTATCCTTTTTTGTGCTCCTTGCTGTCACGTGGTCAGCATGCGGAGATGATGATGCAGTGGAGCCCTGTTCTCAGGCAGCCTGGAGAGGAACCTATACTGGAATAATTGATTGTAATGGCTCTCAGGAAGATGTCACTTTGGTGATCTCAGGGTCTGGCCTTGAGGCCATCACCATTCGCTATCAAACGGCCATCAACTCTACTCAAATCGTCGATCCAATAACTCCAGACGAATGCGTCTTGGATTTCACAGATTCATCTGGAACCATGATTTTTGCCGAATTGGATGGTAGTAATATCACCTATACAGAGGAGGTGTCTGGGCTTTTCTCCTCGACCTGTACCATTACGGCTACTAAGAACTAGATATTCGAGTCGAATAATACCTGCCATATTCCTTGCTCATTTCGCTGCCAGACCAGGACGTATTTTCCGCCATAGGATCCGGAGCATTGGCCAATTTCGAAGGCGAGGTCTTGGTTCACCATTTCAATGGCAAGAGGTGTCAACCAAAGATGGTATCTGATTCTATTCATATAACTGTACTCTACCGCGATAGAATCAGTGCCTATTATCAATGGCTTATGATTATAGTAGAGCGCATTCGGTGTATATGATTCAGCTACTAGGTTATAGGCATCATGCGCATTACAACGTTCCATCCAAAGTTGACGGAAGGTATCCAGCACTCCTGCATCTGGGCGCTGTGATAGGTTGGCTTTAGCTAGGAATTCTAACTCTCTTTTTGGCGAGCTTCCTCGCTGGTTCCAGATGCAAAGCTGTCGATACTGTTCTCCTTGGCTGGTGTAACCTGATAACTCATAGGTGTAAGAACTATCGCGACCGGCAATTTTACGGGCAAGGTTGTAAATGGTATCGATCCCTGCGGGATGGAGTTTACTCAAATGAGCCTTAATGGCTGGCAAACCTTCGTAGAAACTACCATCTGCTGAAATACCTATAGCTGCCGGGACATAAAAAGAGTCAAGACTAGATTTATTGGTGACGGCTTCTGCCCAGAGCTTATCCGGTGATAGGGGAAAGGAGAAGCCCTCTTCTACTTGTGAGGTTTTGCAAGCCTGAGTTAAGAAGACCACTAGAAGGGCGCTTGCAAATAGGAATGTATGGGAACGATGAGTAGTAGTCATGATCCTTAAATTAGTCGTGGTGATGAATGGGCAGCAATGATACTGATTCTACAGTCGCAGCACCATGTACTCCGCATCAATATACTGATCTTGCCACTTTAAATCATCAATAACCAAAGGGCCTTGGCGCTGAAAACCAATGTTTTGATAAAAGTTGGCGGCCGTGACACCATTTGCGTGCAGTACCCACAGGTGGATCTGTTCTAGCCCTTGCAGGTTTCTCGCTTGCTCGATTAGCTTCTCCATAAGAGCCAGACCAATACCATGTTTGCGGTGTTCCGGACTCACATACATGGCGTGCACCATTGATTTGTGCCGCCCTTTTGATCGTTGATCACGACGAAATTTGACGAACCCGACTAGTTATTCTTCTTCAAAGGCTCCCAATACGAACCATTCCTCTGGCTGGCCAATTACCTTTATTTCTTCCTGAAAGGAGGATAGTGGACGATGTTGCTCATCTTCAAAACTCTCACTAAAAGCTAAAGGCGCTTCCTGGTAGCTCTGTAAACGAAGTGAACGATAAGCTTCGGCATCGGCTTCCAGCAGTAGGCGGTATTGGATGGGCATACTCAAGATAGATTGATGCATAAAAAGACAAAGCGGCTTGAGCAAGGCTCAAACCGCTTTGTTTAACCGCTCTTGGGAATGGAGCGTTTATTTCTGACGAGGATAGATATGTTTTTCAGCATGATAACTAGAGCGCACCAGCGGGCCGCTTTCAACCATGTCGAAGCCTTTCTCTAGGCCAACTTCCTCGTATAATTTAAAGACATCAGGGTGGACATATTCCACCACGTCAAGGTGCATTTTGGTTGGTTGGAGATACTGACCAATGGTTAGGACGTCACAACCATGCTCTACTAAGTCATCCATGACTTTGAAGACCTGTTCCTTGGTTTCACCCAAACCTACCATGATACCACTCTTGGTACGTTTGCCAAATTCCTTGGTACGCTTAATTTGTTCCAAGCTTCGGTTATACTTGGCCTGTGGGCGGACTTTGCGGTAGAGTGCTTCCACCGTTTCCATGTTATGAGAAACTACTTCCTGGCCGCCGCTGATCATACGCTCTAGAGCGTCCCAAGTCGCACGTACATCTGGAATCAGAGTCTCAATGGTCACCTGTGGTGTCCGTTCTTTCACCTGGACAACCGTCTGGTACCAGATTTCGGCACCACGGTCCTTACGTTCGTCACGGTTTACCGAAGTGATCACCGCATGTTTAACGCCCATGAGGTCAATAGCCTCCGCTACGCGACGAGGTTCGTCTTCATCATATTCTGGTGGACGACCCGTTTTTACTGCACAGAAGCTGCAGGAACGGGTACAAGTGTTACCCAGGATCATGAAAGTAGCAGTACCTGCACCCCAACACTCACCCATGTTTGGGCAGTTGCCACTTTGGCAAATGGTGTGTAGGTCGTACTCATCAACAAGTGACCGTACTTTCTTATAGTTAGGCCCGATCGGGAGTTTCACCCGGAGCCAATCCGGTTTCTTCCGGCGTTTCTCTTTTCCTTCTACAATAGGTAATTCCAGCATCTAACTTTCTCGTTTACCAGCGTTTGCCGAGCTGCAAATTTAGGTAAAGGTTTATTAATACCGGACTGTTTTCTAGATGAGGTACTGTAGGACTTTCAACCATGATAGGAACATCTCTGAAAAACACATCCACCATCACGCCTGCTTCTACCGCTTTTACCAGCTCATCAAAGGCTCCCCAGTCAAAGTGCGCAGCGGCTTTAGCATGTAAGCCAGGCATTACCGTAAGGCCATCTAGTCCCTTGGAGAATGAAGCTGCACCAATGATCCGGCTGAGGTCTAGAAAGATATTTTCGTTCTGAGGGCTGTAAGCCTCTTCGCTCACGAAAAACTCATTGCTACCGGCGCCTGGATCTCTGGAGCGTAACAACTCCAAGTAGTAGGGCTTGATCAGTCCGAGATTAGCACCTACTTGGTAGGTAACACCTACAGCTAGTCCACGGTTTTTTGCTTTCTCAGAAAAGTAACGCTTTTCTCCATAGCCGGCACGCAGTACAAAGGCACTGTTCTGTTTGCCATAAATAAAAGCGCGGGATACGCGGTTGGAAGGGCCAAACTGGAAATCGAAACTTTGACGATACTCTTGTGGGTGGCGAATGTCTCCAAACTCGATGTTGAAGAAAGTCGTGCGGTCATAGCTACGAAGACGACCAATGTTCACCCCCAAAGCAAAGGCTCTCGGAGTGATCAGGCGAAAGTCAAAGGACAATTCCTGGTTGTAGACGATACCCGTCGCCCCATCATCGTAATAGTTCTGTCCGGCCGGTAGTTGCTGCTGCGCCATCAGGACAGCACCACCTAAAACCAGTAAAAAGGATAGAAAATACTTCATAGCACTGACGACTCTTTTCCCATGGCAATGGCTTCGCAATCGCCTTGGCTCTTTACTTGTAATGTACTACAAATTAATGAGTAATGTTGCTTAATTGTTCTACCGAGCGGCAAATGAACCAGGAAATGACTGGAAAAGGACGGAATTAAGACCGTCCCGAAGAAGGTGACAAGAGTGCACGTGCAATGTTCGTGAAGAGATCTTCTACATTTTCACCGGTGCGAGCACTGGTGAAATAATGCGGGCTAGTAAGCTGATGTATGTTCTGCAGCGTCTCATCACTGACCAGGTCTTTCTTGTTGCCTACCTTTCGAATAAGTACGTTTGGTAATACCGTTTGGATGTACTGCAGATCATCCTCTAATCGGCTAAAAGTGGCTGGACGGCTGAGGTCAAAAACATAGATGATGGCACTAGCCCCCAGGAAATAGGAGCGAGGTACTTTTTCCTGTGAAACTTCACCAGCAAGGTCCCAGATGACGAGCGAGATTTCTTGCCCATCTACCTGAACCATCTTCTTATCGACGCGCACGCCGATAGTAGTGAGGTACTTTTCGTTAAACGTATTACTAATGAAACGATTGAAAAGAGAAGTTTTTCCTACGCCAAAGTGTCCTGTGATGACTACCTTTTTGCTAATAATCATTGGGGCTTGTTTTTGTAAGGCTTGATGAAGTACGCCTCCAATTGAGTGTTCATCTTTGCGTAGAATACAGGATCAGGTTCTTGCAGGTCGTGATTGAGCTCTGAAGCAGCAAACTGGAGGATTTTTCCAGCTAACTCGTCGCGCTCTTGTTCACTGATGCTTCCGGCAATTGCCAGCGCAATGTAGTAATTAAAAAAGTTTTGGATCATGATTTCATAGCCCCCGTACCGAATTCCTTGCAATTCTTCGTCGGTGCGCTTGAAAGCATCTTCCACGAACGCCTTGATTGCGGTGAGCATTCCAGCGATCATATCCTTGTCAACCGTTTCCGCAGAAGAGGCACTGCCAAGCAACAAGCCGGATTCGTGACTTACAATGTATGCTTCCTCTACAATTGACTTACTATTTTCCAAAATGATTTCTTCAGCGCGTCGTCGTTTACTCCAAAATACTGTACGGGAGGTCCGACGTATGTTAGCTTGCAATCGTTCCATCCAAAGCCTGACTTCGCTATTGACATACTTGCGTACCATCATACCTAGCCTCGGATAGAGGATATTGATGAGCTCATTTTGTTTTTGGTGCATCCGCCGATCGACAATCTTTTGGACGACATCCAGGTACGCATCAGGAAAAGACTGTTCAAGCTCAAGTAAATGTTCCTTGATTATCGGATTAACGCGCTCCTCTAATTCCTTACGAGTGTTCAGAATATGGCGTAGCTCCGCCAATGCTGCACGGTCTTCCCTTAACAGCGCTTCACGAAGCTGCTCAAGCAATATTTTATCCTTTGTTGGGGTTGAGTTGTTGCCCATCGCTATGGTTGGGTTAATCCCTTAGTTGCTGCCCTAAGGAAAGGAACATGGCACCCATTGCTTGGCGGCGGTCTTCCATCTTGGAGTTAAAGCTTTCGTCTAACCCGTTAATCTTGTCATGAAGAAGTTGGTCCAAGGCTTTGATCCGCTCATCTAAAGCGGCTTCCTTGGCGGCTAAGTCTAATCTCTGCTGCTCTAGCGCGGCTTCTAACTTTTCAAATCGCTCACTGTATTCATTGATCACCTCACCCATGAGGATGTCTCGAATAGTCATGAGTTCGCTAAGAGAAGTAGGGTTCTTACTGGCCATCTACACGTATTTTGACTATGCACTAATGTAATCAAATTTTAGAAAATTGAATCTGAACAAATCAAGATTACTGGAATATTCTTAACATTGGCAGATGACCGTTATGCTCTACAGCCCTAGCGTCTCAGAACGCTTGCGTTACCTCGCTACTTATTTGTTCGAGGAGCTGTGGTGTGTGTCTCTGCAAATCACAGATGACCAGGAGCTGTATACTCAGGGAAATGGAGTGGGAATTAATTATAGTGGCAAATCTATCAGAGAGGAAGAAGTTCTCCTGTTTCCCCATGCATTACTATTTGAGAAAGGTGTCCAGGAGCAAGGCCTAAACTCAGGCATGCATGAAGGAGTACCGACTTGCTTTGCAGCCCCTCCGGGATATGCGCTCCCATTTGACCCATTGGCGGCAAGTTTTTACCTGTTGAGCCGCTATGAGGAATACCTACCGCATACCGCTGATACACATGCTCGCTATCCGGCTGAGCTTAGTTGGGCCTACCGTAATGGAGCACTCTCCCGACCGATTATTTGGGAGTGGCTGAAGCTACTACGTACAGCAATTCAACGGGTCTATCCGCAATGGACTCCCTCGCGCAAAGCCAGCGACTATGAATTTGTGCCCACCTATGATATTGATATTCCCTGGGCCTACCGATATCGAGGCTGGCGTGGTTGGGTACGTGCAGCGATTGAGGCGATTCAACTGAACTGGCGTAGTTGGCAAAAGCGTATAGCGGCTTGGCGGAATCCGTCGACTGATCCGTACTTTACCTTTCCTGATCTCGAACAGTTGCATCGCAGTAGTGCTATTCGCCCAACTATATTCTGGTTGTTGGCGGATCGATCTAAGCACGACATTAACCCTAACCCGGCAATTCCGGCATTCCAACAGCTAGTTCAAAGCGTTGCCCTGTGGAGTGATTCAGGGCTTCATCCATCTTATGTGGGAGGGCAAAGCGCAAGCGGAATCACAAAGGAAAAAGGTCGACTTCAGGAAGTGCTGGGTGAAACCATTTATAGAAGTCGACAGCATTACTTACGGTTGTCCTTGCCTAATACCTATCGCGAATTACAGAAGGCAGGTATCACCACTGACTATTCGATGGGGTTTGCGGCTCAAGCCGGGTTCCGTGCCGGAACCACCGAACCATTCTGGTGGTACGATCTGGAACAAGAGCAGATTACAAACCTGCGGGTGTACCCTTTTGCCGTGATGGATGTTACGCTGAAGCAGTACATGGGGCTTGATGCAGCAGCAGCAAAGACTTATTTGCTTGATCTCCAACAATACTGCCGGCAAGAAGGCCTGCGGTTTTGTACACTTTGGCATAACAGTAGCTTTTCTGAGCTCCATGGCTGGAGTGGTTGGAACACCGTGTATTGGTCACTATTCGAACAAAAGACTTAGAGGCAATGGACCTATTAGAATTTGAAGACTTTCCCTCTCAGACCTTTGATAAGGTTCGGTATGCCGATACCGATCGGCAGGGGCACGTTAATAATGCGGTATTTGCCACCTTCCTGGAAACAGGGCGGGTGCAATTTCTCTACAATAAAGATCTACCCGTTTTGCCGGAGGGTGCGAGTTTTGTCATTGCGGCCTTGCAGATGATTTTTCGCAAAGAACTGCATTGGCCCGGGCAAGTTGATATTGGTTCGGGGATCATCAAAATCGGCAATAGCTCCGTTAAGTTGCTGCAGCAGCTCCATCAGAATGGACAGTGTGCTGCTCAGGCAGAAACCGTCATTGTACAAGTAGATGATGCTACCGGGAGTAGTACGCCATTAACAGATGAGGCCCGGGAGATCTTGCGTCGCTGGTTACTTCCAAATAGGGATAAGTAGACGGTCGGCTCTTTGTTATTCGCTCCTTATTATATCTTTGGGCAAACTTCCACTTTATGCTGCACCTGCTGGAATCTACTCCTTCTATTGCTAATCGTTATGTAGCTGAGATGCGCTCACTAGACGTTCAGAATGATCGTTTGCGCTTTCGGCGCAACATGGAGCGTTTAGGAGAGTGTATTGCCTATGAGATCAGCAAAACGCTGGATTTTAAGGACGAGACGGTGACTACTCCTTTAGGAGAGTCCACAACTCCTGTGCCGGCAGATGACATAGTGCTTGCAACCATTCTTCGGGCTGGTTTACCGCTGCACCAGGGGCTACTTAATGTGTTTGATGATGCGGGTAATGCTTTTGTTTCCGCCTATCGTAAACATCACAAGGACGGCACATTTGAGATCGCAGTGGAATATTTGAGCTGTCCTGATCTAACGGATAAGGTACTTATTGTTTGTGATCCTATGTTAGCTACTGGAGCGAGCATGGTGTTAGCTACGCAAGCCCTGCTTCGGTATGGGCAACCAAAATCCATACACTTCGTTGCCGCGATCGCTGCAGCGCAAGGCCTAGAATATTTGCAACGCCATTTCTCCAAGGGGCATATTTGGTTGGGGGCTTTAGATGAAGAGCTTACAGCCAAGAGCTATATCGTGCCTGGCTTGGGCGACGCCGGCGACCTTAGTTATGGTGCTAAGTTGCAAGAGTAATTCGATTAAATCCTGATTTAATGGCGCTATTCAAAAATCACTATTGGTATATTCTCTTGCTAGTAGGCCTAGTCACGAGTTGTGAAGATTCCTCGAACTCAGTTGCCACCGAGCCAGCGGCAAAACCTAGTCCGCTAAGAGCTGATGCCCCTGATATACAACCTGATCGTTACAATGTAGCCTTCTTGATTATGGATGGCGTCTACAATACTGAGTTGACCGCCCCTTATGATATTTTCCAGCATACCATCTTTCGGGATAGTATCAAGGCGATGAATACTTTCTTGGTCGCCAATACGCTAGCTCCTATCACTACTTTTGAGGGGATTCAGCTGCTGCCACATTTCAATTATTTGACAGATAGTCTACCACCGATTGATATCCTTGTTGTTCCAAGTGCTGAACATCATCTGGATACAGATCTTGAGGACGAGAAGATGATTGCCTTTGTACAGCAAGTAGCGGCCGATGCACAATTTGTAACCAGCCATTGTGATGGAGCCTTCGTCCTTGCTCAAGCCGGTTTACTCAAAGACAAAGTAAGTACAACCTTTCCAAGTGATGTCGAGGCAATGCGAGAGCGTTTTCCGGATCATGATATCCGGGAGGGTGTCCTGTTTGTACACGATGGTAAATACATTACCTCTGCCGGTGGGGCCAAATCGTTTGAAGCTGCCCTTTATCTAGCTGAACACCTGTATGGTGCTGCCATTGCTCGCCGCTTGGCTAAAGGCTTGGTGATTAATTGGGATCTGAGTACCGTGCCTCACCTGGTTATTGAGTAGTGTTAATTACAGCTTAGGATTTTCTCGGGCAAAGGCCTTCATGAGCCAGGGTTTGTCGATAACTAGCCCAGTTTTGGCGATTAGGTCTTTGGTTTCCAGTCGTTTACGTTCTGTACCGCCGACAGATATTCTATGGAGTAGTTGGCAAAAACTCTGAGCCCCCTTTTTCAATGGCGGAGCAATTCCGCGTGTTCTTGATAAATAGACTTTAAAAGCAGACAAAGCTGCAATGGCGGGTCCAAATTCTTGTAGTTCCCAAAAGGACTTAATTCTGAGAATACTTACAAGTATGTGGTAACGAATTGTTGTCGTAGCAACGTTGTTCAGATGTGCCAAGGCTTCGTGAAAGGCACCTCTTGCAAACGATAGTTCTGCAAGGTTGAGCCCCAAAGCATCAGTTCGCTGCTCTTTAATGACTAGTTTTTGATAGTTATTGATGAAATCCTCTGCCCAATCAATTTGACGTGCGCGTAGAGCTAATTTGATGGTGTTGTTGAATGTCCATTGGGACAAGTAATTCCCTTCTACAA
Organism: uncultured Lewinella sp.; assembly: GCA_913057725.1. Taxonomy (GTDB): domain Bacteria; phylum Bacteroidota; class Bacteroidia; order Chitinophagales; family Saprospiraceae; genus Lewinella. Next base: position 43,109 of record CAJXOS010000034.1, read on the forward strand.
GGGCTCGATTATCGATACCTTCTGTATAGAGATCAAGCGTTGCCTGGGTATATTTTTCCGGATTAGAGCGCATCTTACGTAGGCTAATATTGATAGTAGCCAGATAGATAATCCGAAGTTGACGTATCCCCAGAGATTCTTGGTGTTGAGGCAATAGAATTCTTAGCTGATCAAAGTATTCATCTTTTTCAGGTTCCCGGACACAGGCGTACAACAGATAGTAAATCCGAATGCCAGGACTACTCTGACTGTATTGTTGAAACAACACCTCTAGCTCTTCTAGCAGTGGTATGTGTGGAGGGTTTAAGAACTGAATCGCCATTCGATTTTGACTTTTATAGGCATAGCGAAGAAGGTTGGTTAGGAATAATTCGAAGAGATTGTCAATTGCTGTCTGAAGTGACGTTTCCATGTCCTTAATTTTCGAATCACTCAGTTCGGCAATGATATCGCTGACCATAAATCGAACCGTCAGAGCTTCTCTGTGGTAATGGCCGGGTTGAGCGAGGCGTTCTTGGAACTTTAGGACTCGCGGTAGGAAAACCTCGCGCAGATTTCGCTCCCTTAGCGCATTTATACACATATACTCTCTGAGATAGGATTTCTCCTTTATGCGTTCAGCTACTAGAAATTGATCAATGATTTGTTGTAAGTCACTGAGAAGATAGCTCAGTTTCTTAGCTGTCATAGGTGCTTCTCTCGAGAGAGCGCTGGCTAGATATTCCGGTTCAAAAACGTTTTCATCAAAATTTGGGTGCCTCTCGCACAAGAAAGACACTAGTAAGGTTAGTTGTGGGTTTTTATTGAAGTATGGAGAATGCACAAACTCGTGGAAAGCAGACATTTCTTTGCTGCTCAGAGCGGATAATATTGCCTTGATCTTCTTTCCTTTCATGCGAAACAGCTTTATATAACGGGCGAAGAATAAATATAAATAAATATTTTTTTATATAATGTGTTTTTGTTTAAAAATTGATAATCAGGTATTTGTAAAAATTTATGCTTGCTCTGGTTGTTGAAGTATTACTGATGAAGTTACGGAAAATGCTCAAAAGTGTAATGGTTTTGCGAGTGGATATTACGTACTTTTATCCCATAAACTGCAAATCCCCCTTTGTGGTTAACCTACTTCCAAACGCCTACAGCCCTACACGAAAACACTCAAATAAAAAAGTATGACCGTGAGAACTACTCTAACGAAGTGGGTATCTACGCTAGTAGCATTCCTGCTAGTAATGAGCTTTACTCTTGGTACTTCAGCTCAAACATTGGTATGGCCAGGAGATATAAATAATAATGGCCAGGTAAGTAAAGTAGACATTTTGTATTGGGCTGTAGCCCGTGGGGACAACGGTCCTGAACGGGATGATACAGGAACAAATTGGGACTCTTATGAACCAGCCGCAGATTGGGATGAGGATTACCTTAGCGGGTTAAATTATTCTCAAGCTGATGCAGATGGTCGCGGCAAGATTGCTAATAATGACCGCAATGCAATTCGGGATAACTACATGTTGACTCATGGAACTGTTACTCCTGATGTCTTCATGGTAGGTGATCCAAATACGGACCCGACTTTGTTATTGGTAGCACAGAATCCTAATGTGTATCCTGGAGAGACGGTCACCTTTGACATTTTTCTTGGAGATAGTCAGTTTCCTGTAGATCATTTCTTTGGAATAGTGTTTACCATCAACTTTGAGTCTGACTATGTGGCACAGAATACTGGTGACCCGTGGAGCCCTGATGCGGGAGAGGTGGACTTATTGTCAAATACCTGGCTAAACGGAAGTGGCAGTTCGAAGTCTCGCAGTTATCAATATCTAAGGGAAGATGATGGTGCACTTGATGTTGCTTTTCTACGCAACGACTTGGGACAGAATAGTGGTTCAGGACAGGTAGCTGAATTCAGTGTCATTTTAGAAGACATTGTATTCCTGGACGATGTAAATACTTGCTTCACCATAGATGAGATCAAGTTGATCGATGACAATATGGTGGAATATCCGGTGGCAAGCTCTACGGAGTGTATTACCATCATGAGTAATTCTCAAGCGCTTACCACACAAAACACAGGCTTAGTACCTAGTGAGGATGTGGCGTCAGCGGATGACAAAAGAGGAGAAACAGAAGAGACAAAAGGTGCATTAGAAGATGTCGAGGTAATTATGCCGGAGACAGATATCGAAGAAGAGTCGATCCGGGTAAAACTTTATCCGAATCCGAGTGCAGAGTGGATGCAAATTGATTTCGGCTCTGCCGCTGAAAACGTAGAGCAGATCACTATTTATAACCAATGGGGTGTAGTGCTAAGGCAGCTGGACATTGCCGAAAACAGCCAACAACTCATTGATATTGCAAACTTACCGAGTGGAAACTATTATCTCCACATCAACGGTAAGTCCGGACGAAAATCAGTAATGCAGTTTAGTAAGGCTGCAAACTAGTATGAAAACAAACAATGGTTAGGTGACATTTGACCTAAGCATAGATATCAGGAGCATTTGAAATTGACTGCACCGAGTTTTGAGAGGCTTACCAAAAGTGGTAGTCGAGGTGTAGCAAGAAAGACTTATTCGGATTTTCTTATTTAATACATCCCCCCTTTGATTTTAGGTCTACAGGCCTGGGGAGTAACAGCCAAGTGTGTAGAGCATTGAGAGGAGAGCTGTTACACTGTCAAAAGGCATCAGCCCTGACCAGAGTATTTGGAGTTCTTTGGCCAGATACACGCCTACCGACAGTCCTTACCCGAGGCATTGTATGACCTAAAATCACTTTTGCACTACTGTGCGCAGTAAAACCCATATTGCCGAGTGGTCCCCGATCAGGTCCTTCTGCCCTGGCACAGAAGAAATTTTTGAGTGTTTTAGCCTTCCGGTTGGGAATTAATCCTCCCACAAAGGCTAATTTTTCGTGTGATTTAAATGAAGGCTAACTGCAGTAATGCAGTTAGCCTTGCTTTTTTTGATTAGGATTTATTCTGTAGGGAGCGTTGCCTCAAAGGCAATCGGTACCTCGTCTGCTGGGCCATCGCCGGTAAAGCGGAATTCACGGCGGTTAATAATCCCCTCTCCTTTTATCTCGTAAGGTTTTGTCTCAGAGATAGTGAAGACTAGCGTGACAGGCTTCTCCACATTCTTTAAACTAAGCATGGCTTCCGTTCGGTAACTGCCATCCTCTTGCAGCGTGGCACCATTAATAGTGACCATGGCCTTTGGAAACTTACGTACGTGGAAATAATCCTTCTTCTTCTTTACGGAGTACTCCAAATCTTTCCAGTCGCAAACAGCAGAGGTAACGTCGATATCAACTACTGCTTGGATTTGGGTTGGGTCATCATCTGGTATGCTTACTTGTGCAAAGTGCCAACGTTCAAAGGTGAAGACACTAGGCCCTCCGGTCATGCCTGTGGCCGTCAAAACACCAGGTGTCTCGCCCTCATATTGGTAAAAGTCGGCATCGGAGAAGTTAAAACTAATTAGTGCTACGCTCAATACGCCGGCACCTAATAATGAAACCAAGAATTTTGGATACATGATTGACATTTTATTGTGGTGACATAATAAAGTTGAGATCGAAAATCATTGTCTTTCGTGCGGGATCAGGTCCATCGGGGCCTGCAATCCCGTAGTCATCGGTAACATTGAGGTCAAACTGCACGTGGACCATCATCTGCTGTTTGCCAGACTCCAATAACTCCGGAGTCAATTCGGCTTGTACCTTCATTTGCTTCTCTTGCTTCATGAAGGTGAAGGTGCCTTCTACCGGTACTCGATTGAGTTGACCTGCCTGAAGCAATACGGCTTGGTCTTCTGATAAATCAAAGCTGAAACTAGCCTCTGGGAAACGACGGGTATAGATATACTTCTTCTTGACCTTATCGTCTAGCTCAGCCATGCCCATGGTAAGAGACTTTAGCTCTGCCGAGAATTCACCACTTCTGATTCTGCCTTCAGAATCAAGTGACAATTGGCCATTAAAGTCTGGCACTTCGCCTGCATAGCGGTCCAGTGGTTCCATGAACCGGAAGAAAAGCGCTGGCACGCCAGGTACTACCGGTACCGTTCCCGACCATTGCTGAGCAACTGTGTAGTCCGTTCGACTAGGAGTGGCAGTGGCTACATTTTCTGGCAGCGCCAATCCGAATCCTTCCCAATCTACTACCGTAATATCATCTGTCAACGGCGACCAGGCATCGCCAATCTCTGACTGTTGTACTTGCCGGGTGATCATTTCTTGTAAAAGTGATCCAGCCGCTTGAAAAACGGTTGCATAGTCCTCAAACGAACCTGATAGGGCAGTTTCCCCAGTGGTAAATACCGGCCGTATACAATTGAACATGGAATACAGCTCCAGGGAGAGATAGAGCATTCCATCCTCTGATCGATACGGATGGAAATCACAATAGAATGCGCGATCCGTACGCGCCAAGCAGGCTTCATCTTGAGCCTCATACTCATTCATTCCTTGTGCAATGTTATCAAGGGCAGCTTGTCGAAAGGCTGCCTCTGACCAGCTTTCTGGTAGCTCGCCGGTCAACGCTGTCAGTTTCACGGGCGCGTTCAATGAAGCTCGCCCATTTTTCAGTTGTAGCACTTGGTCTGTGCAGAAAGTCTGGTTCGCTTGTGGCCGAAGCCGGTTGGTACGGACAAAATTCTTGATCGTTCCCAGTTCCGCGTAACGGCTAGCGTAGATTGCTCGTCCACGATCATTCTGAAAGACAATGGCTGGTGTTGCAGTGATTTCCGTAGGTACACCTTCGGCAGCGGAGCGTTCAATGAGTTCAATGCCCTCCATTTTCGTCCACTCCTGTAGGCGTGGTAAACAGCTGCTGCGAAAATGCTGATCTTGCTCTTGGGTGAAAACGATCAGTTTCTCACCAGTCAGTGCTAAAGGCTTTGATAGAGTTGTTGATTCCGGACTAATCCGTGCAGCAAAGCCTAGGGCTGCTACCATCAGAATCAAGAAAAAAGAAAGTCTGTTCATCATCTATCGCTTTCCTGATTGTGTGCTTTCGGCTTCCTGGCCGGTGGCCATCTGGGCTTTAGCATAATTGATGCCCTCCCAGCGCAATGCACCGTTAAAGCTCCAATTGATATGGTCATTCATGAAGGCCACTACCACCCAGCGGTGATCTACGGCATCTGCCTCAAATTGGGTGTAGTATCCTTTCGTAGCGCCGCCCCAGAATAGGTTCGTATCATTGCGATTCACTAGCATCGCATCGTCATTATTCGATGGTGCTAGTGCCTCTTGTGCGAGTTCCTGACTGAGGAAACGATTGTCGCGACCGGCAGTAGCATCTAGTAAGGCCTGGATAAACAGCGCATAGTCATGAGCGGTAGTGTACAAGCCACTGGCAGCTAGTTCTGGATAGCGCTTATAGTCATCCGCCAAGCGCTGCTTGTCTGGGCCATAGCCAACTGCGAGCATGCCCTTTTGGTCGGCCGTTAATTCAGAAGCATAGAAGCTGCTGTTCATTTGCAGTGGGGCAAATACTTGTTCCTGGGCAATAGTCTCAAAGGGTTGCTGGTAATAATCCATCAAGATCTGCTGCAAAATCAGGACTGGCGCAAAGGAGTTGTCTCCACTCTTATTGATGTCTTTTTTCAAGACAACAGGAGGGTTCTTTGCGGGCCCATCTCCGTTTAATAACTGTAGGTGTGTTGGTAGTGTGGCTCCGGCAGCAAATCCGTCTGGTTTATACGGGAACTTAAAACCACGACGTTGCAAAAGGAGATCACGGATGGTTACTGGTCGGGCTGAGGTAATCTTGTTAGTAGGAAGCTTCCAACTGCTGAGGTACTCGTTGATGTCAGTGTCAAGATTCAGAACACCATCAGAGACTAATCGCATGATGGCAAATTGGGCTACGGGTTGGCTCATGCCGCCGACTTGGAAGAGCGTCTGGTTGTCAACGGGCAATTGATTCTCGGCATCACGCCAGCCCCAATTTTCTTGTAATACCACTTGTCCGTCAAGTAAAACTACTAAGGCTGCACCTTTGGTCTGCTCAGCGGCCATGCGTTCTTCCATTGTTTGAACGGAGCCATCTTCCTGGGTGAATTGGATACTAGTAGATTGTGCGGCCAGGGTGCCAAACCCAAGGCCGAAAAGAAGAAAAATCAGTCGAAAATTCATCGTGAGGGTCATTTTATTAAAGAGAAACGGTCTCACCGGGGTGAGGCAAAGCACGTCCAAACAAGTCTAGTAAAGGCCAAAGAGGTAGTACTCGGTGCCCTTAGAGCATGCCGAGAATGAAATTGAATTTGCAATAATTGGTTGATCGGAAGCAACCGATTACAGTGCGAATTCTTGAATTAAGATAAATCCATTAGATAGGCTGAAAAATGCGGTGGTAGGATAGTGTAGGAGATGCGTAGTATACCATAATGACAAGAGCCTCGTCGGGAGGTTGCATGATAAAGCGACAGTACTACCTTAGAGACGGGAAACTAATTAAAGAAACAGTTATCGGCTTGGCTTTTGCACTAAGC
>CAJXOS010000035.1 GCA_913057725.1 uncultured Lewinella sp.
TCACCATCCCAGGTAGTATTGGTTCCAGTTAAGGTTACAGCTATACTTGAGCCAGGTGTACCCAGACTTGGGCTTACTGTAGACACCACGGGAATTGGCGCAATAACCTGAAAACAGTCTGTACAGGTATACTCCGCACCATCACAAGCTGAGCCTCCATTACCATCAGCTTCCCATACCGTCACATCATAAATATCCAGCACTGTATTCGCTGGAATGTTCACTGTTCCGGTCAGCTGTCCAGAATTTTGAACGTTAATATTATCAATCGTTATCGAAGCTGGAGAAGCAGAGATGTATGCACAAGTAGTCGAGGAATAGAACCCTGTGCCCACGCCAGTAATCGTTACACCAAAGCTCGCCCCTTGCTCTCCTACATTTGGAGTGACTGCAATGGTCGCTTGGTTGATCGTGAAGCAGTCTGTGCAAGTGTATACATCTCCCGTACAATCAGGGCCCGCATAGATTCGAGCATCATAAGTACCGGGAACTGCATTCGCAGGAACATTCAAGTCGGCTGTTAATTCAGTAGCATTTATAACGTTAACACCAGTGAGTGTAAGCGTGGATGAGGCTAGTATCTCAACACAGGTTGTAGAACCGGTGAAGTTGGTACCAAAACCAGTGAAAGTGATGTCATCCAATATCTGACCGCGATTAGCTGATGCCGGGTTGATCGAAAGAATGAACGGATCTACTACGGAAAAACAATCCGTACAGGTACCATCGGTAGCTCCCATACAGGCTCCCGTATTATCATCGTACACTATGATCTCATAATCGTCAATACTGGCATTAGCAGGTATATCTACAGTCCCGGTAAGACTAGTCGGGGAACCAGCAGTACCAACAAACGTGATCGTGGTAATACCGTCAGTTAGCTCCACGCAGTGGTCACCATCCCAGGTAGTATTGGTTCCGGTCAGGGTAACGGCTACACTTACTCCAGGCGCTCCAAAACTAGGGCTTACCGTAGACACCGCGGGAGGCGGCGCGACAACCTGAAAACAATCCATACAGGTGTACTCCGCACCATCACAATCTGACCCACCGTTTCCTGCACCTTCCCAGACCGTCACATCGTAGAAATCCAGCACTGTATTCGCTGGGATATTGATTGTTCCGGTAAGCAGGCCAGCGTTCTGAACGTTAATATTGTTAATCGTAATCGAGGCTGGAGAAGCTGAGATGTATGCACAGGTGGTAGAGGAGTAGAACCCTGTTCCTACCCCTGTAATAGTTACACCAAAGCTAGCGCCTTGACTTCCAACATCTGGAGAAATAGAAATGGTCTGACAAACGAGGGTATCTGTACAGAAGAATACAGACACAAGAATCAGAAAGATTCTGTGAAGGTTTTTCATGAGATTACGGTAGGAGATCAATAATTTGCTTGCCCTTTTTGCTTTTCGCTCAGAGCCCCCTAAAGGTAGAGTTTTAAGATGGTTTTCAGAAGTTTATGGATAGATTAATCCCCAATATCCCATGGATGATAACTATTGGGTGTTCAAGGCCGCCTCAATTCGCTGTAGAAAAAGTCTTTTCTTTTCCGGATTCCCACTTGTTTTCTGTACCCATTCTAAGGCTTCATCATATTGTCCCAATTGATAAAGGGCGAAGGAAAGATTAAACATACCCTCCTCAAAACGAGGGTTAATTCTTAGTGCTTGTCGGTATAAATCCACGGCTAGCTCATACTTTTCGAGCTGTACCACCGTACTCGCATAGTTATTGAGCACGTTAAAATTGAAAGGATTGATTTCATAAGCCTGAGCAAAAGGTGCTTCCGCTGCGACATAATCGCCCAGCACATAGTGAGCGACGCCCTCATACCAGCTCAACGGTATGACCATTGGGTCAACATTATACCAGTCGGAGTCTGCTTTTTGAACTTGGCCAGTAATAATATCCAGCTCATTAGTCTTACGATGACTAAGGATCACCTTACTAGCCTGATCTCCGACAAATCGATAGTAACCAACAGGAATATTGATAATGAGAAACAGTGTGCAAAGACCAACTACCCCATAACGGATCATTGTATTCTCGCCCTTGGCTGCTTTTGCAGCATTCGACTTTCGGTCATAGAATATAAAGGCTAACAATAGAGCTAGTAACGTTAGATGTTCGATGCGCTCCTTGGGAAAGTCGAAAAAAGAAATGATCGCAAACCCAATCACAGCAGTGCTCAACAGCACCCAGCGATAACGGTACCTAGGCTTTGTTTTACGATAGTTGACAATACAAGCCCACAGAGCCAGAACGAAAATAGATAGATACAATACTCCCCCTATGATTCCTACTTCCGCCGCCACTTCCAGGAAATCGTTGTGAACGCGAGTGAAAATCAAGTCCTTTTCCATCAGTCTGTAGCCCCCCTCAATACTTTTGCTGGGAAAGAACAGCTTCCAGTTACCCGCACCATAACCGGACATCGGGCGTTCTTTAATGAGATCCACCGTTTTACTCCACACAAAAAGTCGCTCCGTACCAGAAGCACTATCCATGTAGTTCATCGGATTAAAGAAGCCGGCATATTCCTTTCCCAAGTCCGTAAATTGAGTCAGGCTAACCAGGCCGATCAAGGCAATAACCCCAATAGGTAGCACACGTTTGTACAGTATTGCTTTCCTTGTCTCATTGGCAAACATTAGGTAGAAACCGAATAAGAGCCCGCCTAAGGCTACTGCTAAGAAGACAGCTCTACTACGCAGTACCAGCATGAGGACAAAGGCAAACGATAGCGCCAACCAATACCAGGGCTTCTGTCGGTAATCATTGAACCAGTACAGCAAAAAAGTGATCAATAAAAACAGGTAGGACGCAGTAAGATTCTTATGGCCAGCATGCCCCACTATTTGATATACTCCTTTACCTGCAAGGCCATCCGAACCCATTTGTTGCAGTACCTGATAAACGACAATCGCACTGACCAATCCAGTGCACGCAAGTAGTATTGGGAATAGCTGATTTCGTACGCTTTTGTCTTCTTGCAATACCAAGCGAAAGGCAAGAAACAAAACTGCAAGGAGCAAGTACTTTTGGGTAGCAAAAATGGCCTCACCAAAATTGTCAGCCCACAGGAGAGAGAGCAAATGCAAGAGATAAATCCCGAACAGTATACCATCCATGACGGTGAGCGAAACGCGCTTCAACATCGGGACAATACCCAGGATTGCCCAAAAGCAAAACACAGTTGAGACAATGAACCTGCTAACGTGAAATTGATCAATCAGGCTTGGAATCTTTACCAAGAGCGTTACAAATATTGCTCCCCACAAAAAGATCTTTATCCTGGTTGCCAATGCCATTTGAGCTTTGTTTTTCGACTTCAGATTTAATTTATCAGGGCTGTAAATTAGCAGATTGCCACCACTTCCATCAATTCCTCAAAAGTATTTTTTCAAGAATCGTCATATTTTCCCTATTCTTGTCAGCAACGCGGGTTTTGTCTCAATCATTCTGAAAACGAACCAGCGAAGCCCATATATTGGCTACACATTTTACCTTGCTACTTAGAACGATGGTGAATACTCCAGGCCCTAATATACCCTCAACGCTAGATTGTAGCCATGCTCTACATAGGGTCCTGATGCCAATGTTTTATTTCGACATCTTCTCCTACCCACTCACTTTTACGGAGATCCGTGAATTAGCTGCTGGGCCCACACTTTCAGAAGGAGAACTTCGCGCCCAGCTTGAACAAGCGATAAGCTCAGGCTGGATCTTTCAGCAGGGTGATTACTTTTCCTGTCAGGACCGTCCGGAATGGGTAGCTCGGCGAATTGATAACAACAAGCGAGCAGAACGGTATATCCGGCATGCCTATCGCATGACTCATCTTATTCGGCGCTTCCCTTTTGTTCGAGGGGTCTTCCTATCCGGTGCGCTTTCGAAGAATGTAATGCCCAGGGATGGTGATATTGATTATTTCATAGTGACCAAACCAGGCCGTTTATGGGTTAGTCGGACACTACTAGTCTTATTCAAAAAAGTCTTTCTACTTAATTCGCACAAGTTCTTCTGTGTCAATTATTTCGTGGATGAAGACCATTTAACTATTGAAGAGCAAAACCAGTTTACCGCTACTGAAGTAGCCACCCTGAAGCCACTCTACGGTCGAAGCATGTACCAAAAGTTCATGGCTACCAACGATTGGTTATCTCTTTATTACCCCAATTTCCCGCTGCGGGAAACGGAAAAAACCATCCCACATAAGACCAGTAAGGTTCAAGGTGCCTTGGAATGGCTTTTGAACGGACAGCTCGGAGAATATATTGACAGCTATTTTTATGAGCGAACGCTCAAATATTGGCAAAGGAAATTCGCTAATTTTGAGGCGGACAAATTCTCCACCGCCCTCAAGTCTCGACCGTACGTATCGAAGCACCATCCGCAGGATTTTCAAAACCGCGTCCTGTCAGAACTTGAAAAACGTATAGTAGCTTTTGAGCAACAAAATGGTGTTCGTTTAGAACGCCCTGAGCTCAAGAATCTTTCGACATCAATAGAGAAGTAGGAAAAATGAGTTCGATCCTATTTACCAATGCTTATTTCTATCGTTTTGACCAGAAGCAGTGGGAGGACCAGCGTCCGTACCCGCCATACGGAACGATTTATGCAGCAGCGCTGATGCGCTCGAAAGGATACGAGGTAAGTCTTTTCGACACTAATCTCGTGCATGCTGCCAACGAAATAGGACCACATCTAGAAGATCAGCCGGATTTCCTAGTCATCTATGATGATGGCTTCAATTACCTCAGCAAAATGTGCTTGACGGTTATGCGGGATGCGGCACTCGAAATGATCCGATTAGCCAGGCCAAAAGTCAAACATATTATCGTATGTAGTTCTGACTCTACCGACCATCCTGATCATTATTTAAGAGCCGGTGCCGATTTCGTCATCCAAGGCGAGGGGGAGCTGAGTTTAGCTGAACTCTGTGATCTCCTACAAAACGGAGAGTATCAAGCAGCAAGGGTGATTCTGGGCGTTGCCTTTTTAGAAGATGGCGAGTTAGTTAAAAATGCGCGTAGACCAGTGCTCCGCCAATTGGATGACCTCCCTGACCCCGCCTGGGACTTAGTCGAACTAGAGGGTTACCGTCAAATCTGGCAAGCAGGTCGTGGATTCTTCTCGCTAAATATTGCTACCACAAGGGGCTGTCCGTATAAGTGCAATTGGTGTGCGAAGCCCATTTATGGCAATCGCTACAATTCGCGCTCACCAAAGCGAGTAGCGGCCGAAATGGCCATGCTCATTCAGGATAAAGGAGCAGAATACTTCTGGGTTTGCGATGATATTTTCGGCCTCAAACCAGGCTGGGTGCAAGAATTCAACCAAGAATTGAAAGCCCTGGGTGTTCAACCACGCTACAAGATTCAGTCGCGCGTTGACCTTCTCCTGAAAGAAGATACGATTGAGGCGCTTGCAGAGTCAGGCTTGGACGAAGTTTGGGTTGGTGCCGAATCCGGCTCACAGTCTATCCTCGACGCAATGGATAAAGGCACTCAAGTGGAACAGATATACGAGGCGACCCGACTACTCAAGCAAAAAGGAGTTCGAGTTGGTTTCTTCTTGCAGTTCGGATACGTGGGAGAAACCAAAGAAGATATTGACAAGACTATCCAAATGGTCCGTGACCTGGTACCTGATGACATTGGCATTTCTGTCTCTTATCCTCTCCCTGGCACCAAGTTTTATGATGTTGTCAAGGCGCAGCTAGAAGAAAAGCAAAACTGGACAGACTCCGACGATCTAGCCATGATGTATCGAGGCACCTTCTCCCCTGCTTACTACCGACGTCTACATCGCTACGTGCACAAAGTCTTCCGTCTGCAGCAAGGCTGGGAAAACTTAGGCAATCTCATCCGCCGCCCATTTAACATCAAGCTACGACAACTTCGCTCTATTTTGGCCATGGGGTATTACCTACCGACCATGCTTACAGATAGAATTCGGCTCCAACGTCTATCACTGCAAAGCGCTAACAGCTAATGGAGAGTGGCCGAGCTTTTGATCAAATTGCGGGTGAATACGATGATACATTCACGCAAACGCTCATCGGCCGGGCTCAGCGAGAACAGGTCTACGGTTTTATTAACCAAATCTTAGAAAAGCCTGATATTCAACAAATACTGGAAGTCAACTGTGGTACTGGCGTAGATGCTTGCTGGTTCGCACAACAAGGAAAAACCGTTCTTGCCAGCGATATTTCCCCTCAAATGATCTCGACTGCTGAGCAAAATAAGCAGCAGCTAGACGGGGATCTTCAGTCTAAGTTGGAGTTTAAGGTGCGTTCTGCCGATCAGATTGAAGGACTGACACCACCTGGCTCAGTTGATCTAGTATTTTCCAACTTTGGCGGATTAAACTGCCTATCACCAAATCAATTTAGGTTCTTCTTTCCGCAGGCCAATAAACTCCTCCGACCAGGAGGTTACCTGGCATTGGTAATCATGGGGCGGTTCTGCTGGTGGGAAAGCCTCTACTTCCTAACGAAATTGCGCCTAAAGAAAGTCTTTAGAAGACTTAACCGCAAAGCTATTCCAGCACAACTCGATGAAACGACCTTCGTTGATACCTGGTACTATAGTCCTGACGATTGCCTGGAAATCGCAGATGGGTTCCAATTGACTGCACTAAAACCGATTGGATTCTGGCTACCTCCCTCCTATTTAGAGCCATTTTTTCAGCAACGACCAACTAGTATTCGTGTCTTATCCCGATTAGAAAAGCAATTCAGTCACTGGCGTTGGCCAAGTTATGCTGCTGATCACTATTACTTAGTCCTGCAAAAAACTAGCGACTCCAACTAATACCATAAGGCAGCTGTCGTTCTTCTGTAAACACCACTTCTTCCGTTTTCCCTTGAAGCCAGCGAATCTTAACTTTTACTTCTCCCTCGGCATTAACCTCAACTAACAGGTAATTGTCTTTTGTACCGTTCCCCATTCCGCTAGCAATCAGGTGAACGTTTTCTACCTTATCCGCAAAGAACACAGTGGGAAGACCTCTGGCCCCGACATCGCCAGCAAAACAATAAACCGGACGCCCACAAGACTGCAGTACAGGCATGATCTCTGGCCAAAAGTTAACATCAGGCGCTCTGCCATCCAATGAGTTGGGACGGAACGTCGAATATTGGTTATCGGGCTCCCACCATAAGATATGATGGAAGTAGAGAAACACGTGATCGAATTGCTCCGCTCTTTGCATTTGAGTGTGGAAGAACGCCAACTGATCATTCCAAATATTCCAGCCGCCCAATCCAGGGTTTAGCACGATATGCAGATCGCGACCTTCTTCAAAGGCATAGTATGTCCTTCCGTAGCGATCCTTGTAGGGAGACTTGTGGCCTTCATCATGATTTCCGGTCGTAAAGTACACTGGCATCTTCAGGTCTTCTAGTTGTCGATCCACATGGTCCCATGAGGTATCTCGACTATGGTAGACTATATCACCAGCTAATACCCCAAAAGACATTTTCTCCGACGCATTCAGATAGTTAAAATCAGCCACGAACGGCATATGTAGTCCTGGCACTCGTTTTTGGAAAACCCCATAAGTATGGCCCGCTACAAAAAATTGATAGTGCTCTCCTTGAGGCTGCTTAGGGCAACTCGTCAACACGACAATGAGAATTAGCCATAGCACACATGTTTGTCCGTTGAGCATTGAATTCGATACCACTTACTTCTACTTTATTTAGCATCAATATCAGAAAAACAATAGGTCGGCAGGTCGAATTTTCTTCCAAAACAGATATGATCATATTCCTGCTTAGTGCTTTTCTTATCTTGGCCACAGATGACAAAAAGAATGCTCAATAAATTGGACTATCGGTGGTGGATCTCTGTAGCCGCCGTCCTTTTATTGTGTCAATGCCAAGATCGCAAGCCTTTGGTTGAGGACCTTGGAATGAAAAAAATTCGCATTCAGTTTGATCGCAGTGACTTCCAGCAAATTAAGCAAAAAAGAGCGCAAGCAATAGCGCTTGGATTTTTGGAAAGCTCTGGAGATGACTTCCAACCAGCAACTGTCAAGTTCGAAGGCCAAGACTATTCTGCGGAGGTCAGACTTAAGGGGGATTGGCTAGACCATTTAAAAGGAGATAAGTGGTCATGGCGGGTAAAATTAGCGGATGGTACGAGCATTTTACAAGCTGATCAATTCTCCTTACAAAATCCAAAAACTCGATTCTTCTTGCATGAATGGATTTTTCATCGACTCCTGGAGCAAGAAGACATTTTGACTCCCCGCTACGAATTTTTAGAACTTTGGGTAAATGATGAATATAAAGGCATCTATGCCTTTGAGGCTCATTTTACCGAAGCACTCTTGGCTCGTCAGAAACGATCAGCGAGCGTGATCCTAAAATTTAATGAAGAAGGATTTTGGCAAGCCCAAAACTACCGCCTTCGCTACGGGAAAAATGTAGCACCGAGTATTCCTGATTATGAAGCCGCGACGATCGAACCCTTTCAAAAGAACAAAGTCCGCAATGACAGTATGCTACTAACAGCTTTTGATGCTGGCCGAAAAAGGTTGGAACAGCTGCGCATCCCTCCACAAGACACGAGCAAACTCCTACAAGCTATAGATATAGATTACTGGGCACGTTTCTTTGCCCTAGTGGACTTGACTGAAGCCTACCATGCGCTACGCTGGCACAATATGCGTTGGTACTATCATCCGCAAACTAGCCTACTCTACCCGATCGGGTTTGATGGCTACGGATCCAACGGAATTTACTACTGGTTTAAAAAAACATTTCTGGGAGCAGCCAAAGAAAAGGGAAACAAAGTATACTTCACAGAGGAGTATTTCCTATTTGCCTTGTTTAACAAGCCCGAATTTCTGCTCCGTTACAAACAGTATCTTCTAAAGTACTCCGACAGGGATTTTGTAAATCACTTCCTCACTGACATTGGTACCGAAACCTTGGCTCTCGAAAGCGCTATGCGTGAGGAATTTCCAGATTACTCACTCCAATTTGATAGTCTCAGGAGTCGAGCAAAGCATTTACGCGAAGCGGTTAAATCATACACATTCGAAACAGCGCCCCCCTTCCAGTACACGATTTACGAGCCTCTTTTCGAGACTTGCGAGACCAGCGTCCCACTGTCCGCAGTAGGTCTAAAGGCTTTCCGCAATCCTGAATCAAATGAGGTCAATCTATACAATTACTATTGCCAACCAGTGACCATTGAAGCATCCGGCCCTAAGCGCAACAAACCGCTTCATGAACAACAAAACACCTTAGAGCTCCCATCATTTGATATCAAAACAGTTCCTCCGATTCCCGTTTCGGTAACGGTACCCAAAAATGATCAATACTTATTTTACAGCATCGAAGGAGTTGATTATTGGTTCCGCGAAAAAGTAAATGCCTGGCCACAGAACCCGCCTCGCTTTTTACCTAAGGATAAACTGATAATCGACACGCTCGCCCTTAAACTGCAGGGGACTGTTGTCCGACCTACACGACAGAATATCACCCTCAATACTATTCAAATAATTCCTGCGAGCTATCAACTCATCATTCCTGCTGGCACCCAGATAAACCTGAAAAATGAGGCGAGCATCATTGTCTTTGGTGATGCGAATTGTATGGGTACCATCTCAAATCCAATTGAGATCTATTCGGACGATAATACGGGGCGGGGTATACATTTCTTGAATTCAGGCCACTTACAACTGTCCCACATCACGATGACCAACAATCAAACCTTCCGTGACCATGGCCTACTACTAAATGGTGCCATGACTTGTTGGGCCGATACTATGTGGCTAGAGCAATTGAAGTTTCAGAACATTGACTCAGAAGATGCGCTCAATGTCATCAACAGCCCCAAGGTGCAACTGAGTCAACTGCAATTCATAAACTGTTCTGGAGATGGCTTAGATATTGATTTCTCTGCCGGCAGTATGCGTGATCTTAGTTTCAAGCAGCTTGGAGGGGATGGTTTAGATCTATCTGGAAGTGTGCTCACCGCCTTACAATTAGACTTTTCAGAAATCGCGGACAAAGCCTTGTCTATTGGTGAAAAGACGATAATCGATGCGGAAATGGTCAATATCGAAGGTGCCCATATTGGCATTGCTGTTAAAGATGAATCAAGCGCCACACTGCGTCATGCTCGTGTAGAAAACTGCGCATATGGAATAACCGTCTTCAACAAAAAGAACTACTTTGGTCCAGCGGAGTTACACTTGGGTAAATGCCAGCTGAGTCCGGATATACAAGTGCCCATGTCCTTAGAAAGCTCGCATACTTTGTTACTTGATGGTATACCTCAAAAAGTAACTCATTTGTCGGGAGAACTAGCACGGTTATTTTACCCTCCAGCACAGTGAATTTTTTATTTTTAGCCCATGAAGATCTGCTTGACGCATGCGTACTACATGAAGGAAGATGAAAAGGAGCAGAAGATCAATAAACCTTACCCTCCTTTAGGCATCCTGTATATCAGCGCTTGGCTGGAACAGCATGGCTATGATAACGAGGTACACGATACTACCTTCTCCTCTTTCGATGCACAGTGCACCTACCTCGTAGAACAGCAACCCGAAATCATAGCGATTTACACCAACTTGATGACCAAGTTGAATGTGATTCGATTGATTCGTAGCATTCGCGCAAACGAGCAACTGCATGATAGTCTAATCGTTCTTGGTGGCCCTGATCTTCGCTACAATGTCGAAAACTATCTAGCTACAGGAGCTGATGTCTTGGTTATTGGTGAAGGCGAGCAAAGTATGCTGGAACTGGTTCAGGCTGTAGAGCAAGGCTTACGACCCCATTTTGGTCATATACCTGGGCTTGCGTTTGTGGATGCAGATGGGCAGATTACGCAGACGCC
This sequence comes from uncultured Lewinella sp., assembly GCA_913057725.1. Lineage (GTDB taxonomy): Bacteria > Bacteroidota > Bacteroidia > Chitinophagales > Saprospiraceae > Lewinella. The sequence goes on from CAJXOS010000035.1 coordinate 10,866, forward strand.
TGCACGTAAGCACCTTCGGGCAGTGGATGAGCTCCCTACACCAAATAGGCACAAGATTGATCTCCAGCAATATCTCGACACCTGGAAAACACATCACGGCCGGAGCTCGGTAACCCTAAGTACACAACGCGGATGCCCTTATACTTGCCGCTGGTGTAGCACCGCGGTTTATGGTCAATCTTATCGTCGGCGTAGTGCGGAAAAAGTAGCGGCTGAGTTACGAATGATCAAAGAGAAGTACCAGCCCGATCAGGTCTGGTTTGTGGATGACGTTTTCACCGTAAGTCATAAGTGGTTAGCGGCCTTTCATCAGGCCGTCCAAGCTCAGGACGCTGTAATTCCCTTTGAATGCATTACCCGAGCCGAACGCATGAATGATGAAGTATTGGATATGCTGAAAGAAAGTGGCTGCTTCCGTGTTTGGATCGGCGCTGAGAGTGGATCGCAGCGCATTATTGATGCGATGGATCGCCGTGTACAGGCCGAACAAGTGCAAGCCATGACTATCACCGCCAAAGCGAAAGGGATAGAAACCGGGACTTTCATCATGCTTGGCTATCCCGGTGAAACTGAGCAAGATATCGAGCTTACGCTTAAGCATTTGAAAACGGCTAACCCCGATCTATTCACCATTACGGTAGCCTATCCAATTAAAGGTACAGGACTATATGAGGATATCGAAGAGCAGATCATAAAACAACCAGACTGGTTTAGCAGTACCGACCGAGATATCGACTTTGTACGGACCTATCCCCGACCATACTACGACTATGCCGTTCGCTGGGTCGTCAACAGTGTAAACTTGCATAAATTAAGCCTGGCCGGCAAAACCTGGTCCTTGCCAGGAATCAAGACAGCAATTAAGGTTGCCTTAGCTAAAGCAGGAATGCTCTGGTACCGAAAGATTGTCGGTAATTCACTTTTCCAACCACCCAACAGACCATCATCTGAACATGAGCAGCAGCTTAGTTTATCTGACCCCACCTAAGGAAGGTTTCGAGGCGGCCTACATCAATGCCCGAAAAAGCGAAGGGCGACTATATCCAGATGAAATCGTACGAGAACTCCCATGGATACCAGCAGATCATCCTCAGAATCAGGAGTGGCGGCTACGTCAAAGAAACGTGGAACAGCTTCTAGTTCATCTTGATGAAAAGAAAGCAAATTCAATACTTGATCTAGGATGTGGCAATGGCTGGTTGACCCATCAATTACTGCATTCTGGCGGTGCAGGATTTGTACTTGGCCTGGATGTCAATGCAACTGAACTGGAACAAGCGCAATCACTATTCGGAAATAAGGGGTGTCAATTTGCCTACGGGGATATTTTCAAGGCTAAACTGAAGCAAGCTCCTTTTGATGCAATCGTGTTGGCAAGCTGTGCCCAGTATTTCCCCAACTTAGAAGCACTCCTAAACCGCCTGGCGAAACTACTCGCACCTGCCGGTGAAATCCATTTACTGGACACTCCAATCTACGATACTGATGCAGTAGCAGAGGCGCGAGAACGAACACTTCAATACTACGAAGCAGAGGGTAAGCAGGCAATGCAGTCATTCTATCACCATCATGACTGGTCGAATCTTAGTGCCTTCAACTATGAATTAAAATACAATCCCACTACCCTACTCAACCGAATTCGCCGTAAACTCGGGCAAAGTTTGAGCCCATTTCCGTGGCTTATCATTAGTCATCCTTTACCTAATGTATCGGCAGAAGATTAAAAGAATAGTAGCAGTATCCTTTTTGGGAATTTCATTTTTTTGCGTATTCGTGTACGCATATGATTTACTCTTTGGCGACGGTATTATTGCTCGGTTTTCAATCAACCCATTGAGCATCTGGCTTGGCTTTAGTATCCCTCTGCTTCTGATTGCGGGTATAGCCAGTCGGTCCAAGTGGATATCTAATGGTTCCTTGCTACTCTTCTCGACTATTGGAATTCTATTCATCCTTGAGAAATTGCTTCCAGCTGTAGCCACCTACCAGGCAGGTATTCATGATTCAATTCAGCGTATCGATGATGTTTTCCCTTATAGCACCTTAGATACGGTGTACTTCAAAAACTATGTCCCGAATGCTAGTTTTAGAACACAACTTCGGCCAGAAGATGGAGGGCGAAATATTCTTCATCAGATTAACGAACATGGTATGCGGGGCCCTAGCCCTGGACTAAAAGAGGCAGGAGAGCAGCGAATATTGCTAGTTGGCGATTCCTACCTACAGGCTACTCAGGTAGCATACGAAGAGTCACTAGGGCCCGTACTCTCAAGCTTGCTACCGGATAGTTTTAGCGTGGTACAACACGGTTTCCCTAGCTGGTCTCCACTGCTAGAATGGAATTGGATACTTCGTAAGGGTTTAAGTTTCGAACCCAATATGGTCGTATTATTCCTCTACAACAATGACTTCTTTTCTGGAGACGCCATCGGCGACAACGGTTACTTACCATACGCCAAATTTGCTGAGAATGGAGAACCTGCCGGATTCGATTTCTCGCAACTCGAAAGTAAATACCTAGGGCTAAAGAAAAGAAACCCCTGGACTATGATGATAGCGGACCTTCAGCGCTTTCGACTTGTTCGTTTAACAACCTTCTTGCTCAGACGTCAACTTGTATTCGAAACGCTCTCCGAAGAAAAGATAGATACTTACCTCAATCTTCCACCTGAAGCCTTTCAACAGGCCTATCGCGATAACAACACCACTAAAGATATACTGACCGTCATGCTATGGGACTACCTTGCACTTATGAGAGATACCAGTCAGTGGTCTCCTGATCTTCAGGAGAGAGTAGAATTGAGTTTTAAGCACCTGGAAGGGCTACAGCAATCATTGGATGAAAGAGGTGTAGAATTCGCAATTTGCCATATCCCCTACCCCTGGCAATTCCCAGGAGAAAACGCAGTGAGGATGCAAGAGGTGACCAATTGGTCTGATTATGTATTTCCAGAGGGCGGCATTCAGCAAGCTGTCAAGACTTTCTGCGCGAGCAAAGACATTCCACTACTAGATCTATATTCTCATACACAAGAAAGCAAAACCGCGGCACCTGAACTCCAATTGTATTGTCCTTCCGATCCACATTGGACTGTGGCCGGGCATGACATGGCAGCGCATGCACTCTATAACTTCTTGGCAGCGCACTTTTATCCATTAGCGCAATGAATAAGGCTTTGTCTTCTTATTGGAAAGGTTTGCTGCTCTTCGCAATTATCAGTTGGCGATTTTGGCACTTCGGTCCCGCTCTGGATCTACCCCATGATTGGCGGCAAGCCGATACCGCCTATTACATTTGGGACTTCTATCAAAATGGCATTGATCTACTTTACCCGGCAGTGTGCTGGATGGGCAGCTCCGAAAACCTTGTCCTAGAGTTTCCATTACCCGAAGCTATTGTTGCCCAGTTTCAGATTTGGTTTGGCGAAAGCATGATAATCAGTAGATTCCTGTTCTTGGGTTTCTTTCTGCTGTGCTCCTATTTCTTTTACCGAATCACGGTCTTACTATTTGATAAAGAGATCGCCTTTTGGGCGCTGGTGGTTTATCTATCTCTTCCCTTAGCTCAGTTCTACTCGAGGGCTATCCATATCGACTTTTTTGCTCAGGGGTTCAGCTATGCGGTGCTCTACTACAGTTTGATCGGAATCAATCGACGCTCTACTCGTGCTATAGTGCTTGCCAGCATATTGGCTTGTATTGCCGGCCTAGTCAAGATCCCTTACCTCTTTTTCCTAGCACTTCCAGTTTTGTACTATGCCTACCAACGGAGTGGTTTCAAATGGTTACTATTACGAAGTCCCATATTTTTGCTGCCGCTCGCAGTGTTTGCAGTATGGCAAATGCATGTTTACGAAGTGAACAGCAACGCTCCACACTGGAGCTACATCCTACACTATCGCAAATTTGACCAAAACAGTTCCTGGTATTTTGGTGTATGGGAGCAACGATTGTCATTGTATCACTGGAAAAAAATAAGCCTTCGCCTGTTATTTGAAGCAGGCGCTATATTCTGCCTTCTCTTCTTTCCACTAAGTTGGGTACGCAAGAATAGTTCGCAGCAACAAATGCTATGGGCTTGGATGGTAGGTTTGTTAGTTTACCTTTTGCTTTTCTTCAACCTTAATGCCATTCACAACTATTACCAGATCCCTTTCATCGGGCCGCTCGCGATTCTAATTGCCATTGGCCTAAGGGAACGAATGACTACTTACAAAAAGTCGGTCCTTTATATGGTGGTGGCTCTAATTGTCATTTTGAACACCGCATTCGCGGAATGGAAATACTACAACGTTCCAGAGCACTTAGATAAAATTGCAAGTGTGGTGAATCAAAACACATCAATTGAAGAGTTTCCAATAGTTGTTTTTGATAAATTCGACTGTCGTAACCCTCGTATCTTGGGCAGAGCTAAACGTCGAGGATGGTCCTTGCAGGAAGAGGCTGCTACCGCTGTAGTCGTGGATCGTCTTCATCGCGAGGAAGGAGCAACCCATCTAATTGTGGTGGGTAATACCCAACTAGCCGCTCAACTTGTTCGTCCTTACCAACTACAGGAAATGGGTGAAATTAGAGCACAGTCACTACCAGCGTCTAAACTTAGTGTACTTATCTTCAAATTGCCTTAGATCAATTACAATGCAACACATTATCTGGATCACTCCCGGCTTTGCCGCTAACGAAGAGGATACTAAGTGTATCCCTCCGCAGCAACTGCTGGCCAAGGCATTGACAAAAGTACCAAGTGTGAGGCTCCACATCGTGAGTTTACACTATCCACATCAAAGGGCGGAATATCACTGGCATGGTGTTGATGTTTACCCATGCCACTACCAGGGCCCATTGGCCAAGGTGCGGACCTGGTTGAAGGCTTATCACCAAATTCGATTACTCACGAAGGCTTATCCTAAAGCCATACTACACAGTTTTTGGCTCAATGATGCTTGTCTTTTAGCACAATGGGTAGATCGTTTTCGTGGCAGGAAACACCTGGTCACTTTGATGGGACAGGATGCCCGACCGACCAATCGGTATTTACGCATCCTCCCACTGAAAGACATGTACAAGGTAGGCCTCTCCCAATTCCACGTCAAGCAATTTCTGCAAAGCACGGGATTTGAAGTCGACCAAATCATTCCTTGGGGCTTACCTCAGCCATCTATCAAACAGGGTGCTCGACCAAATCATCTTATTGGCATTGGTAACCTTATTCCCCTAAAGCAGTTTGACCAGTTTGTTGACCTAGTAGTAGCGTTAAGGAAAGATATACCTGATCTGACATGCTTGCTTGTTGGGGAGGGTCCAGAAAAAGAACATCTAGAAAGTAAAATTGCGGCTTCTGGACTAAGCAACCATATTACATTGACCGGTGCTTTACCCCGAGAGAAGGTGCTGAACTTACTGGCACAATCAAAGGTCTTAGTACACACTTCAGATTATGAATCTTTTGGCTTTGTGCTCGTTGAAGCACTCCAACAAGGGGCCCATGTCGTATCGCGTCCCGTTGGGGTAGCACCGGAGTTGAATGGTGTTAGTTTGGCGCAAACCACAGTAGAATTTAAGCATGCTGTACTAGAAGCCCTCCAAAGCGAGCAAGAGCCGAACTTACCCCCAAGTTTTCAGCTAGATTCTACGATAGATAGTTACCTCAAACTATACAGTAGTTTACAATCACCTAGCTGAGAAGGATAAAGGTTCTTTCATCCCCTCATTTTACATTACATTAGCAGGGGTATAGACGTGATAAAAACGATGGGTCTGGAAACATGAATAAGGTAATCCTCTTTAATCCGCGAAGTGCGAACTCTAAGTATCGCATTCCCAACAGTATACTACAGGTAGGAGCTTCTATCCACGGGCAATATAATTATGTATTTGTGGACGGCAATATGGAGCACGATCCCTGGGCAAAAATAGAGGAGTACCTCGCCACTGGAGAGTACCGCTTTTTTGGAACTACCGCAATGCCTGGCCCACAACTCCAAGAGGCAATTCCTTTTTCTAAGAGAGCAAAAGAAAAATACCCGGATACTATCAATATTTGGGGAGGCTACTTTGCAGCGAATCAATACCGGGTAGTAATGGGTGCTCCCTATATCGATTTCGTAATCAATGGTCCGGGCGATAAGGCCTTTCCTGCCTTGTTGGATGCTTTGACTAATGATACTCCTTACGAGTTCATCCCAAATCTCATTTATCAGTCCCCAGACGGTGAGATTATTCAGAACCGAAAAGAAGATTTGCTGGACCAGGACGCACTTGCTGACCTCCCGTATGATCACTTGCACCAATTCTATCCTTTAGAAGGGTACCTCTCTCAGACCTATTTAGGTGAACGTACGCTAGCTTATCATTCCAGCGTAGGCTGCCCCTTCAAGTGCTCTTTTTGCGCAGTGGTGCCAATCTATGAAGCCCGCTGGAAAGGTAAAAACGCCAAAAAGATATACGCCGATGTAAAGAAGATCAAGACGGAGTATGGAGCGGACTCGATTGAGTTTCACGACAACAACTTCTTTGTCTCTGAAAAACGCGTAGCTGAGTTCAGTCGTCTGATGATTGATGAGGGTATGAGTTGGTGGGGCGAAGGAAGAATTGATACTATAGATCGATACAGTGATGAAACCTTAGCCTTGATGAGAAAGGCGGGTTGTCGAATGATATTTTTCGGTGCCGAGAGTGGCAATGATGAGATCCTTAAAGAAATGGATAAGGGCGGCAAACAAACCGCCGAACAGATAAAGCGTTTTGCGGGTAGGATGCGAAAGTTTGATATCGTTCCTGAATATAGTTTCGTATTGGGGATGCCAGCAGCCACACCGGAAAAGGTAATGGCGCAAATCGATTCCGATATTGAGTTTATCAAAGAGGTTAAAACGATCAATCCGGATACGGAGATTATTATCTACGTATATAGCCCAGTTCCTACGGAGGGCTCTGATCTCTATCGCCGGATCACGGAGGCTGGTTTTAAATTCCCCACTATTCTGGAAGATTGGTTGAGTCCGGAATGGCAGGCTTTTGATCTTCGCAAGAACCCTCTAACGCCTTGGCTCAAAGCAGAAATGGTGGACAAGATCAAAAATTTTGAGACTGTTCTTAATGCCTACTACCCTACTGCTGCTGATGTAAAACTTACGAGCTTCCAGCGGCGGACCATGCGGCAACTGTCCGCCTGGAGATATCGTCGAAGTTGGTATCAATTTCCATACGAACTGAAGGTCCTCCAAAAGTTTTGGCTGCGCTATCGTCAACCTGAAATTGAAGGGTTTTGAGAATTCCCGCACTTGCTCGAAGGGTACTTCAACCAATTCTGTGGCGAGCATACAAATACTACAACAGCAACCCACATTGGATACGGATGGATGGACTGCATATCTATCTGGCTCCGGGCGTTTTTCACCCGCGTTGGTTCCTTACCACTAGAACCATTACTGCTTTCGCGCTACGACAAATAAAAGCAGAGGATGAGGTCTTGGAATTAGGGGCAGGAAACGGATTCTTGGCATTGTCTTGTAGTCGCATTCGAGCTCAGGTAACTGCCAGTGATTTGAACCCCGCGGCGGTTGAGTCGATTACGCGTAGCGCCCTCCGCAATCAGCTTCCACTTAGGGCTATTCATTCCGATTTATTTGAATCTCTTACAGGTACTGCCTTTGACTTTATCTTTATAAATCCACCCTACTTCCCACAAGCCCCACAGAACCAACAGGAACATGCCTTTTTCTGTGGGCCAAACTTTGAATACTTCTCTCGCCTGTTTGAACAATTGCAAACTCGTAATGACAAGAAAGTATTCATGATTCTGACAAATGCGTGCGACCTACAATCGATAATAAGAATAGCGGTGGAGCGCTCAATGCAAATGGAGGAAGTACAACGAACGCGAACTTGGGGAGAAGAACACATCATCTATTCGATTGATAAGCAATAGCCGCTAATCCATGGAAAATACAAAGCCTTCTACCCCCTTCTTTGTCCTTGGGGTTCCACGCTCTGGCACAACCCTGGTTCAGCTTATATTGGATAGTCATTCGGAAATTGCGGTTTGCCCCGAAACTTATTTGTTTGGCATATTAGATCGCACCCACAGCAACCAGACCATCGACAAAGAATGGCAATATTTCGAGATCATCCGCACCCTTGAACAACGACTTGCAGGCTTCAATGATCTGGCAGTGGACTTGGTAGAAGAGTTGAAGAATTCTAAATCACCTTACACTGGTTCTACTGATGCATTCCTAAGACAAATCCAAGCCTCCTACTTGGCTCGTAAAAACAAACGAATATGTGGTGAGAAGACTCCTGAACACATCCATTTTTTGGCGGGCCTAAGAGGTATATGCCCTGAAGCGAAAATTATCTTCGTTATTAGGAATCCGTTTAGCGTTATTCAATCCTTGTTTAAGAGCCAGCGTTTAAGTCCTGCTGTATCTGGCTACTCGCGCTCTACATTAATTCGAAGATCAGCCCTAATGGTTCGACAAGGATGGGAGGATAGAGAGTCTTTCTTACATCAGTCTACTGAAAACACGTATACTATTCAGTACGAAAAACTAACTACAAGCCCGCAGGAAGAAATACGTCGACTCTGCCAGTTTCTAGAAGTGCCCTTTGAAGAAGGAATGCTGGCGTTTCACAAGAGGGACGAGTCCTTTATTGTTGAAGGTCATTCGAGCAAAGCGAAAATACACGCTAAACTCAGTCAGAATATCCAACAAAACACAAAATCTCCATCCGACCTAGGATTCTCGTCAGATGAGCAACTGTGGCTCAAAAGCTTCCTAGCGCCTTGTCTCAAGGGTAGTCCATATCAAGATCTTCAAGTGGCGGAATCCCTGCGTTGGAATTGGAGGGTCTTGTTGCAGCTTATTTTTGCAACAATTAGGTACCGATTCAAAATTTTCAGATGGCGAGAATGGATACTAAAGGCTCGTAACTATATCCGATTGAAGCTCCGAAGATAGAGAGCACTAGCCGTCGCAGATCCAACAAATCCAGCAACTAGCCCTCCAGTTATTCCTAGCCTCGGCAATAAGATTAACGCTAGAACTAAACTAATAATCGCATTCACTATTCCATTTCGGATAACCAATCGTTCTTTGTTTTGCTGGTATAAGTAGAGCACACAGAACATGCTTACATAAGGTGGCCAACAATACAGTATGGCGACCAAATAGGTGGAAGTCGAATAGGACAGATCCAATCCAAAACGAAACAGCACGTAAAAACTTAGAACAGCAAAGGTGGACACTAGAAGTCCCAATACACTCATTTGCCAAATACTTCTTTTAAAGCCAAGCTTATCCATTTGGTAGACGCGCCCAATAAAGGCATAGGCAATGAAGCCGGCTACTGCACCAACAAACCCCAAGGCCCCAACAAGTATCTGATAGGGCCCAACAACGGCTGCCTCGACGGTGTAACTCACTACATACAGATCCATTTTACTAGCCAATAAACCAATGAGCACCACCACCAAAAAAGGCGTAGATTTTCGGTAGAAAAGTAGGTTAGTCCAACCTGCAACAGCCCCCCTACTAAAAGTTGGTAGTCGCACCAAAATCAATAGCACTAGTAATCGCCCCGCATAAGAGCAGGCATACAGCAAGCATAATTGACTCAAGTCCAAGGCTCCAGGATCCAGTAAAATCCCGATGAGGATTATGAGCAATCCTACCAGCTCTGCCCAGCTCGCTGCACTAAATCGACCTCTGAAGATCATCCAGGCCTCTAAGCTCTGGTATAAGAAGTAGCCACCACCCCACAGCATCAAATACCACAACTGAGGGACATTGAAGAACAGCAGCGTGGCTAGAACTAAGAGCAGAAAAAACAGCGGAATGCGCCAGAGAATAGTTCCGTAGAAATACAGGGAATGAGAATTAGGTTCGAGGCTGAATTGCCTCAGTAGGTATTCCTTATTACCCCAACTAACTATCACGCTTACTATTCCCATACCCACCAACCATGGGACGAACTCTCCCCACTGACTAGCTGATGCATGTTTAATCACTAACCAGGCGACCGCCAAACTCCCAAGGCCACTGATCACTGATCGCAAGCCATTGGTCGCAATTTTACCGAAGTCGTTAAAGGTCACTTTCATGCAATGGATTTTGTGACCTGACCTCATATAAGCGCCAGCCTTTGGATAACTCTTGTAGGACGACCAAATCATAACTTTGATTCAATCGCTCCCAATTCTCTATCAGAGTATGTCCTTCCCATTGCTTTTCAAAACGACTTGGGTGAAAAAGGACCAAGCTGCCGGTTTCAAATACCTCAATAGGCTCATGCCATAGATTAATCAACTCATGCGGACTGTTGTAGCTCCGCAGGGCCCCATCATAATAGAAGCAGTACAGTGTCTTCGCGGGATACTGTGAAAGCGCTTCTGCAAACTCTTTTTCTTGTTGGTTGATCTGCCACAGGTTTTTAGAATAATGCACAAAAATGCATGACTGAACAACAAGAACCAGGCTCAACACTCCCCATTTTAGCTGTGGTTGAATCTCGTTCATTCGTTGAATCGCCCGACAGAAGGCAGGATACCACAAGAGCAAGGACAGGGGGATCAACGGTAGTAAAAAGCGTTGATTCTGAAACGGTATTCCAGCAATAAACAGCGTATACAACAACACAGACCAGAGCACCAGTCGTTTCGGCTTAGATAATCTTTCCCTCCACCTGATAAATGGTAGCAATAGTAATCCGAAACAGAAGAACCCGGGATGATAGAAGTAACTAAAGGCATAGACCAGATTAGGAAAACGAAAAGATAGTTCTCCATCATTCGTAGCAAAATGTCGCATAAACCAATGCTCCCCAGACCATCCCATCAAATAACTGTGCCCGAGGAAGCCAAGTGGTTCACCACTGCGAATAAAGAGATGTGGTAGCGTAAAAATGAGCCCCAGTAGTCCTGCACCTAAAAGCCACAGGAAATGTCGTCGTTGGATTACCATGGACAAGATATGTATCCCTGGTAATACAATGAGCAGAGCCAATACATAGCGCGTCATTACTGCAGCCACTGCTCCTATGGAAAGGAGTACCAAATAACGCGGAGCACTCATCTTGTTGTAATACCAATACCCATAGTAGAAGAGCAGCAGCCATCCGATAGCGAAGGCATCCGACATAATTAGTGTTCCCGAGCGCCAAAGGAAAGGTGATGCAGCACAAAACAGTAGGCAATACGAAAGCTTCAATAGAGGGCTACTATGTTTTGGATTCTCTATTGAAAGAATTAGATACAAGCTCGCTGGTACAAAGCCCAGGGCTAAAATGGATAACAACTGGAGACCAATTAGAAGCGATCCTAGCAGGCTTCCTAATACTGCCCCCCAGAAAGGATAGTTCACTGGCCAAAAGAATTTGCCTGGCGCAGCTACCCCTCCAATCCACATTAATAGCTCCTGACTATAACGCAAATACTCATGTGCATCTTGGCCATACAGTCCATTGAAGCCCAGTATGTACATCATTGTCCAAGTCAAAAAGGCAAAACCGAAGAAGATACTCATGGCTATTCCTTGGCTTGACCAAAGCGTTTTCCATTCTGTTCCATCCTTATGCGCTGCCTGTATCATTTCAAGCTTAGAAGTAAATAAGCCAGTAGAATACCAGCCCCCAAGAAAGAATAATCAATTGCAATACTCGATCTCGCCAAATCAATTGTACTGGTGAGCCAGCTGTTTGCGGGTTTAAGACCAGCAGCAAGTATCGCAAGATCCCGAGAAAAACAAAGAAAGAAGTTACATAAATGTGCTGAGAGTCTAAGCGCTGCATCACCTCTGGTGATAAGGAGTAAATGATATATGCTAGCAAAGTAATCGAAAGCATAATGGTAAGCGCCAAATCTAGAAAAGGTAGCGTATAGACAGATACCCGTGCCTCATATTCATTATTCTCCTGGTTCAGTGCCAGATCATGACGACGCTTCGCAAAGGCTAATGAGCAGGCTAAAAGAAAGACTATTGTAACGAGCCATTGAGAAACGAAGACGCCAATCACCGCACCTCCTGCCAAAATCCGCAGTACAAAACCCAAGGCAATGATCGACACATCCACGATCGCCACGTATTTCAAAGCCAGTGAATACGCAACGTTTAAAAGCAAGTAACCCACTAGATATGGAATAGCTGGAATTTGCCAGCTAGCAAGCCAACCTACAACCAACAGCAATAAGACGATACCGACAATCGCTTGTTGCTGATTAAAAAAACCACTGGCTAGCGGGCGATGCTGCTTTGTCTTGTGTTTTCGATCTCTAGGGGCATCCAATAAGTCGTTGAAGATGTACACCACAGAGGCCGTCAAGCAAAAGGTAAGAAACAGCAGTAGCAACTGCGCAATATTACCAGCAGATAACGCCCGAGCAAAAAGGGCGGGGATAAACACAAAGCCATTCTTTACCCAATGGCGTAAACGCAATAACTCGGCCAATTGTAGAAGCCATGCTTTCATGCTTTCAAGTACGTAAAGTTGAAGCGATTGCACAACATTTGCATTTCTTTTTTCAAGTAGCGCACGCAAGTACTACTTTTGAGCTATGCAGCGACTTGCGAAAATTACCTGGTCTCTATTTGCGATATTCATGATTCTGGTCATCGCGAACGCCTGGATTTCAGATGATAGTTATATTACGCTACGGACGGTCTACAACTTAACGTCTGGTCATGGCTTGCGCTGGAATATTAGCGAACGGGTGCAAGTCTTCACCCACCCACTTTGGATGTTCTTACAAGTGCCGGTATATGCCATACTGCAGCACGCTTACCTGACCGCCATCGGACTGAACATCCTATTGACTGTTGCATTGGTTCTATTAATTATTCGTCGAGTAGGTGATCACCAGCAAATAATTACGGTCTTCTTATTCTTGATGAGTTCCAAGGCTTTCATCGACTTCTCTACCTCTGGCTTAGAGAATTCACTAGCTCACCTACTATTCTTCTTGGTTTTTCTTGAAGTCAAAAAGATCTTATCGAAGGAGAAGCATGAACTCAAGCAGCTAGCTCTGCTCTCTAGCTTACTATTGCTAACTCGTCTAGACTTCGTACTGCTTCTAGCTCCGGTCGCTGCATGGTGCCTATGGCAGTCAAACCCATGGTCATCAAAGACCTGGAAAGTCTTGTTTTTTGGGGGTCTGCCCTTAGTCCTGTGGGAAATATTCTCCTTAGTGTACTATGGCTCTTTTTTTCCTAATACCTTCTATGCCAAAGCCCAAACCGGGCTTCCTACAGCAGACCTCTTCCAACAAGGAGGCTACTATTTCCTGGATTCGTTGCAACATGATTGGCCAACATTGGTAATGATCATCCTAGCAGCAACTTGGGGTATAATCAAAGGCTCAGCTGTAACTCGAGGATGGGCCCTAGGAATTGTCATTTATCTAGCTTACGTGGCCTCCGTGGGTGGCGATTTTATGAGTGGTCGTTTTTTCACCGTCCCATTCTTAATCGCTGTTTTGTGTCTAACTAATACTCCACTGCATAAACGCACCCTGTTATACCTCAGCCTGGGCGTGTTCGGCTTGAGTTTACTACAGCCACTGCATCCTGCCCATATCCGACCTTGGTACTTTGAGGATCGTAAAACACGTGTCAAGGAAATCTATCCTCATGGCATCGTTGACGAGAAGGGCTTTGCCTGGGAGCGTTCTGGCTTCTTGGCTTTACGTCCTTGGAAACACGTATTTAATATTGAGACCCTTCTAAAAGATGCCACCAATGAATCTGCCACGACAGCAATTCAAAAATGGGAGGTTCGTGTCGCCATAGGAATGCAAGGATATGAAGCAGGCCCTGCCGTGCACATAGTTGACCAGTTGGCGCTCAGCGATCCATTGCTGGCTAGGCTTCCTGCCGAAAGGCGTTCAAACTGGCGAGTCGGCCATTATTTCCGTAAAATTCCCAAGGGTTATCTGGAGTCTCTCCGAAGTGGCAGAGATGCGTTAGAAGACAGAGCGCTTGCAGAATATTATAGGCATATTCAGCGTGTTGTCTCAGGTCCAATTTGGCAAACGGATCGCTGGAAGTCAATCTACCTGCTCAACACTGGGCAACTTGAGCATCTCATTGATCAATCGTACTATCAAAGTCTACCTATTGACCAATAAGTGGATTGATAATCGCCAGTAAGGAATCACTGACCAACTTTTGCCCGGCCGGCGTAAGGTGAGGGTCATTTGGATAATAGAGATCTGATCGACCGCTATTTTTCAACCAAGGTAAAGGATTGACTAGTACAGGTGACTCAGCCTCCAAATATCGTTCCAGCGCTTGATAATACGGATAGTGCTCTTTTTCTAAGTCAATGATGGTATCCAAGTCTGCACCTAACTGCTCAAGGCGATTTTTGTAGGGATTTCCCAACTGAACACAATGTGGCATTACCAGAACCAGGATAGGTGTTTCAGCACTGACCTCGCCTAGCATCTGAGCGATATCTGTGCTCATGTGTTCCATGTCCATAACACGTGCTCCTTTCAACAAAATACTATTATTCAGATAGGAAGGTTCTGCCCTTAAGAGCATCGGTGTTCTACGGCTGTAATTTTCGACACTAAACCCCTCTTGAGCTTTTGTGTCATAGTCAACTCGTTGGGTTGCAAAAAAACTATTCCGCAGCAAGGGTAACTGAGCATTGATATAGCCCAAAACCAAAAATCGATCCGCTAGCCACCAATAGCATTTACGTTGCCAGCTTAGTCCATCACCCGTGGTCGGGTGTCGATACTCTAAGAGATCGTTTCCAACGTAGGTTTGGTAAATAATGAGGTCCGGTTGAAAGTCTTTCAGTCGTTTGGCGAAGAAGCGTTCATGTTGTCGAATGCACGTTCCTGGAATCGCAGCGTTGATGATACGATGACCACTAATCTGAGTTCGCAGCCCCTTCACATAACTATTCTGATCAGCACTAAAAGAATCACCAACGACCAGAATACTTGGTAGGTCTTCAGCTTCTTCCAGTTCTTGTTTATTGAGGGCCTGAAATTGTGCGCTGTAAAAGTCTACGATGTAATAGCGATAGCATACTTCTAACAATAGTAGGGTACTAATTGCTAGAAACAGGAGGTATAGGATGCCATTTCGCAGTTTTCGCAGCATAGTCAAATTCTATCTGGTCGGTGCAACAATCTTCTAACGGATCAGATTTACCCCTACCCTATTTACAACCGTATTTCCACTTATGAAAAGTTGATTAATCCTCACAGTCCACATTTGATATTTGGGTTTAGATAAGAACACTAAAGAAAGAAAATTTTATCTGAGTAAAACACACTACAGTATGAGTAACATTAATAACTTGCCTTGAATCGATTAGCCCGCGAAGCTGACCCACTCCAGAATTTCTGGAAACAGGATAACAACGATGAGCATCAGCACTTGAATAACGATAAATGGAACGATCCCACGATAAAGGTGGGACGAGCGAACTTCCGGAGGAGCAACCCCCTTCAGGTAAAAGAGTGAAAAGCCAAAAGGTGGCGTAAGGAATGAGGTCTGAAGATTCAGCGCAATCAATATACCTAACCATACCAAATCAACTCCCATTTGCTGAAAGAGTGGCGCAACTACTGGAACAATAATAAAGATGATTTCAATGAAATCGATAAAGAAGCCCGCCACGAAGATCAGTAGCATTACCAAGGCGAGAAACGCATAGGTGGAAAGATTGGCTTGCTCAATCAAAGAGACCAAGTATCGATCACCGCCCAACTCGCGAAATACCAAGGAAAAAGTAGTTGCCCCCAAAAGGATCAAGAACACCATACTAGTAAGGTGCGTAGTATCTCGCATCACACTTTCCAGCACTTGAAGCTTTAGTCGTTTTTCGATGGCAGTCAGGATCATCGCTCCAACTGCTCCCACTGCAGCGGCCTCAGTTGGTGAGGCGATTCCGCCAAGAATAGACCCAAGTACAGCTACGATTAACAACAATGGCAGGAAGAATGCCTTGAAGAGACGTGACCAATAATTCGATTCCCAAAATGCCCTCACCTCCTCTTCCGGCATGGCTGGTGCATGCTCAGGATGCAGTCGCGCATAGATAAAAACATACAAAGCGTAGCCAATCACTAGCAGGAGACCTGGTAATAAAGCGGCAGCGAATAGCTTACCAACACTAACATTCAGTACGCTTCCCAACAATATGAGCACGATGGACGGCGGGATGATTTGTCCGAGCGTTCCAGAAGAAGCAATAACTCCAGTGGCTAATTCTGTTTTGTAACCTCTCCGAAGCATCGTTGGCAAACTGATCAGGCCCATCGTAATTACGGTAGCACCTACAATTCCGGTACTGGCTGCCAAGAGTGCACCAACGATGATAACGGCATAAGCCAGTCCACCAGGGATGCGTCCAAATAACAGCGCCATGGTTTCCAGTAGGCGTTCGGCTAAGCCCGATTTTTCCAGCATAATCCCCATAAAGATGAATAAGGGCACCGCCATTAATTCTTCTTTAGACATAATACCGTAGATACGAAGTGGGAGTAGATTTAAGCTCTCCGCCGGTAGGAAGCAGAAGGCATATAAGAGCGATAAACCTCCTAAGGTAAAAGCAACCGGATATCCGTAAAGGATCAGGATAAAAATGCTAATGAAAAGAATCAGCGCTAATATTTCCACGGCGAATAGTTCAGTTTAGATCGGATAGGTTTCATACATCGAGCTGAAAAAATACTCGGAATTAGAATCAAGCGTTTAGGATTGATCCTCCTCCAGTTGCTGGCCTGGTCGCGAGCTGATTATCAGGGAAAGGCCCTGTAAAAACAGGAGCAGCATACCAAATGGGATAGCAAACTGAATGAGCCAGAGATTAGACAAACCTCCTGCTTCCGGGCTCCGCTCCCCCATCGTATAGGCATCTATTGCCGAATTCCAACCGGTGTACATCATGACTAAGCACCAAGGCAGCAAAAAGATGAGGGTTCCCCAGAAATTTACCTGGTTCTTTTCCTTCTGTGCCTGCCGATCATAAAAAAGATCCACCCGTACGTGGCGATCATGGCGTAGCGTGTAAGCTGCTCCAATCAGAAAGATCAAGGCGAACAAATGCCACTCTAATTCCTTAGACCAGGCCTGTGGGTTGTTAAACACGTAGCGGAGGCAAACATTGCCAAACACAAGTATCACCAGCAGTAGCGTCAACCAAGACACCGCTCGGCCTATTTTTTCATTTAGCCAATTGATCCAATCTGCCATCCATCTTCTCGCTTAGTTATTATGCAATGTAAGCTTATTGACCGAAATTTACGCATTGCTCAAAGCGAATAATCTTTGGTAAAAATCCACTTTAGCCTTAGTTTTCACTCCTGAAAGATTAAGCTTAGTGTAAATTTTACACTACCTTTGCCGTTCTTAACAAGCGATAGGCCATGAAAGTAATTGTTGATAGTGGTTCCACTAAAGCAGACTGGAAATTCATCACTTCAGACTCCGAGACGGAGCTAAACACCATGGGGTTTAACCCCGTCTTTCACAACAGCGACCAGATCGAACGAGAAATCCTTCGTGCCTTTGAAGGTAAGGTGGACTTCTCTCAAGAAGCAGACATCTATTTTTACGGTTCTGGCTGTTGGGATCAGAAGCGGAAGCTTGTTATTGAAAATGGTTTGAAACGTGTCTTCCCACAAGCTAGCATCGATGTGCATCACGACTTATTAGGTGCAGCACGAGCAACCTGTGGAAGCCTGCCAGGTATATCATGCATTATCGGTACGGGTTCTAACACATGCCTATATGATGGCAAAGATGTTATCGATAATGTTACCAACCTCGGTTACCTCTGTGGTGACGAAGGCAGTGGAACACACTTAGGAAAGAAGCTAATCCGCCACTATTTCTACCGCGAGCTGCCTAAGGAGCTCGAAAAGTCTTTAGAAGAGTTTATCGGTGGCGGAAAGCAAATAGTATTGGATACCGTATACAGTGGTACACCTCCTAATGTATACTTGGCATCCTTTACCCGCTTCATGTCTGAGCACATGGATCATCCTTTTATCCAACGGATTCTTTATCGCTCGTTTGCAGAGTTTGTCGACCGTCACGTACGCAAGTACCATGGTCACATGAGCCTACAAGTACACTTCATTGGTTCCATTGCCTATGTGTTCCAGGACATGTTAAAGATCGTTCTAACAGAGCGAGCTATGCAATACGGCATTTTCATCAAGCAGCCTATCGACAACCTGGTCCAGTATCACCGGGAATTTGTCAACTAATCACTAGACAATGGCAAAAGACAGAATCAAAAGAATCGCTGTATTCACCTCAGGAGGAGATGCTCCTGGCATGAACGCAGCCATACGGGCGGTGGTACGTACTGCAGCCTACCATGACTTACATATTTTTGGGATTAACAACGGCTACGAGGGAATGATTGATGGTGATATGCGCCGACTAGACATCCGTGATGTCGGTAATATCATCTACCGCGGGGGAACAATTCTGAAAACAGCTCGAAGCATGCGCTTCATGACTCCGGAAGGTCGCAAGCACGCTTACGAAGCCTTGATGGCTTTTGATGTAGATGCCTGCATTGCCATTGGTGGTAATGGTACTTTTACTGGGGCTAAGATTTTCTCTGAGGAATATAATATTCCAATCATAGGTATTCCTGGAACCATTGACAATGACCTTTATGGTACAGACTATACCATTGGCTACGATACAGCTGTAAACACAGCAGTACAGGCAGTAGACAAGATTCGGGACACCGCCGACTCCCATAACCGCCTCTTCTTCGTGGAGGTGATGGGGCGTAACTCCGGCTTCATTGCCCTCAGTACTGGAATTGCTAGCGGTGCTGGTAATGTATTGATCCCAGAGGTAGATACTACGCTGGAACGTTTGGTGGAGCTACTAAGGCTTGGCGTAAAGCGTAAGAAGATGTTTGGTATCATCGTCGTAGCAGAAGGCAACAAACTCGGAAGCACGCAGAAGATCGCCGACAAGGTTAAAAAAGCAATCGACTTCTACGATACCAAGGTTACCATTATAGGTCACATGCAGCGCGGTGGATCACCATCCGCATTAGATCGACTTCTATCTAGTAGACTTGGTTTCGGTGCCGTGGAAGGACTCTTGGCTGGACACGCCAATGAAATGATTGGCTTGGTAAACAATGAGGTGGTCTTTACCTCCTTTGAAGATGCGATTACCAAGGAAAAGAAACCGAATCAGAATCTTGTCCGCATGGCAGAGATTCTAGCCATCTAAGTAAGAACACTTTCATAGATATAATCCTGTTGCGGCATATCTCTTTCTGAGTATGCCGCTTTTTTTATTCTGTCCTCACTCGATTAAGACTGCAAATAAAACGACTGCGTCAGTGCCTGGAAGTCTGCACTCCTGGGAGAATCAGGGCCAGACCGTTCGTAAATGGAAATTTCGGTCGTTGTCGGAGTTCCAATTGAACCAGGGTATTTCTTTAGCTCTAGCAATAGTCGATTAGGCGACTTATCGGGGTTTGGCCTCACCTTGACAACCTGATGAGCGTACAACTGATAAGTAGCTGCCCATTCCTGAAAGCGCAACCCTTCCAACCAAGGCAGCACTAAGCAAAAGCTCCCTTGATCAGCAAGTAGCCGTTGCACGGATCGCAAGAGATCTTGATGAGATAGTTTGGTGGTATGCCGCACGCTGGCTCTACCTTCCTGCTCGGAGAGAACCCCGCCAGAGAAAAAAGGTGGATTACTCACGATCAGATCAAACTTCTGCTTAATCGTTTGTGAGAAATCTTGAATAGCAGAATGATCCACAGAGACGCGATCAGCAAAGGGAGAAGCCAATACATTTTCCTTAGCCTGCTGCGCTGCCGAATCATCCACTTCCACTGCCATTACTTGTGCTGCCTCCTGGCGCTGGGCAAGCATCAATGCAATCAGGCCAGTGCCGGCCCCGATATCAAGTATATGAAGAGCATCCTGCACCGGCGCCCAAGCACCTAGCAGTACACCATCCGTCCCCACCTTCATAGCACACTGATCTTGCTTAAGCGTGAACTGTTGAAACTGGAAACTATCCTTCTTTCTAATCTTGCTGCTACTAACTTCTCCCATTGGTCATTTCGAATATATACTCGAAGTCCCAACACCGCTCTGCTGAGAAATGTTGGGACTTCAGTACAAGTTTAGCAACTAAGGCTACTCAATGATATCGTTCAAATTCCGAATAACGATCTGAGCATCGTCAAACTGAGAAACAATCGCAACGATAGTAAACTGTCCGCCAGGAACAGTGTTACTGGCGAAACTTGCCTGAGAACGGGTAAACATTGCAATCTGTCCCGTATCGTCCTCTAGTGTCTTCTGACCATTATAGGTACCACCTTCTGTGAAGCTGATATCCTCAATTGTTACCAAGGTAGACTCCCACTCTTCTAGGTTATCGATAATCTCAGCAACGGTAGTCACACGCGGCGTTGGCAAAGTGCCAGGCCCAAAGGAAACCGCATTGTTGTTTGCCACATTGTTCACCTGTAGCAAGCCATTGAACTCACTTAGTTCCTGACCAGACACATCGATTTCTACTTCTTCACCCAAGGCAAATTGATGTTCGTCGTTAAAACGCACAACGATACCACCACTAGCATCTTGGATTACCAAGTTGCGGAAAGTCAAGTTTCCGTTATCTACATCGGAAATAACAACGCCACGTAGCTTCTTGGCAGCAGGTACAGAACTTGCTCCATCTTCAAATAGGGTACGTAGTTCAGCAGCAGTAATGTCCTGTGGATCACCGCCGCCGCCACCGTCAAAGTCGGCGTCATCGGCATTACGCATATTCAACTGTAGGCCGTTGAAGTCCGATACAATTGCAGTTAGCGTACCAGTCGAAGATGGAATGGTATTGCCAGAGAATGAGGCAGAGAAGAAGGTAAACATTGAAATGCTTCCGGTACCATCAGCTACAGTAACACCGTCGCCGTAAGTAGGGCCACCGTTCATTGTCGCATCGGCAATCTGAACCAAGGTAGATTCCCAGTCGTTACCGTTCGCCAAGATTTCAGCAACGGTGGCTACACGTGGTGTAGGTAGTGTGCCGTTACCTTGAGAAACTGCATTACCGAGCGGTACATTGTTCACCTGTACCAAACCGTTGAATTCACTCAACTCCTGCCCACTAACCGTCACTTCTACTTCTTCACCAAGGCGGAAGTCGTGACCACCAGTGAAGCGCACAACGATACCAGCAGTACCGTCCTGGATGACCATGTTCTGGCCATTGACGTTACCGTTATCCTGATCGCTAATCACAACACCACGAATCTTGCTATCGTCTGGTCCAGTAGTAGTACCGCCAGCATAAGCAGTACGGATGTCAGCGATGGAAACTAGGTCGCCACCTGTAGAAACACCGCAACGTGTACCGTTGAACTGAACATCATCTTTATCGCGAAGTGTCAACTGAACAGTAGAACCAAAAACAGATAGAACAGCGGTAACAACGCCGTTACCTTCTGGAATGGGGTCGCCAGCAAAGTCAGCGAAGTCACTATTACGAACGGTTACAGAATTGCCGAAGCAATCTGACATGGTACGGTTTTGACCGCCACCACCGCCAGGTACAGCGTAGGTGTCACCCAAGTCTACATCAGCAAACTGCAGGTCTTCAATTGTTACCAGGCGGCTTAACAAGTTGTCGAAAGTAGCTTGATTGCTTAGAACTTCCTCCAAGGTCGTTGACGTAGGTGTTACTTCCTTTTGCTCACCTGCAACTACATAAGAGCTGATAAGCGGGCTAGGAATTAGACCACCAGTTTCGTCGCCAGCAATCTGATACAGATTATTGAAGTCATTGATATACAAGCCCTTCATTTTGACAAAGAGCTCTGTTCCTACTGGATACAAGGTGTACAGACCTGTGTTACCCAAGCGGATCACGATACCTGCACTTTCGTCCTCGATCACCAACTGCTGATACAGGTTACCACTTTGGTCGTCCGCCACCACAGTACCGGCGATGATCCAGTCCTCTGTAATTTCAGTTGCGTTGGTACCTAGTGTATGTAGGTCTTTCAACTGCTTAATAGTCGCATTAGCAGTCAAGGCTGGTAAACCACGTACTGGTGGCTCATCAAAATCCTGGTCTACACAGGCGTTAAAGGTTAAGCCCAAAACTGCCAGGAATAGAAAGAAGAAATATGATTTTAATCGCATAACGATCTATTTTTTCGTGAAGCCAAGCTCACGCTTAAATTCTAAATGACAAATTGATAAAGTAGTTACGGCCGAAGCTGTAGAAGTAGTTGTTTGGAAAGCGATCTACGTCTTTGTTTTCAAAATCAAAGCGGAATTGCTCATAACCACCGGTGCGGAAATCACGCTTATCCAATAGGTTATTTACACCGACGTTTAGGTACAAAAAGATATCATTGATCTTCCAAGACTTACCACCGAACAGATCTACCGTAACAGCAGAGGGGGTACGCTCCTGATCAAGAATGCTATCCCATAGCGGCGAATCCGGTGTTACTACTTCCTGGACAACCTCTGGGTCATCGGTTAAAGAAATCGCATTCAACGTACGGCGCTCAGGGAAGAAGTCTAGCCAAGTACCGTTGAAGTAATTGACATTAACGTTAGCAAACCAGTACTTAGGACTGTTATAGCCAAGGCCCAAAGTGAATACTTCATTAGGTGAACCTGCTACGTTGAAGTTCTTGATGTAAATCGTTTGTTCGTCGGCAAACTGGCTAGGCAATACATCACTGGTAATTTTCGCAGAAGGGCGATCCGTGTAGATGTACTGTCCAATAGCAGCAACCGCAGTAACACGCCAAGCTGGGGTAACCTTAGCCTCAACAGCCAATTCTACACCTGCGTGCTGCGTTTCGATATTCGACATGATATAATTGGTGAAGCCTTGCAAACTGATTGGCTCTCCAGTGACATCATCGATACCAGACTCAATTTCACGATCCAAGAACAAAGATCGATTGAAGACTTGATCACTAAACTGGGTGTAGTAACCAATAGCCCGAATCTTCAAGTTTGGTGAACGCATTAAGTATCCACCTTCTACAGACACAATCTTCTCCTCCGTCGGATTATCAATTGTTTGATTACGGGTACGAGGGCTCACAAACAAGTCGCGAGCAAAAGGCGCTTGGGTTTGGTAAGCACCATTCACCAATAGGTAATTTCGACCATTCAGCTTGTACGTAATACCACCTTTGATACCAATTTCATCAAAAGACAGTTTCTCGCTATCTCCAGCACTGCTCTCCGGGAACTTACCGTTAGCTACCAAGCCTTCACGCCAAGTTTGAGACTGACCGTAGCTACCCGCTACAAAGAAGTCTACTTTCGGATAACGGAAGTTGGCTTGCGCCCAGGCATTAGCCTTACGCATCTGATAGTTGAAGTCGTATCCCCAACGATCACCTTCACGCACGATTTGATTTGGTACATCAACGTTGTGCGCAATAAATGCTTCGTCGGTCCGGATGAATTCCGCGAAGCGGTCTACATTCACATAGAACTCACCTCCCAGCAGGTCATCAACAAGCTTATAATTCTCTGTGGTCTGGTTTTGGTACATCGCACCAAACTGAACCGTCAGGTGATCATTCAGGTACGCTTCGAGCACCGTATTCAAATTCAGACGAGTCATGTCCTGACGGCGATCTTCAATAATATACTGTGAACGAAGTCCAGTCACAGAATTACCAGCTATACCGTCCGCGTCTTCAATAGTCTGAAGGCTATTGTAGTTGATCTGATACAACTGATCCCAATTGATTTGGCGGGTGTTGATATCAGTAGCCCATAGATCAGCGATCTGCTGTGCAACTTCGCCCTCGAAGAAGGAAGGAAGTTTACGGTAGTAAATTGGACGTGGATCTGGACCATCAAACCAATCCAGAGCCGTGCTACCCGAACGCCCGGTTTGGTAACCCGCCGAAGTAGTTAGCTTAAGTTTTTCAGACAGATCCCAGTCATTGCGTAGAATAAATACTGGCTGGTGAACATTCTGCATCCGAGCGTTTCGCTTCTTGCCGTTTTGCAGTCCCCAGTTGGCATTGTAATAGTTGGTACCAGCTAAATCGTAGACCTCCTGGATAGCACCAGAAATTCTACCGCGCTTAATCGGAGCACCAAAAACAGTAAGGTTCAACAGCGAATTCTCACCCAACTTACGGTCAATAGACGCAAAGTAAGAGTAAGCATCATAAGGCGTACCTTCTATAAAACCTTCCTCAGCCCAGCGCCGTGAAGCGGAGAAGCTGAATGCCCAACCACTTTCCAGCAAACCCGTGCTGTAGGTAGCCATTACACGATTGGTGTAAGTACGGTTAGAAGTAGCGTAGCCAAAACGCAGTTGTTTTCGTTGAGAGGTAGCGCGGGTATCAATTGTTGAGGCACCCCCTACTCCACCGTAGGCAAAGATACTTGCCCCTAGACCGATGGTATTGGTACGGTTTCTGAGTACATCATTCAAACCGCCCCAGTGGTTCCAGAATACACGCCCGGTTTCCAGATCATTCACTGGCATACCGTTCACTTGAACCGCCGTATATTTCGCATCATAGCCACGGATATTGAAACGGGCTGGACCGAACGTAAAGGCCGCTGCAGAAACGAAGGCATCACGTGAAGAGGATAGTACACCAGAAATATTCTGGGCTCCACCGCCACCGCCCACATCATCACTGCCAAGTGTAATAGTGGGAATGAATTCATCAGTTACGGTAGGGTCAAAACTACCAGAAGCTGCCAAGCGGATAATACCAAGATCAATACGATTTGATACACCAGTGGTAACTTCCTGGTCGTAGGCTTTGTAGCCGTCCTTGACAACGGCTACTAGAAGATTGGCTCCGTTTGTCACACCAACGCTCAACTCAAACTGTCCAAACGCATCAGTCCGGGTCACAGAAGACGTGTAACTCACCTCTACCCCTGGTAGTGGTTCGTCCGTACGTTCATCCACGACGGTTCCGGTAATAATGGTTTGTGCAGTTGCTAAGTTGAAGGGCAGACAAATCAGGAGCAAGAGGGTCATTGCGGCTAGCACCGCCTTAATGCTCGTCTGTGTCATATTCTACTTTGAGTGAAAAAGCGACGCAAAGATAGCTTATTCAACACAGCTTAAAAAAGCTTCTGGCCAAGAATTAACACAAAGTTAAAAGGAGGATTGCTCCAAAATACGGTACTTTGTCGTTCAGTTCACGTCTTAAAGTAAACATCACTACCAAAATCGCTTTATGAAGTCAGTTCTTCGCTTTGGATTTTTAATCGTTTTTACCGCATCCCTATTATCACTCCACGCACAAGACCAGTCGTACAAAGTAGGTCTAATTGGCTTTTATAACCTAGAAAACCTCTTTGACACCCTCGACACGCCAGATGTACGGGATACCGAGTTCACTCCAGCTGGTTCTAAGAACTACGGGACTCGTATTTACCAAGAAAAACTGGGTAATCTAAGTCGAGTAATTTCAGAAATAGGCACCAACCTTTCTCCTGATGGACTCGCCTTACTGGGTGTTTCCGAGATCGAGAACCGCTCTGTTCTGGAAGATCTAGTGGCTCAACCCAGTATCGCCGACCGTAATTATCAGATTGTTCATTACGACAGTCCTGACCGCAGAGGTATCGACGTTGGGTTGCTATACAATCCTAAGTACTTTACGGTGACGGAAAGCAGAGCGGTACCGCTCATGATTTACCAGGAAGATGGAGAAACGCGCATCTTCACTCGAGATATACTTTTAGTCGGTGGTGAATACGATGGCGAAAAGATGTACGTCATGGTCAATCACTGGCCTTCTCGTCGAGGTGGTGAAGCAGCTAGTGCTCGACTAAGAAATGCTGGAGCTCTTGTGTGCAAGAATTTAAGCGACTCTATACGTGCCGCTGTTCCGGAAGCCAAGATTGTTATTGTTGGTGACTTGAACGATGACCCTACCTCTCCGAGTGTTTCTCAAGTTTTGGCCGCACAAGGCAAAAAGAATCGTGTGCGTAAGGGTGGGTTCTATACGCCAATGCGGGAGTTCTTCCGTAAAGGAATGGGCAG
Organism: uncultured Lewinella sp.; assembly: GCA_913057725.1. Taxonomy (GTDB): domain Bacteria; phylum Bacteroidota; class Bacteroidia; order Chitinophagales; family Saprospiraceae; genus Lewinella. Next base: position 36,899 of record CAJXOS010000035.1, read on the forward strand.
TAATGCCTGGCGGGATGCCTGGAGCCTTTTCGATCAGATTATTCTAAGTGATAATTGGTTAGTTGAAAAACAAGAAGGCTACCGCTTTTATCAAGCTTATATCTTCAATCCCAACTACATGGTACAGAAGTCCGGGCACTTCATAGGGTATCCCTATCGAACCTTTTCCGGCGACACCTATTTGGGAGGTTACAGTGATCACTTCCCGGTATACATGGCAATCATTAAGCCAACCAATTAAAAGATAATTTGGAAGGTGGAAGTCGGAAGGTGGAAGAAAGCCTCTTTCCCACTTCCCACTTCCTATTTCCTATTTCAAACCTCCAACCTCCTTCCCCTTGTTTTCCCGCGAAGAAGCCAGTCAGATCAAAAGGAAATTCTGGACCAGTTTTGGTCAGTACATGAAGCCCGTGTTTTCTGCTGCTGGTCTGCGGGTGAATTGGATCAACTACAAGACAGGTTACAAAGGACTAGCCTTCAAAATGGATGTCGACAAACGACAAGCCTACATCGGCATCCAGTTAACTCAAAAGGATTCCGACTTGCGAGATCTGTTCTATGAGCAGCTAGAAGAACTCCGAGGAGTACTACATGCTTCTGTAGAGGAGGAATGGATATGGGAGCAACAAGCGGTAAATGCCCTTCATCGACCCATCAGTCAGGTCTACACTACGCTTGACGAAGTCAATATTTTCCGCGAAAGCGATTGGCCGCAAATCATCTCTTTTCTAAAGCCTCGTTTAATTGCCTTGGATGAGTTCTGGTCCATGGCCAAGTATCACTTCGAGCCCTTAAAGTAAGTTAAACTCAAGCACCTAGTTACCACTCTCCTGCCCCATCCAAGCCCGAGTTGGTGCCAACCATTCCACATAAGGCCGATATAAAAAGCCGTGGCCCAGCCCAGTGGTAACAGGTAATTGCTCAAACGACATAGCATTAGTCGAGCGATTGATCCAATGGTCATAGGGTCTTCCGGCGAGTTGGTCGGAGGTTTCATAGATGCCCAGAATGTACCCATGTAGGTTCCAATCTTGTTGCGTTTCCAGGGCCTCATTATTAGCCCCCAGCAATACATAGCGGATGGGTGCAGCATTTTGATGAGCAATCTGCATGGCCATCACCGCTCCTTTCGAAGCGCCAACTACCGTAATAGCGGATGGCTCAACACCGGCAGCGATTAGGCTATCAATTAAAGCGGAGGTACGATTGGCGAATTCATAGAAGTCAGTATCCGCATCGCGAACTTCATAGTGGACCAGTCCACCAGATGCTGACAAAGAATCGATAATTTCTTGGTATTCATATGCCCCATAATTCGGGTGTACTGCATCCGGTCCTTGCAGTTCTACAATCCGTCCGTGGAGGTATATTACGTGCTTCTGCACTGCCTGAGGTTGGTCAATAGCACAGCTAGACAATAACAGTATCCATAAGAAAGATGATAGCATGGACTTCATTAACCGAACTAGATCAAAGCCCATTTGCGATAGCTTACGATCTTCCAAAGACATTCCCGAGTACCTTGAGGAAGCCATCAACGTCCGCTTTGGTATTGCGATGCGAAAAGGATACTCGAATATTAACGGCATCGTCTTCATCCCCTCTCAGGCCACGAATCACGTGAGACCCCGTATCAGTCCCCGAACTACAAGCGCTACCTCCTGAAACGCTGATGCCAGCGATATCAAGATTAAATAGTAGCAGTTCAGTCTGGGCATTAGCAGGGAACCGCAAATTCAGCACTTTATAATGACCACCTTCTGGATCTCCATTGAATTCGACAGCTGGAAAGTTGTCGGCTAGATTCTTCTTCAGATAATCTCGAAGCTCACGAATTCCACCTTCGTATTCCTCGCGGTTATCCACCATGAGTTCCAGTGCTTTGGCCATGCCTACGATACCATACGTATTTTCAGTACCAGCACGCATATTTCGTTCCTGCGCACCACCATCAATGTAAGGGCGAATAATATTATCGCCATTGATGTAAATGAAACCAACCCCTTTAGGGCCATAAAACTTATGGGCAGCACCGGACAAGAAGCTAATTGGAGATTTGGTAAGATCGATTGGATAGTACCCCATCGTTTGTACCGTATCAGAATGCAGGTAAGCACCATGCTCCTGGCAAATAGCAGATACCTCTTCCAGGTTGATCATCGTGCCAATCTCATTATTGGAATGCATCAAAGACACCAAAGTCTTTGCATCAGAGGCTTTCAAGAGTTCCGCAAGATGATCCATCTTTGGTCGGCCTTGCTGATCAAGGTCTACAAAAACAATCTCTATCGCTTCTGCCTCTTCACCAATGCGGTCCAAGGAATGCAAAACACAGTGGTGCTCAATCGGGCTGGAAATAATGCGACGTACACCCAAATCGCGCACCGCGCATTTGAGGGCCATATTGTTAGCCTCCGTTCCTCCTGAGGTGAAAAAGATTTCGCCAATCGAAGCATTCAATTGGTTGGCAATCGAACGACGAGCTTGCTCAATCAAAGTTCGCGCCTGGCGCCCCTCGGCATGAATACTAGAAGGATTACCATGTGTACTGGCCATCACCTCCGTCATTCGCTCAATTACCGCTGGATCCAAAGGTGTGGTAGCGGCATTATCTAGATAAATCCTCTCGTTTGACATATTCCTATTCCTTACAAACTCCGACTGAACCAGTCCGTAACTAATGTCTTCTCCGTCGCTGTATCCTCGCGATGGCAATATTCATTGGTCTTGCTATTGTACACATACTCTTTGGCCCACTCTTCATGATGAGCAGCCATCTGCTGTATTCCGTCTACAATATACTGTACCTCCTGATCGGTCATCACAGGGTGAATTGACATACGGATCCATCCTGGCTTATCCGTCAAATCACCCACATTAATCTTATCCGTAATAGACTTGGAATGATTAGGGTCTACGTTCAACAAGTAGTGTCCGTAGGTACCCGCACAGGAACACCCTCCACGCACCTGGATACCGAAGCGATCATTCAAGAGACGAACACCTAAGTTGTAGTGTAGGTTGTCGATATAGAATGAAATCACCCCGAGTCGATCGCGATGCTGGTTTGCCAGTACGTGTAGATTAGGAACTTGATCGAAGGTGTCCCAAATGATATCTAACAGTTCGTGTTCTCTTTCCAAAATATTCTCTACTCCCATCTGCTCCTTGAGCTGCACACAGAGCGCCGTTCTGATGGTCTGCAGGAAGGCCGGCGTACCACCATCTTCCCGTGCTTCGATAGACTCCAAGTATTTGTGTTCACCCCAAGGATTCGTCCAATCTACAGTACCTCCACCAGGATTATCCGGAATTCGGTTTTTGTACAGAATCGGATCAAAAATGAGGATGCCCGCTGAACCAGGTCCACCTAGGAATTTGTGCGGAGAAAAGTAGATTGCATCCAAATGCTGCAGTTCGTTCTCCGGGCGCATATTGATATCGATGTACGGAGCAGAACAAGCAAAGTCTACAAAACACCATCCGCCAGCACGGTGCATCATTTCCGCTACCTCGTGGTAAGGCGTTTTGATGCCTGTCACGTTGGAACAGGAGGTAATAGCAGCGATCTTAGTCTTGCGGTCTTTATGTTTCTCTAGCAGTCGAGCTAAGCACTCCAAATCCGTCAAGCCTTGATCACAAGGTTCAATCACTTCCACCTCAGCGATGGTTTCCAGCCAGCTAGTCTGATTGGAGTGATGTTCCATGTGACTGACGAAGACAACTGGCCGTTCTTCTCTTGGAAGATCTACACGCCCGCGGAAGCGCTCGTGCAGTTTGAGGCCAAGAATTCGCTGAAACTTGTTAACCACACCGGTCATACCTGAATTAGATGAGATGACCACATCCTTTTCCTCGGCACCACAGTGCGCTTTAATGATATCCTTGGCTTTGTGGTAAGCAATGGTCATCGCCGATCCCGTTACCGTTGTCTCGGTATGTGTATTGCCCACAAACGGGGCAATCTCCTTCGCGAGTAGTTCTTCAATTGGAGCATACATACGACCACTAGCCGTCCAATCGGCATAGATCAATGGTTGTTCTCCGTAAGGTGTGATGAAACGTTCATTATAACCAACTACCTGCTCACGGAAGTGGGAGAAGTGGCTGGTCAAAGTCGATTTTGCAGTGGTGGGTGTGATCATGTGGCAAGGCTGTTTAGTGCAAATCGTAAATCAATAATGAGTCCTCGATTTCCTACGTTAGGACCTGCAAAAATAGCAACCTTTAGGGCATCTTTTGTACCTAAACCGCCAAAAAATCAACTATTTCTCTTATCTTAGTGTTTTTAGAGAAAATGAAAATATGAGAAGAAAGAAAGGATTTGACTACGGAAAAGGAAAATATTACCTGACAATTGTTGACTTCCCAAACAACATTACCTTCCATCGACTAGACAAGGAAGCTGCGGTAAGAGCCTACTCACACTACATTGCAATCGGCAAGAAAATTGAATGGCTTGGCAAATGGGACGGTAAGAAATTCACCGAAGCAAAGGCTCCTCAGCTAACTCAAGCGTAAATCCATATCTGCAAAAGCAGAACACCATAGAAAGCCGGATGGCGCAGCACGCGACTTCCGGCTTTCGCCGTTTATGGCCTCCGCCCTACAGTCTTTCTCTAGGACCAAAGTCCACTAAACGTAAGTGAAGACGACTTACAAAAGATTGTATATTGCTGAAAAAACGCTCATGCGCCTAATCAGCATTTTTGTCTTCCTCAGCGCAATAATTACTTGTGCATCTTCCCAAAACGCCGCTCATTTTCAGGCACTCCAATGGCGCAATATTGGCCCAGCCAATATGATGGGCCGTATTGCGGACATCGATGCCCTCAATTCCGATTACCGGCACGTTCTCTGTGCCTCAGCTTCTGGAGGTGTATTTCAAAGCAAAAATGGAGGCATCACCTGGGATCCAATCTTCGATGGATATGGTGCTGGTTCGATTGGATCCGTGGCGCTGCATCAAGCAAATCCGGATATCATTTGGGTAGGCACTGGAGAATCTGCGAATCGCAATAGTTCTGGTTGGGGTGACGGCCTCTACAAAAGCGAGGATGGTGGCGTGAGTTTCAAGCAGGTAGGCTTTGAAGACGGGCATCATATTGCTGATATAGTGCTACATCCTACTGACCCTAATATTGCCTACGTAGCCGTTGTGGGTCACCTATGGGGCTATAAGGGCGTGCGCGGCCTGTACCAAACATTCAACGGCGGTAAGACCTGGGTTAAACTCACCAATGGCCTACCGAACGACGACAAAACGGGCTGCACTGAAATCGTCATGCATCCTGATAATCCTGATGTCCTGTTCGCTGGTTTTTACCACCGGTTACGACAGCCCTTCTACTACACCAGCGGAGGTGAGCAAGGTGGCATGTTCAAAAGTGAGGATGGCGGAAAGAGCTGGCGCCGACTCCGTTCTGGTTTACCCAAAGGTGATACCGGAATGATTGACATATCTATCTGCCGGGATTACCCAGATATCATCGTAGCTGCCGTTGAAACAGACGAAAACCTTCCGGAGGATGAGCCCGGCTCCGGCGTCTATCGCTCGGACGATGGCGGCGAAAATTGGAAGTTCTTACACAAGCATGCGGTACGCCCATTCTACCATGGTCAAATTGAAATTGATCCAACCAACCCGGATAACATCTACATTGTATCGCGAGATTTTCAGCTATCGACCGATGGTGGGGAAACCTTCGAGCGTCGCAAATGGCGGGTAGACGGTGGCGATGAACATGCTATGTGGATCGCGCCCTATGATGGCAATATTTTCTATCTGGGTACCGATCAGGGCCTCCGCCTAAGTGTGGACGGTGGGCAGCACTTCCTATCCTTCAACAACATGGCTATTGGCCAGTACTACGCGATAGGTGTAGACATGCAAGATCCCTACTGGGTAGGTGGCGGACTACAAGACAATGGCTTGTGGATTGGCCCTAGCAATAGCCGAGAGTGGCGCGGCATCCTCAACGAGCATAACACTTGGGTTGGAGAAGGTGATGGATTCCACTTCCAGGTCGATCCTCGAGATTGGCGAACCATTTACCTAGTCAATCATGTGGGCTTTGCGGTCCGCGTAAACCGAGAGACTCGAGAATACGAGTACGTCACTCCTACCCCACAGACCATTACCAACTACAAAGACCACTTTGATCCTAACTTCCCCGACTCTACGATCAACTATACGATTGATCCGGGTGAGCACTGGTTCTTTTATGAGTTTACCGATCGGCAAAAATTACCGCCACAGTTCCGTTTCAATTGGAGTAGCCCTCTAGTTTTAGCACCCAATAATTCAGACCGCGTGTATTTCGGCGGAAGCCACCTTTTCCGTTCCGAAGACAAAGGCGTAAGCTGGAAAATCATAAGTCCTGATTTAACAGGCAATGACCCTCGCTATCGCAATCCAAGTCAAAGTGGATATCTCACGCGTAGTGTAACGGGTGGGGAAAACCACTATACCATCATCACCGTAGCAGAATCGCCTCTGGACGAGCAAGAGATTTGGGTCGGTACCGACGACGGTTACCTGCACGTCACTCGTGATGGCGGAGATAGCTGGGAAGAAGTCGGCATCAACTTGCCTGATGTACCTCGCATGGATGCAGCTCCGGGTAAAGAATATGGAGGTACAGCCTGGGTAAGTCGCGTGGAACCATCTAAGCACGTAGCTGGACGTTGCTATGTAACCCTAGACCACCACCGCTACGATGATATGCGCCCTTATGTGCTGGTCACAGAAGATTACGGAAAGACATGGAGTCGCCTGGACAGTAGTTTGCCAACAGCATGGAGCACCTACGTCATTCGTGAAGATCACGAAGTAGAAGACCTACTTTTCGTCGGAACGGAAATCGGCGTCCATGCAAGTCTTGATCGAGGCCAAACTTGGTTCCCTCTCTACACCAATATGCCGAAGGTCGCCATTCATGATCTGATCATTCACCCACGGGAAGGCGACTTGGTCGCTGGCACCCACGGTCGCAGTATTTGGATCATGGACGACATCAGTGCCCTGCGTATGGCCCAATCTCCGGTAACGGAAGATCTGGCTTTCCTCCCGAGCAAAACTTCTACACGCTGGCAGGTAATCAATACCGGCCGTAAGCAAGTAGACTTTGAGTTTCGAGGTCAAAACCCAGCCAGAGGAATGCAATTCCAATTCTGGCTCAATCCAGATCTTGCCGGCGACTCCATCACCTACACCATTACACAAGAAGGCGGTCGAGAAGTGGAACTCATGGCGGGCACTTGTCCGGGTATCAATCGATTATACTGGAATGGAGCGTTTCCACCGACTGAAGATCAATCGGACAAGATCAGCACAACGCTAAGTACCCTCAATAGGATTCAAAAAGAAACCCAGAACACAGACTTACGCTTAAGCCTACAACAAGCCTACAAAGACTTTGTAGAACTACGGACAAACTACAGTACCGAAAAGCATCGTGAACTGTACGATAAAGTAGCGCCAATGATCGGCAGATATGGCTATCCAATGGGTTCAAAACCTCGCTATGAGGAAGCGCTTCCCGGCACTTATGACATTACGATCCAGTATGGGGAACTACAAACGAGTGGACAAATCACCTTCCGTGCCGACCCGCTACTAAGTAGAGCTACAGAGTCGAAAAACTAAGGTAAAACCCTGCGTAGGATTTTGATTATCTTAGTTTGCACGCTTGGCAAAAAGTTTATTTCTTTGCGGTCCGCAAGTAAGCTAAATCAAGCTTGCAATCGGGATGTAGCTCAGCTCGGTTAGAGTGCTGGTCTGGGGGACCAGAGGTCGCAAGTTCAAATCTTGTCATCCCGACGAAAGAGAAAGACTATTGCCAGTAGGCAATGGTCTTTTTTCGTTTGTGAAATGTGAAAGATCGTCACATTTCGCTAAATACCAGGTATGAAAAAAGGCCATTACTTCAACAGTAATGGCCTTCCTCATACGGGTGTATTGAGATCTCAGTACGTGCCCCTACATCAAATCCATTCGCCGAATTAACCCGCCCTGATGGGCTGTGTAGAGAATCACCAGTGTATTGACCACCAGCAAGACCATCAGAATACTCGCTATTCTGCGGTCCGGTTTTTCCTCCTGCAGTATGCTGGTCCAGCCCATCACGGCTAGAAGTCCGGTAAGGCCTTGAATCACAAAGGCAATCCTGCCCCAAAGTGCATGGTCTTCCACTTGATCTTGCGGAAAGTCAGTTAGCACCTGCTTCGTCCATTCCGAAGCTTCGGGGCCAGTGAAGTAGGCAATCCCCGTAATGGCCGTCAGTATTAGCAAGACACTGTAGGTCCCCTTCCAGGGCTTAGTGTCTAGAGGTTCTTGCCGATACACCCAAGCCCGGTATGCGAGCCAGGGTGTACCAATCACGGCAAGGTGTACTATCACTATATGTATCCAGTTGGCAATCATCAGTAGTCGGTACGATTATTCTTCTTCAGCTCCCGTAGTGATTGCTTCCTTCGGGTCTATTCCCTTATCCACCTGCTCGTAGTCCAACGTCGATCCGCCCAGGCTGTGCGGAATCAAGTAGACCACCGTCATCACCACCGCCGCCGTCACTACCGCGGCTCTACTGATGTTCTCATTCTTCTTAGGTTTAAATCCAATCACCGCTAGGGCCAGTGCCCAGCTCACCCACATGATGAGCATCTTGTTGTCCGTGAAGTCACCACCGAAGGGAAAACCCGTCCAATATTCCCCAAAGGCGCTCTTTTGTACCAGCGGGCCTAAGATCATCCCACCCAGCGTCATAGCTCCAAAAGCCACTACCGTCCACCGGCGCATAGTACCGGGTTCAAAGATGGCGCTCAAACCTGCCCGAATACCAAAGATGATCACAATGATCATCATAATCACGTGCGGAATCAAAATCAAATCCGGCACGGGGTCTTTGTAGCGCAGTACAATTCTATCCTCGCCCGCAGCGGGTATCTCAAAGGCCTTTCCATCAACCGTTCCCGTGATGTAGTACTCCATCTTACCGGCAGCCGGTTGCACTGGCAACTGAGCGACGTATTCCTTATCAGCATTCAGCGCAAAGTCAACGCTAGTAATCTCATCCTGCGTCTGGTAGCGCTTATAGTTCAGGGTCGCCTGATAATCCGCCCCCTCAAAGTACGGCATGGTCACATTGGCCCCGCCAGTCGTTTCATGGGTACGGATCAGTTCGTATTTGTGTTCCTCTCCGCCCTGCTCCAAATATCCTTTATACTCGTAGGTAGGTCCGGTGCTCCGTTGATAAATCATGGCCGCTAAAGCCAAAAAACGGCTACAACCCATAAGAGTACTTTCTTTAGCATATCTATTTTATTTAACGCGTGTGATCATTAGAGATGCTATGCTTAGCAACTCTCAGTTAGTAGGTACGCAAAAATACGGCGCTACGAACGAACTTATATAGACCGTATGTCAGATTTTGCTGGCACTGCTAATGTACCCATTCTCAACGAGCTGCTTTAGGCCCGGTGGTGTTGAGTCATCTGGTTCCGCTATCAGGGGCCTCCACCCAGCGCCCCTTGCGCCGGTGTCAGGCTATCCAGGCGCTCCTCTCGTCGGCCCTTCTATCCTTAGTCCTTGCCCGCTCCGCGCGCCGAGCTCACAGCAAGCTGTTCGCACTTACCGCAGCTAGATAATGCTAAGCACCAAACCGCTCATAATACGTAAGAATGGACCGAAGCCAAATCTCCGGAGCGCCCAACTGACAAAAATGCCCCGCACCTTCCATCAGTGTCAACTCCGCTTTCGGGCATACCTCCTGTTTCAGATAATGGGCTATCTCTACCCTGGCCACATGGTCCTTGTCTCCCCAGCAAATATGGATCGGAACCTCCGTTTTGCTCAATGCCGGTAACCACCGGCTGGCCTCATAGCGCCTTCTATCCAACAGGTATTTGATTGTCAGGTGCGTAGCCTCACGCCCCTGTTTATGAAGATTCATATTCCACAGTCGCTCAATCTCCGCCTCCTCCAAAGGAGCCTCCCCGTGCGCCGACCGAATTTGATGATGAAAAATAGTCCTAGTCGAGAGCTTAGCCACCCATTTCCCCAACGGGCCAAGTAGCAATTTTTGAATGATCCGCAAATCCGCCAAACCCAGTACCACACTCCCATTCGTCAGGGTATAACTTTTAAATCCAGCAGAAAACCACTGCGGCAGTGCTTGCTCCACCTCCCGCGCCACCAGCTCCGTAGCCACACTATCCCCCATATCATGCGACAGCAGATGCCCACCTGTTACACCTAGCTGTTGCCACACTTCCAAGGCTACATCCGCTTGTTCCAGCAAAGAATACGAATACCCCTGTTGCGGCTTATCACTAAACCCATAGCCCGGAAAATCAAAGAGCACCACTCGATCAAAGCGCTCTGCCAGCCCCTCCAATACCCGATGAAAGGACAAGGAACTCTCCGGAAATCCGTGTAAGACCAGCAGCGTTTGCTCCGGTGTGGCCGTCCGATTTCCAACTTCCCGGACAAAGACTTTCATTCCACCTCCTTTGGTGGACTGGAGGTAGGTGCCGGTGCTTTGCCAGTTTTGAATGGTTGAGTCGTTGAGCATTTTTTCTTTGCGTTAGTGGTACTGATGTTCCGCTTAATTTGTTCTTGAAATGTTAACCTGTCAACTACAATAAGCAAGGCGGCCAAGTATTCAGTTACTGAAGAGGGCATCTCTCATAATCTAATAGAGCCTTATTGTTCTCTCATCTTCCGGTAGAGGTTCTCCCTGTTATTCCTAATCACCTGATTATCCGGATCAAAAGCAATTGCGCGATTGTATTCTTTTAGGGCCTCTTCTAAATATCCTTCATTATAGTAAACTGTTGCAATCCCATTGAGAGCCGACGCTCTTCTAGTCTCTTCTCCTTTGATTGCGTAAATCGTATCTGCAATTTGATAGGCGCCAATAGCCTCCCTCTGTTTACCTGCTACTTGCAAATAGTAACCTAAAACAGTATAATAAAATGGCCCATTTTGGAGTTTTTCCGCTTTATCTAACTCAATTTTAGCTAGACCAAGGTTGGTAATCAATTTACGTTTATCAACAGTGCTTCCCGTCACAGGTAACTTACGTTCGTGCTTCTTGATAAGAATATTGGCCTTTCGACAATGGTACATCGAACAGATGAAGTTATTGTTTCCGGCTGCCTCTGCTTTTGCAATGGCCAAATCAAGTTCTATCAATGCTTCGTCAAAACGTCCAGTTACATCGTAGCTATTTGCGAGATTCCCTTGAGCAATAAAAAATTCGGGAGCAAGTTCTAGCTCTTTCTTTAGGTCCTCGATAGCAAGACTATGTCGATTCAAGGCACTGTAAGCTGATGATCGACCACCAAAATAAACATGATTGGTAGGGTCCAGTACAATTGCGGAATCTAAGTAAAGGAGTGCAGAGTCTAAATGTTGTTTCTCCATGACAAAGGACATCCCCATTTGGTTAAAGACATCTGCACGTTTTGTTTCAAGATGCATTGCTTCATGGAGTACAGCGCGAGCTTGAATGAATTTTTGGTTATTCATATGCATTGCTGCGATCGTACGCAGCAGAGATATTTCCATTAATGAATCCTGTTGATCCAACGCTTCATAAACGCGGGTGAAATCTTTTGCCGCTTTTCCCCAAAGCCGTTGCTTAGAACTCTTGTTCCCTACCGCCCAATCAATAACATATTGAATCGGTAAAAGCAGTGTACCCGAAAGCAGAAGATCTGAATAGTCAAATGGCTGCAGTTCCGTTTGGCCCTGTTTTAATCCACCTAGGTTCTCACGACGGGCATAGTCGGAGGTAGCTTGGTACTTGATATTTAGATAAATCTTGTTGCCTTCGTCAGCAGCGTAGGCCACTTCTCCCCAAAGAACGAGGTCAACTTCCTTTTTCCGGCCGATTGAATCCGCCTGAGAAAAGGAGGGCATCCAATTTTCATGAAATAACTCAGCAATTTCTACATCAATATTGTTACGCTCCTCTAGCTCTGACATTAGTCGGAGATGAATCGGGGCGTCCTCTCTATTAATTGGATTTACGCTCGTCTGAAATGGAAAAATAAGAACTGAGAAAGAAGTATCAATCGGCGTTTGCTCGTTGATGATATTAACAATCTGCTTAACGTTACTACTTTTGAAATAATGATAGTAAATGTAACGTCCTAGAAAAAACAGTGTTGCAACAACAAGTACAGCTGTCTGAAGCCCTGAAAAAGACGTGTTATTCTTACGATCAATCTGCTTTTTGATTTTGCTGACTTCCTCCAGTACAATAGTCCGTGGCGATTTTGAGAGGTATCAAT